>JALHPN010000251.1 GCA_022842465.1 Polyangiaceae bacterium | reverse complement strand
CTCCACGCCGCGCTCGGCAAGGCGCGCTTCGCCCTCGGCGAGATCGCGGCGGCGGTGACCGCGCTCGAGCGCGCCGACGAGCAGAAGCCCGACGACGTGGACGTCCTGCATCACCTCGGCCTCGCCTACGACGCGGCGGGGCGAACGGCCCTCGCGCGCGACGTCTTCGAGAAGGTCGTCGAGCTCGCTCCGGACCACATCGCGACGTGGAAGAAGCTCGCCGAGGTGCGTACGAGGCTCCAGGACCCGCTCGCCGCGCAGGCCTACGAGCGCGCGCTCGAGATCGATCCGACCTTCGCCGCCGCGCACGCCGCGCTCGGAGATCTGCACGATGCCGCGGGCGACGTGGACGCCGCCCTCCGCGCCTACGAGGCGGCGGCCGAGGCGTTTCCCCGAGACCGCGCCGTGAGCGGGAGGCTCGGTGTGCTGCGGAGGAAGGCCGGCAAGCTCGCCGACGCGATCCCGCCGCTCGTGCGTGCGACCGAGCTCGCGCCCGGCGACGCCGCGGCGTTCCACGAGCTCGGCGACGCCCTCCTCTTGCTCGAGCGCTTCGCGGAGGCGCGCGACGCGCTCCGCCGGAGCGTCGCGCTCGACGCCGCATCGGTCGACACGTGGAAGGCCCTCGCGCGCGCGGCCGAGGGGGCGAAGGACGACGCCGAGGCCCTTCGCGCGTACGAGACGAGCGTCCTTGCGGATCCGACCTTCGCCGACGGACACGCCGCCCTCGGCCTGATCCTCGTGCGTATGGGACGCGACGCGGACGCGGTCGCGCCGCTCCGGACGGCGTGCGAGACGAAGAAGACGGATCCGGCGCTCTTCGCGGCGCTCGGGCGCGCGCTTCTCCGCCTCGAGCGTCACGAGGAGGCGCGCTCCGCCCTCGAGGTCGCGGTGCGCATGAGGCCGGGCGACGCCGACGTCGCGTTCGACCTCGGGCGTGCGCAGGCGCGACTCGGCCAGTGGGCCCTCGCCAAGGAGTCGCTCCTCCGGGCCACGTCGGCCGCCCCTTCGCGCGCCGACGCGCAGCTCCTCCTCGCGAAGGCAGGCGTCGAGACGCGCGATGCGTCCGTGGCGCTCCGCGCGTTCGAAGCGGCGACGACCTCGAGCGACGGAGCGCTCCGGCTCGAGGCCCACGTGGGGCGCGCGGAGCTCCTCGCGCGCGGCGGACGCGACGAGGACGCGGCCGCCTCGTGGCAGGAGGCTCTCGCCCTATCACGCGAGCCGGCTCACGCCCTCGCCCTCGGGCGCGCGCTGCGGTCGCTCGGTCGCCACGCGGACGCGGCGACGGCGTTCGAAGAGGCTGCGCGCCTACGTGACACGCTGCTGGAGGCGCACGTCGAGCTCGGCGTGACGTACCTCGCGCTCGATCGCGTGGGCGACGCGGCGTTCGCGCTCGAGCACGCCCAGATCGTCCTTCCCGAGAGCCCGGAGATCGATCTCCCGCTCTCGCGCGCGTACGAGCGCCTGGGGCGCACCCGAGACGCCGTGGCGCGCCTCGAGCGCGTCACCGCACGCGACGGGGCAGACGCCGAGGCCTGGCTCCGCCTCGGCACGCTCCTCCGCACCCTCGGCGACCACGAACGGGCCCTCGCGGCCCTCGAGCGCGCCGCGGCCCTGCGCCCCGGCGACGCCGGCACGCAGGCCGAGCTCGGCGCTGCGCTCGCCCGCGCAGGTCGACACGAAGGCGCTGTCCGCGCGCTCCGGGCCGCGCTCGTGATCGAGCCGACGCGAACGGCGCTCCAGAAGCCCATCGGCGACGCCGAGCGCACGCTCGGCCGACACCACGAGGCCGCGCTCGCCTACGAGGAGCTCCTGCTCACTCGCCCGGACGACGTGGAGGCGCTCCGCGCGCTGGCCACCGTGCGCGTGGCGCTCTCCCGCCACGCCGACGCCATGACCGCGGCGGACCGCGCCCTCGCGCTGGTACCCGACGATGCGGAGCTCCACGAGCTCCGCGGCCGTTGCCTCCAGGCGCTCGGACGGCACGAGGATGCAGCGCGCGCCTTCGGACGCGCGGCCGAGCTCCGCCCGGACGATGCCTCCGCCCTCGCCGGCCGGGTCGAGGCGCTCTTCGCCGCGGGACGCCTCGACGAGGCCGCGCGCGCGCTCGCGTCGGAGCTCGCGACGAAGAGCGACGACGTGCGTCTCCACAAGATGCGCGGCATCGTTGCGCTTCGCCTCGGACAGGCCGCGGAAGCCGCCACGGCGCTCGAGCGCGCGCGCTGGCTCGCGCCCGACGACGTCGAGACGCGGAGGAGCCTCGGCCTCGCGCTCGCCCGTGCGAGCCGCGTCGAGGAGGCGCGCGAGGTGCTCGAGAGCGCCCTCGCGGTCGACGGTGCGCACGCGGAGGCGCAGCTCGAGCTCGGCCTCGCGCTCCGTCTCCTCCGGAGACCCGACGAGGCCAAGGCGAGGTTCGAGCGGGCCGTCGCGCTCGCTCCCGACAGCGCCGACGCTCACCATCAGCTCGGCCTCGCGCTGGAGGCGAGCGGGAAGGTCGAGGCCGCGGTCCACGCCTTCCGGAGGGCCACGTCGCTCCGCGCCGAGTTCGCCGATGCTCTCGAGCGCCTCGCGCGCGGCTACGCGAAGCTCGCTCGTCACGACGACGCTGTCCTCGCCTACCGCGAGCTCGGAAAGGTGCGTCCCGAGGACGAGACGGTGGACCTCGGGATCGGCCAGGCGTACGAGGCACTCGGCAAGCATGCCGAGGCGGCCTCGGCCTACGCGATCGCGGCGCGGAAGAGGCCCGATGTCTCCACGGCCCAACGCGCGCTCGCCCGCGCCGCGACGCGCGCGGGGGCGTTCGGAGAGGCCATCCGCGCCCACGCGCGCGTGCTCGCCCACGATCCGGACGACGCGGCGACGCTCGCCGAGCTCGTGATGATCTGTGAGATCGGTGACAAGCGCCCGGAGCTCGTCACTGCGCTCGAGGAGGTGCTCGATCGTCACCCCGAGCGCGCGGGCTTCCGTCGTGCTCTCGGCGTCGCGCTCGCCGACATCGGCCGGGTAGACGACGCGGTCACCGCGCTCGAGGCCGCATACGAGGCCGACGCGACGCAGGTGGACGGGATGCGTCTCGCCGTGCGTCTCCACCGCGAGGCGGGGCGGCCCGAAGCCGCCGCGCGCGCGCTCGCCCCCATCGCCACGACGGTCGAGGATCACTTCGAGCTCGCGTCGCTCCTCTGCGAGGCGAAAGAAGGGCTGCCGTCGTCGCTCGCTGCGCTCGACGAGGGGCTCGCGAAGGACCCCGGTCACGGCCCGTCGCTCCTCCTCCGAGGAGACCTGCTCGTCTCGCTCTCTCGCATGGACGAGGCGACGCGCGCCTATGAGGCGGCGAGCGCCGTGCTCGACGGGCCGGCGCGCCGGGCGGCGCTGCTCGGCCTCGCGCGCACGCGACGAGCGCTCGGGCGTACCGGAGAGGCGATCGCCCCGCTCCGCGAGATCGTCACGGCCGTGCCGACGGACGCCGAGGCGTGGTCCGCGCTCGCGACGGCGTACGACGCGCTCGAGAGCTTCCGCGAAGCGAGCGACGCCTACGCGACGCTCGCCCCGCTCGTGCCCGAGGACGCCGCAGTCCACCTCCGCGCCGGCATAGCCCACCAGAAGGCGAAGCGCACGGCCGAGAGCGTGACGCTCCTCCGCCGCGCCCTCGTGCTCGATGCCACGCTGGCTCGCGCGAGCCACGCGCTCGGCATGTCGCTCCTCACGCTGGGGGACTTCGAGGGCGCCGCCGAGGCGCTCGACGCCGCCGTCGATCGCGAGCCCGACGAAGGCGCGCTCCGCGCGGCGCTCGCGTTCGCGCTCCAGAAGCTCGAGCGCTGGGAAAGAGCGGAGCAGGAGTACGCCCACGCGATCGCGCGCGGCGTGAACGAGGCTCACGTGCACGCGAACCGCGCCCGCACCCTCGAGCGGCTCGGGCGCCTCGACGGGATGGCGAAGAGCTACCTCGCGCTCGCCGCGCTCGATCCGGACGAGATAGAGCCGTGGAGGAAGGCCGCGACGGCGTACTTCGGCCTCGAGCGATGGTCGGACGCCGTCGACCCGTACCAGCACGCGGTCGTGCTCGCGCCGAACGACGCGAGCCTGCGGTTCGAGCTGGGGGTCTGCTACGCGCGGCTCGGGAACCCCGAGGCGGCGAGGAAGCAGCTCGCGCTGCTCACGGAGATGGATGCCGAGGCGGCGGCAAGGCTCCGGGCGATGCTGGGCTGAGCTTCACTCGTAGCGGAGCCCGTCCACGGGCCGGAGGCGCGACGCCGCGTAGGCCGGGTAGAGCGTCGAGAGCGTGCAGATCGTCAGCGCCGCCGCTGCGACGGCGAGAAAGTCCCACGGGTTCACGGTGATCGGCAGCTTGTCGATGTAATAGACCTCGGGGTCGAGCCGGAGGCCGAACCACTGGAGGCCTGCGCAGACGGAGAGGCCCGTCGCGACGCCGAACACCGTCCCGATCGCGCCGATGATGATCCCCTCGATCATGAAGATGCGGAGGATGGCGCTGTCGCTCGCGCCGATCGCCTTGAGGATGGCGATCTCCTTCCCCTTCTCGGTCACCATCAAGAGCAGCGTGCAGACGATGCAGAAGCTCGCGACCATGATCGCGATGAGCAAGATCACGAACGTCGCGAACCGCTCGAGCTTCAACGCGCTGAAGAGGTTCTTGTTGATCTCGCGCCAGTCGCGCACGCGCAGATCCGGGCGGCCGAGGGCCTCCGTCACGAGCGGCGCGACGAGGTCGGCGCGCTCTGCGTCCTCGACCTTGATCTCGATCGACGACACCTTGTCCGGGCTCTGGAAGTAGTCCTGCGCCACGTCGAGCATCGTGTACACGTAGGTCGCGTCGTACTCGTACATGCCGCTGTAGAAGACGCCGGCGACCCGGAACTTCTTCGTCCGCGGGAGGACGCCCATCGGACCGAGATCGCCGAGGGGGGAGACGAGCGTGACCTCGTCCCCCACGTAGACGTGGAGCGTCTTCGCGAGCTCGCGCCCGAGGATGATGCCGGGGCGATCGGGCTTGTCGAGGAGAACCTTGCGGACGCTCTCGTCGAGGTCGTCGGTGAGGGGCGTGAGCTCAGACTGCTTGAAGTACTGCTCGCCGCCCGGCCCGATGCCGATCGGCTCGTTCGCCGGCAGGTGCGTGAGCTTCTCGGGGTGCTCGAGGTAGTCGAGCTTGCCGACCTCGAGGCTCGACTGGAGATCGTTCACCTTCGCGATCGCCTGCGGATCGACGCCGCTCACCATCACGCCGGCGATGTTCGAGGCGCTCGAGGCCATCACCTCGCCGTGGACGACCGCCATCGCGCCCTTCACGCCCGGGACGGCGCGGACCCTCTCGACCGCGCCTTCGTAGTCGCCGAACGACGTGCCCGCCGTCATGTCGACGACGATGTGCGCGTTGTTGCCGAGGATCTTGCGCTTCAGGTCGGCGCTGAAGCCGCCCATCACGCTCACGACCGAGGAGAGCGAGCAGGACGACATCGCGACGCCGCAGATCGACAGGATGCTGATGACGGTGAGAAACCCGCTCTTCGGCGAGCGCACGTGCCGCGCGGCGACGAAGGAGGAGAAGCGCTTCCCCTCCAGCGCGTCGAGGAGGTACGGCAGCACGAAGGCGAGCGCGACGATCACGGCGCCGACGCCGGTGAGGATCGCGCTCGCGCGGATGATCGTGTCGCGGATCGACCAGGCCGAGCCGCGCATCGTCGGCAACGTGCTGACCCACCCGGCGAAGCCGACGAAGAGGGCGATGAGCACCGCGAACGTCACGCCGAGGTAGAGGCGCACCGACTTCGTCGCGAAGTCGGCGGCGAGCCATGGCAGCTCGTTCCGCCCCGTCGCGCGCACATAGGTGAACGCGAGGGCGAGGTAGACGAACGGCACCGCGACGGCGAGGAGGAGCACGCTCCCCGTTCCGAGGAGGGCCACCGGCGTGAGCGCGAGGCCGAGGATCACGATGCCGATCCAGTACGAACCCGTGACGCGCCAGCTCTTGGCGAGCGCCCTGCCGAACCACGCGTCCTCGTCGACGACGAAGAACACGCCGTAGGCGAGGCGCGTCGTCGCGAGGAGCACCGAGCCGAGCGACACGAGGCTCAGCGTGACGACGAAGAAGCTCGAGATCGTCGGCGCGGACGCCGAGAGGATGTTCAAGCCGACCGGCGCTGCCACCAGCACGACGGAAACGAAGTGCAGGACGAGCACGTTCGGCGTACGAGCGAGCGCGCGCAGGAACGCGCCGCTCCGCACCGGTTCACCGCGCACGGCGGCGAGCGAACGCTCCGCGAGGTGGGTCGTCGCCAGCGTGAAGACGAGGACCGTGACGGCAGCGCCGCCGACGAGGAGCGCGACGACCTGCGGGGTGACGGGGTTCCAGCCCGGGGGGAAGTCCCGCGCCATGAGGAGCTTCAGGGTGAGCGGCTGGCTCGTCACCTTCGTCGCCGCCGCACCGGGGTCGGCGCCCCAGAGACGCTCGATGCTCGGCACCGGGGGGAGCGCGCGGAACGCCGCGAACGCCGTCGCCGCGAGCGCGCCGAGGGTAGCCATCCAGAAGGCAGCGAACCCACCGGCCACACCCGGCCGCGCCCAGAAGGATCGGAGCGCGACGCCGATGGCCTCGCCGATCGACCAAGGCTGATCGATCCCCTCGCTGACCCAGGCCTTCACCGTCCTCGCACGTGCGGCGAGCGCCTCACGCAGAGAGCCGGCACCCTTGCTCCCCGACAGGCCGGCGAGGAGGAAGAACCAGAGGCCGATCAACGCGAGCCCGTTCGACGTGAGGTACGCGAAGGTCGTGCGGTCGAGGTCCCAACGCCAGTGGACGAAGGCGATCGCGAAGGGCAGGACGCTGAAGACGAGCCCGAGGACCAGCCGCTGCGCGCGGAGGCTGCTCATCCGTGTGACTCGGGGCGCAGCAAGGGGAAGAGGACGACGTCACGGATCGAAGGGGAGCTCGTCAGCATCATCGCGAGGCGATCGATGCCCATCCCGAAGCCCGCCGCGGGCGGCATGCCGTGCTCGAGGGCGCGGACGTAGTCCTCGTCGAAGTCCATCGTCTCCTCGGCGCCGGCCGCCTTCTTGCGGACCTGGTCCTTGAATCGCTCGGCCTGGTCGTCGGGATCGTTCAGCTCGCTGAACGCGTTGCAGAGCTCGCGCCCGTGGACGAAGAGCTCGAACCTGTCGACGAGCTCGGGGTGCTCGTCATTCCTGCGCGCGAGCGGCGAGACCTCGAACGGGTAGTCGATGACGAAGACGGGGAGGCTCCGCTTGCCGTCGGCCGCCTTGTAGTCCTCGGTCAGGAACGGCTCGCAGAGATACTCGTACGCGGCGAAGAGCTGCTCGCCGTTGTTCTCGCACTTCATCCAGCCCTTGCGGAAATTGCCCCAGTCGAGGCCCTTCGCGCGGGGAGACGCCTTCGCCCACTCCTTGATGTGCTCGCCGAAGTCCTTGCCGAGGAGGCGGAGGAGGCCCGTGCCCCCGTCCTTGTCGGCCGCCTCCACCCACGCCGGGATCTTCGTCGCGCGCGCCGCGCTCGCGACCGCGTCGTCCATCGGGATGCGGGCGAAGGGCTCCTCGAAGGTGAAGGGCCGCTCCCCCTTCCAGCGGGCGTGCGCCTCCGGCATCGCCTTCTCGAGCTCGCGATCGATCGATCGGAGGAGGACCTCCGTGAAGTTCATGAGGTCTTCGTAGTTCGCGTACGACCAGTAGTACTCCAGCATCGTGAACTCGGGGTTGTGCCGGGTCGAGATGCCTTCGTTCCGGTAGCAGCGCCCGATCTCGTAGACGCGCTCGAGGCCGCCGACGAGGAGGCGCTTCAGGTAGAGCTCTGGCGCGATGCGCATGAAGAGCTCCATGTCGAGCGCGTTGTGGTGCGTCTTGAACGGCTTCGCCGCCGCGCCGCCGACCAGCGTGTGCATCGTCGGCGTCTCGACTTCGAGGAAGCCGGCGTCGTCGAGCACGCGCCGCGTCGCACGCACGATGTGGCTGCGGGCGCGAAAGACGTCCGCCACGTGGGGGTTCGCGACGAGGTCCACGTAGCGCTGCCGGTAGCGCGTCTCGACGTCCTGGAGGCCGTGCCACTTCTCGGGCGGCGGCCGGAACGCCTTCGTCAGGATCCGCACGCGGGACGGCTCGATCGAGAGCTCGCCGCGCTTGCTCGCAGCGACCGAGCCCTCCGCCTCGACGAAGTCGCCGAGGTCGATCTCCTCGAGGAGGGCGTACGTCGCCCCGAGCGAGGCCTCGCTGACGAGGAGCTGGATCTCCCCCGTACGGTCGCGGAGCCGCAGGAAGGACAGACCCCCGGTGGAGCGGTGCGCGACGACGCGTCCGCGCACATGGACCACCTGCCCGGAGGCGGCCTCCTTCACCTTGTCGTCTTGGTACTTTCCGTCCGCGGTACGGCCTGCGCTCGCGAGCGCACGGACCTCTTCGATGTCGAGCGTCTTGCCACCCGCGCGGGGCGCGACGTCGTTCGCGAACGGGTTCTCGCCCCGCGCGCGCAGCTTCGCCGCCTTCCCGCGGCGGACGGCGATGAGCGCGTCTTCGGCGGAGTGGGGGTGCGCGTCGGGGGAGCGGGTCGGGTCGGAGGACATGCCGGGAGCCGGTCTAGCGCCCCGACTTGTGGGCGTAAAGCGGCGCCTGTGGCGGGCGAGCGCGTGGCGGTGTTCGCCGTCCTCGGGTACGCTCGGGGGAGTCGATGACACGTGAGCGACGGCGGGGGCCTCACTCTCATCCCTTCATCGATGCATAGCTGCTCTGCGCTCGTCCGATCGCTCCTGGCGCTCCGAGAAGGGCGCCGGACCGGCGTCCTCACCGTCGAGGCCGACGGGGCGTCGACCTTCGTCTACTTGAAGGGGGGCGTCCCCGTGTTCGCGGAGGAGGGGAGCGCGGGCGAGTCGCTCGGGCGGCTGCTCGTCCGACAGAAGATCCTCACCTCCGAGCAGCACGCGGAGATCATCGCGAAGATGACCGACGCGCTCGTCCTGAACGAGCAGCTCCGCTTCGGCGAGGTGGCGGTCGAGCTCGGGTACATGACCGAGGCGCAGGTGATGAAGGCGCTCGCCGACCAGGTCCGCTGGAAGATCGTCCGGTGCTTCCAGCGTCCGCAGGTGACGTGGGCCTTCGAGGACTCCGAGTCACGGCTCGACGACGTCGGGAACTTCCCGATGAAGGTCGAGGCGCTCCTCCTGTCCGCACTCCGCTGGCTCGACGACGAGGACAAGAGCGAGCTCGCGCTGAAGCGCATCGAGCAGGCCCCGATGGTCCTGACCGAGAGCAGCACGGAGACGGCCCATCGCTTCGATCTCTCCGCGCCGGAGCGCGCCTTCGCGGCGTGCTTCGACGGCAAGCGAACGACGCTGGACATCCTCGCCGGGCAGGAGGCGCAGGAAGTCGACGGACCGGCGATCACCGCGGCGCTGGCGATCGCGCGCGCCATCACCGACGCGAGCGTGCAGAAGCGCGGGGGCGTCGTCACGTTCGGCCGGCCGACGACCCCCGCGGACGGCGTCGCGACGATCGGCCGTCCGGCGACGCCGCTCCAGCCGATCCCGCTCGCCGCGATCGCGGCCGCGATGGGGAAGCCGATCCCGGTCGTCGCGCCCGTGCCGGCGCCCGCGAGCTCGCGCCGCAACACGACGCCGCTCGATGTCGATCCGCGGCCCGCGCCGCTCGGTCGCACGGCGACGCCGTTCGTCCCGCTCGCCCCGCCGCCGACCGTGAGCGCGAGCCCGAACGCGCGGCCGACGACGCCGGCGAACGTCCCCCCCTCGAGCACGCCGGGGCTCGGCCCGCACGGGAACCCCACCGTCCCGGCATCGGCCCGCTACAACACCTCGCCGCTCGACCCGACCGGCGGGGCTCCCCTCCGGCGTCCGCTGCAGAAGACGCGCGCCTCGCAGATCCTCGCGGCGCTCGAGAGCCACCGCGTGAAGCCCGACAAGGAGCGCAATCCCGCGAGCGAGCACGAGGCGAAGCTCCTCGCCGAGCGCGCGTACCAGGAGGGGCTGACGCTGGTGAAGGCGGGTCGTTGGCCCGCCGCGGTCGAGGCCCTCCAGCGCGCCGCGCAGCTCCTCCCGAGCTCCGACGAGTACAAGCTCTACGCGAAGTGGGCGGTCGTCCGCGCGCGGTCGAACGAGCCGCCGCACAAGATGGAGCGGTCCGAGATCGCGCGCATCGCGCTCGCGGCGGTGAAGACGGACCCGAACTTCGCCTTCGGGTTCTACGTCGCGGGCGACATGGCGTTCCTGGACGACGAGGTGGTCCAGGCCGTGAAGCTCCTCGCGCGCGCCGTGAAGCTCGACCCCTCGAACCTCGACGCGCAGCGCCTCCTCCGCATCGCGGAGCGGCGGATGAACGCGAAGCCCGACGACGGGGGCGGCGGCATCCTGGGTAAGAAGTTGTGGTAGCGCGTAGGTCGACGTAGGGGTCTCGCGGCAGTCTGTAAGACGCAGAAAGATGTAGGGAGGGGGCGTTGCTCTGCTAGCAACCTCCGCCATGCGTCGAGCTGTGCTCAGTGGTCTGGGAGCGATGATCCTCATCGTGGCGTGTGGCTCGGAGCGCCGCGAGGGCTTCGGGGTGAGCCCGAACGAGCCGGGCTCGTCCTCGGGCGCGAGCAGCGGGGGCTTCGTCGACGCGCAAGGGTGCTCTGCCGGAGGCAAGACGTGCGTCGGCAACGACGTGCACGAGTGCTCGGCCGACGGCGGCGTCGGGGCGTTCGTGAAGAGCTGCGACGACACGGGGAACTTCTGTCAGGGCGGCGCGTGCGCCTCGGGGTGTCAGGCCGCCGAGAACCAGCCCACCAACGTCGGCTGCGAGTTCTGGGCGGTCGATCTCGACAACGAGTACAGCCAGGCGAACGACGCGTCCGCCGCGCCGTGGGGCATCGTCATCTCGAACTTCGGGCAGGGACCCGCGCAGGTCGTCGTCGAGCAGAACGACGCGCCGCCGGGCGCGCCCCCGCAGATCAAGTTCGTGACGACGGTGACGCTCGCCCCCGGCGAGCTGAAGGAGATGCAGCTCCCGACGCGCGAGGTCGACGGCTCGACGTCCGCGAACAACGGGACGCACACGGCGCTCACGTCGAACGCGTTCCGGATCCGGACCGACTCGCCCGTCGTCGTCTACCAGTTCAACACGCTGAGGAACGCCTTCTCCAACGACGCGTCGCTCCTCCTCCCGAAGAACGCGCTCGGCAGCGTCTACCGGGTCCTCGGCTGGCCGACGGCGAACGCGATCACACTGCCCGGGCTGCCCGTCATCCCGGGCATCCCCGATCACTCGTACGTCACGATCGTCGGCACCGAGGCGGGCACGCTCGTGAAGGTGCAGCTCGGGAACGCCATCGTCGGCGCGGGCACCACGATCCCGGCCAAGAAGAAGGGGGAGATCGTCGAGGCCGTGCTCGGTCCCTTCGACGTCCTCAACCTCGAGTCGGACGGTCTCCCCGGCGACATGACCGGCACCGTGGTCGAGTCGAGCGGACCCGTCGCCGTGTTCACCGGCGGAGAGCGCGGCATCGCGCCGGGCGCGGTCGACGCGAAGTACCCGTTGCCGCCGGACCACACGAGCGAGAGCAGCAAGTGCTGCACGGACCACCTCGAGGAGCAGCTCCTCCCCGTGACCTCCTACGGACGCAAGTTCGTCGTCACGCGGAGCCCCGTCCGCTCGACCGGCGGCTACGCGGAGCCCGACGTCCTCCGGTTCCTCGGCGTCGCGGTGCCGACGACGGTGAGGACGTCGCTGCCCGCGCCGTTCGATCAGTTCACGCTCCAGCCGGGTGAGGTGAAGGACGCATGGACGCAGACCGACTTCGTCGTCGAGGCGACGGAGCCGGTCGCCGTCGCGCAGATCCTCGTGAGCCAGGGCTACACGTACAACCCGAGGTGGGGCGGAGACCCCTCGCTCACGATCTTCCCCCCGGTCGATCAGTACCGGCGCGACTACCTCTTCAACGTCCCCACGTCGTGGGCCGCGAACTTCGTGGTCCTCTCCGCGCCGCTCGGTGCGGCGATCACCATCGACGGGCAGGTCCCCGCCGGCTGCGTGGTCGAGACGGCAGGGACCCTGGAGGGAAAGACGTACGAGGCACGCCGCTGCGAGGTGTCGCAAGGCGCGCACCGCGTGGCGGGCGACATGCCGTTCGGGATCGTCGCCTACGGCTACGGCAACGTCGGCTCCTACGCCTTCATCGGCGGCGCCAACGTACGGAAGATCTACGAGCCGCCGCCGCTCGTGAAGTGAGTTGCTGGTACCCTGCGGAGGCGTGGGGTTCGACGCCGGCGACGTGCTCATCGGTCGGGACGAGGAGCGAGCGCGGCTCGCGTCTCTCGTCTTCGAGCATCGCGTCGTCCTCGTCCACGGATCGGCGGGTGTCGGGAAGACCGCGCTCGTCCTCGCGGCCTGCCGCGACGGCGCGGCGGAGGGACGCCTCCCCGAGGCCGCCCACGTCGCGCTCGGCGGGGTCACCGAGCTCCGCGCCGCCT
>JALHPN010000250.1 GCA_022842465.1 Polyangiaceae bacterium | reverse complement strand
CGACCGAGCCCGCCCCCGACGCCGCGCCGCCCCCGAGCCCCGGCGACGCGGGCGCCGACGCCGACGGCGCGCCCGTGGAGCCCCCGAAGAAGGCGCTCGCCGAGCCGTGCACGACGGACGCGGAGTGCGCCTCGGCGGTGTGCTTCAAGGGCACGATGTCGAGCTACTGCTCGCTCCGCTGCACCGCGCAGGACGCGATCCTCGTCTGCGTCGCGCCGTTCAACGGCGCCTGCAACATGCAGGGCTACTGCAGGAGGCCTTGAGAGCATGCGTCGCGCCACGGCTTCGTTCGCCGCCACGGTCCTCTTCGCCTCGCGCGTCGCGTTCGCGCAGGGCGCGCCTCCGACCGAGGAGGTGCGCGTCATCGGGGATCGCGCGGAGGATCTCCAGAAGATCCCCGGCTCCGGCACCGTCGTCAGCGCGAAGGACATCGCCCGGGCTGCCCCGGTCGAGATCAGCGAGATGCTCCGCCGCGTCCCCGGCGTCCAGGTCCGTCAGGAGCCGGGCGCCGGCGGGCGCCTCGACATCTCCATCCGCGGCGTCGAGTCGGGCCGCAGCCGGCGCGTGCTCGTGCTCGAGGACGGCGTCCCGATCTCGCTGAACCCCTACACGGAGCCGGACATGTACTACGCGCCGCCCGTCGAGCGGATGCGTGGCATCGAGGTCGTGAAGGGGAGCGGAAACATCCTCTTCGGGCCGCAGACGCTGGCGGGAACGGTGAATTTCCTCACCCTCGCGCCCCCCGACCATCGACGCATCGTCACCGACGTCGACGGAGGGACGTACGGCTACCTCCGCGGCCTCGCGAGCTACGGGGACGCTGTGGGCGACACGCGCTGGGTCGTCCAGGCGCTCCATCGCCGGGGCGACGGCTTCCGCGGCCTCGGCTTCGACTCGACGAACGTGCTCGCGAAGCTCGGGTTCGCGACGGGCGAGAACGGCCGCGCGACCCTGAAGCTCGGCTTCCACCGCGACGACGCCGGCTCCGACGACGTCGGGCTCACGGCGGGCATGTTCCAGCGCGACCCGCGCACGAGGAGCCTCTCGCCGCAGAGCCGGCTCGTGCTCGATCGCTACGACGCGTCGCTCACCCACGAGGCGGAGCTCGGCGAGCGAACGAAGCTGACGACGCTCGCGTACGCCTACCGCACCGCGCGCATCTGGCGACGACAGGGCTACACGCGCGTCCCGACCCCGGGCGAGACGTACGCGCGGATCGAGGGGGACCAAGGGGTCCCCGGCGGCGCGATCTACTTCCGCGACGCGAACACGATCCTCGATCGGGACTACGACGTCGTCGGGCTCGAGCCGCGGCTCCGCCACGAGGTGAAGACGGGCTTCCTCGGGCACACGCTCGACGTCGGCGGCCGCGTCCTCCACGAGCGCGCCGCATACGAGCAACGTCAGGGCGGCTACCTCGAGACGTACGCCGGCGCGCTCGAGACCGCGGAGAACCACTCCGGCACCGCGGTCGCCGGCTACCTCCAGGACCGCATCGCGGTCCGCGACGACTTCCTCGTGACGCCGGGGATCCGCGTGGAGCACGTCGCGTACACGCGCCGGATCCTGAGGCAGCTCGTCGACGGGCAGGCGCGCGACGTCTACCTCGAGGGCGGCCGCAGCGCGACCGGCGTGATCCCGGGCATCGGCGCCATCTACGGCAAGCGCCGCGCGCACGTCTTCGGCGGTCTCCACGTCGGCTACGCCCCGCCGCGCCTGACGGCGGCGGTGAGCCCGCGCGCGGTCGCGGCGGAGGTCCAGGGAGATCGGAGCATCGACTACGAGCTCGGCACGCGCCTCCAGCCGACGCGCTGGTCGCGGCTCGAGGCGACCGGCTTCTGGTCGAACTTCCAGAACCAGGTCATCGCGACGCAAGCGGCCTCGGGCGATCTCCAGCTCACCGACGGCGGCGCGACGATGATCCGTGGCGGCGAGAGCGCCGCGCTGATCGCCTTCCAGAAGCTCCTGGATCTGCCGCTCGTCGTGGATCTTGGTGTAAGATACACGTATTCGCTCGCAACGTTCCGCTACGGACCGAACGCCGGCCGCCGCCTCCCGTACGCCCCCGAGCACTCGGCGAACGCGAACCTCGACGTCGAGCACGCGTCCGGCTTCGGAGGACAGGTCGCATGGGCGTTCGTGGGCTCGCAGTACGCCGATCCCGACAACACGGTCGCCGAGGACGTGACGGCGCGCGTGGGCCGCATCGGCGCGCGGACGATCGTGGATGCGACCGCGCACTACCGGATGAAGAGGACGGGCCTCACGTTCCGGCTGACGGCGAAGAACCTCCTCGACGCGACGTACGTGGCGGCGCGGAGACCGGAGGGGATCTTCGCGGGCCCCTTCCGGCAGATCCTCCTCGGGGTGCGCTGGGAGTGGGACAAGGCCAATTGATCTACCCGAGGAGCATCTCGACGTGGGGGATCCCGTCCTCGTCGTAGGGCTCGCTCGCGACGGTGAACCCGAGCTCGCCGTAGAACCGCTCGAGGTACCGCTGCGCGCCGATCCGGATCGGACCCTCCCCGTAGATCGCGCGCGTCCGCGCGATCGCCTCCCGCATCAGCGCCTTGCCCGCCCCCTGTCGCCTCACGTCCGGATGCGTGACGACGCGACCGATGGACCGCTCCGCGAAGCTTCCTCCAGGGCCGAAGAGACGCGCGTAGGCGACGAGCCGGCCGCCCTCGCTCCGTCCGAGCAGGTGCACCGCGCGCGCGTCCTTGCCGTCGCAGTCGAGGTACGGGCACGTCTGCTCGACGACGAACACGAGCTGCCGGAGGGCGAGGACCTCGTAGAGCGCCGAGACCGAGAGGTCGGCGAACGGAAGGGTCTCCCAGCGGACGGCGGAGGCGCCGGACGTCAGTGGCACTGCTTGTCCCGGGACGCGGCCTTCGTCTCGGCCTTGCCCTCGCGGGCGGTCTGCTTCGTCTCCTGTCCGCCCTCCTTCCACCGGCTCTTCGCCTCGTCCTTGCCTCCCTCGACGAGGCCGACGGTGGCGCTGCCGAGCTGCTCGACGCCCTTGATGGCGGTCGTCGCGCCCGTCTTCGCGCCCGAGGCGCTCGTGTTCACGACGTGACACGGCTCCGACGTCGTGCCCTTCTTGCAGGCGGCGAGGAGCAGCAGACAGGCGAACGCAAGCGGTCGGAGCATCCCGCGAGTATAGCCACCGGGGCGAGATCGGATCACGAGGCCGTCAGGCCGCCGCGGCGGGCTGCTGCTCGGGCGGGAGCGCGCCGAGGAAGGACGCGCGGAGCTCCTCGAGGTGCGCGTCCATGGTCTCCTCCCGCCACGACGCCGTGGAGATCGGCGGCAGGAAGATCACCATCACGTTCGACGGCGTGATGCGGAGCGAGCCCTTCTTCCACGCGCTCTGGAGGCCGATCGTGACGACCGGGACGATCGGCAGCCGCGTGTCGAGCGCGATGTGCACGACGCCCTTCTTGAAGGGGAGCAGGCGTCCGCTCTCCGAGCGCGTGCCCTCCGGGAGGATGCAGAGGTGGAGCGCGTGCCGCTGGAGGAAGGCCACGGTCCGCTTCAGCGCGGCCTTCGCGCGCTCCGTACGGCTGCGGTCGAGGAGCACGTGCCCGGCGAGCCACCACGCTTGCCCGTAGAACGGGTAGTAGAGGACCTCCTTCTTCGCGACGCCAACGGTGCCCGACGGCGTGAGCCAGATCGTCGTGAACGCGTCGAGCGTCGAGGTGTGGTTGAACGCGTAGATCGCCGGTCGGTCGGCGCGCGCGTGCTCCTCGCGCCCCACGACGGTGATCGTGCAGCCGCTGCACCACATCACGGAGGCGCCGATCGCCGAGCCGAAGGCGTTCGTGACGCGGATGCGCGCGACGCGGAAGGGCAGGAGCAGGAGCAAGATCGGCAGCATGAGCGTGACGAGCGCACCGACGCACAGCAGGCCGCCGAGGATCCGCAGGGCGCTCACCGAGCGCTCCCGTGGAGCATGTCGTCGAGGAATCGCGACGTCTTCGAGGTCGGCACGGCCCGCCAACGTACCCGGATTCCCGCGGCGCGGTGAGGGATCACGTCGCCGTCAGACGCCGACGAGCTCGACGAGCGGCGCCTCCGTGGGGCAGAGGAGGCGAAAGGGGAACCAGTGCCCGAAGCCGCTCGTCGTGTAGAGCTGCGTGCGCCCGCGGCGGTAGCGACCCCAGAGGTAGCTCTCCGGCCAGATCGGCTCGAACGCGCTCTTGTTCGCGAAGCCGACCTGGCCGCCGTGGGTGTGGCCCGCGAGGACGAGCCCGAGCTCCTCCTTCGCGGCCGGGACGAGGCCCTCGGGTCGGTGCGAGAGGACGAGGTGGAAGGCGTCGCTCGGCGCGCCGTCCAGCGCGCGGTCCAGGCTCGCGCGGAGGAAGGGATCGTGATCGCCGTGCATCGCGCGCGGATCGTCGAGCCCCGAGAGGTGGAGTCGCGCCTTCCCGCGGCGGAGGGTGTGCCCGGCCGAGACGAGGAGCGGCACGCCGGCGCGGTCGTAGTCGCGCCGCGTCCTTTGCACGTCGCCGAAGTACTCGTGGTTGCCGAGCGAGGCGTAGATGCCCATCGGCGCGCCGAGCTCGCGGAGCGCCTTCATCGCGGGGACGAGCTCGGCCGGATCTTCGGCCACGTCGCCGGTGAGCACGACGAGGTCGGGGACCTGCCCTCGGTCGTGGAGGGCGCGGACGAGCGCCTCGACGTCGCGGGTGCGCCGCTCGACGCCGAGGTGGAGGTCGGAGAGCTGCAAGATGCGGAGGCCGCGCAGCTCGGGCGGGAGATCTGCGTACGGGAGGCGGACGAGCGGCACGTCGGGCGTCGCGTTCGCGCTCGCGAAGCCGACCGTCGTAGCGGTCGCGGCGACGACGGGCGCCGCGGCGGTAGCGGCGGAGACGAACGCCCGCCGTGACATCGCGGCGGGCGGCGGGGGAGGGGACGTCGTCTCCGGGCGACGTGCCCATCGCTTCGCGAGCGTACGGCTCACCGTCGCGACGAGCGACGCGGGGACCATCGGGGCGGCGAAGCAGAGGAGGAACGAGGCGGCCGTCGCGCCCCAGTACGTCGCGGCGAACACCGGCCCGAGCCACCACGCCGCGTGAGCGACGACGGACAAGCCGAGCACCACCGCCCCGACGCGCACGATCCGCCCGCGGGCCTCCCACATTCCCACGGACAGGACGGCGACGTTCGCGGCGACGGCCGCGGAGGAGAGGAAGAGCGAGCTCGTGAGCGGGACGACGGGCCACATGGGCGTCAAGCTGACCCGCGCACGTGGACGGGCGGCGTCGTCTCGGGTGGATACGCGCAGGAACGCGTGTGGATGCCGCATGAACGCGAGCGCCTGCGGCCTCGGCTCCGATTGACGGAGGCCCGCGCGGAAGTAAGGTCGGCGACGTGGGCTACCAGGGAGCGATCGCGTTCGTGACGGGGGCGGGGTCCGGCATCGGCAAGGAGCTCGCCCTCGCGCTCACGAAGCGCGGCGCCCGCGTGTGGGTGACGGACGTGCGCGGTCGCGCCGCCGAGGCCGTCGCCGCCGCGTGCGGAAAGGCCGCGAAACCGCGGAAGCTCGACGTGCGCGACGCGGGCGCCGTCCGCGAGGCGATCGAGGACGCCGCGAAGGAAGGCGGCCGCCTCGACTACCTCTTCAACAATGCCGGCATCGGCTGCGGGGGAGAGGTCCAGGATCTCGCCGTGGCGCACTTCGACCGCACCGTCGACGTGAACGTGCGCGGCGTCGTTCACGGCGTGATGGCGGCGTACCCCGTCATGGTGCGCCAGGGCTCGGGCCACATCGTGAACGTCGCGTCGATGGCGGGGCTCACGCCGTCGCCCCTGATGGTCGCCTACGCGATGTCGAAGCACGCCGTCGTGGGGCTCTCGACGAGCCTCCGCCTCGAGGGCGCGGCCCTCGGCGTCCGCGTGAGCGCGCTCTGCCCGGCGCCGGTCGACACGCCCATCTTCGCCTCGGACTACATGCCCGATCTCCCGAAGCCCGCGTGGATGCCCAACCTGAAGCGCTTCCTCACGAGCGTCGCAGGTCCGGCCTACCCGCCGTCGCTCCTCGCGGCCGAGGCGCTCGACGCGGTCGCGAAGAACGTCGGCGTCATCGTCCTCCCGTCACGCGCGCGCCTCCTCTGGCGCCTCGCCCGGCTCTCGCCCCGCCTGGCCGAGGCGAAGATCCGCGCCGCGCTCGCGGCCGAGCGCGCGTCGAAGCCCGCTCACTGAGCCGAGAAGAAGCTCCACGTCGCTGCGGCGCCGTTCTGCCAGAAGGAGTGCCCCATCCCCGAGACGAGGCAGAAGTGGACGCTCTTGCCCGCCGCGCAGCCGTCGTAGGCGACGCACGGGGAAGGCGCCCACGCGCTCGAGCTCGTCTTGCACTGGTTCCGCGCGCGGTAGAAGTCCCGGCTCTCCTTGCCCGTGTCGCCGAGGCCGTCGTTCGTGCCATGGACGACGATCGCCGCGGGCATAGGCGCCGTGCACTTCCAGGTCCCGTCGTTGCCGTACTCGCCGTCGAGGCCGTACGGGCCGCCGCCGCCGTGGGTCGCGACGGCGCGGAACGGGCGAGGCGAGCGGCACGCGAGCTGGTTCGCGAAGTAGGCGCCGCGCGAGAAGCCGGCCGCGAAGCGCCGCGTCGCGTCGGTGCAGTAGGTGGAGGAGAGCTCGTCGACGAGCGCCGTCACGAGCTTGATGTCCTTGTTCGTCGCCGCGGCCTGGTCGAGCTCCCACGTCTTCGAGAGCCCGTCGGGGTAGACGAAGATCGCCTCGCCGTTCGCCTGATCCTCGAGCTTCATCGTGCTGCGGATCCCCGAGCCCGTGCCGCCGTCGCCGTGGAAGCCGAAGACGAGCGGGTAGGCCTTGTTCGGATCGTACGAGGGCGGGACGAAGAGCGCGTACGTGCGCGCCCTGCCCTCGATCTGCACGGTGAGCCCGCTCGCGAAGCCGCTCTGCTTCGCGGGCGCCCCGCAACCGGCGGTGGGCGTACCCGGCGCGCCGGAGCTCGAGCCCGGCGGCGGCGTCGGGGGCGGAGGCGTCGTCGAGGGGGGCGTCTCCGTGCCCTGCGTCACCGGCGTCGTCGGATCGCCGGAGCTCGAGCCCTGGCCTTCCGGCGCCTCGTCCCCTCCGCACGCGACGACGGTGACGAGGACCCCGAGGACCGCGGACGCGACGACGGCAGACGATCGGAAGACGGCAGGCATGCTCACCCTTCATACGGGGAAACGACGACGGATTCCCAGAAGCCGCGACGTCTCGTCGCAGGAGGTGTGCCTGGGGTCTACAGTGGAATAATCCAGTAGTAACGCACCTGGTCCGCCGGCGACCCGGGCAAGTCCCCGGGATCAGCTGATCCAGGCGCGGGTCACGCCCACCATTTGGAGAGCGCGGCGCCGGGCGCTCGGACCCGACCGGCGTAGTGGGAGACGTCGTTGTAGAGGCCGAGCCGCGCGCGGACGGGGTCCTTCATGTCGACGACGGAGAGCGACGCGGGGGCGAGATCGAGCCGATCGCGGTACCCGCGGGCGTCGATGCCGAGGAGGCTCGCGAGGAGGAGACGCAAGGTCGCCTTGTGGGAGACGACGACGACGGACTCGCCCGGATGCCGCTCGACGATCGCGCGGATGACCGGCAGGGCGCGCGCCATCACCGAGACACCCGACTCGCCGCCCTCGGGCGCGAAGGTGAACGGGTCCTCCTCCCACGCGGCGTACTCGCGGGCGAAGCGCTCCTCCACCTCCTTGCGCGTGAGACCTTCCCATCGTCCGTGGTCGATCTCGCGGAGGCCCGGCTCGAGAACCCGCGCGAGCGCGTGGGGCGCGGCGAGGATCGACGCCGTCAGCACCGTGCGCTTCATCGGGCTCGCGTAGATCGCGGTGATCGTCTCCCCCGCGAGCCGCTTCGCGAGGCACGCGGCCTGCGCCTGCCCCTCCTCCGAGAGGTCGACGTCGCTCGACCCCGCGAACCGATCCTCCGCCGACAGGACCGTGGCGCCGTGACGGACGAGATGGAGGCGCGTGCTCATGGCCGGGCAGCGTAGCCCACTCGTGCTATCAGGGGCGGTCCCTGACCGTGGACCCGCAGCCCTCGCCGATCTCGTTCCCGCCCGAGCTCCCGATCTCGTCGCGCGTCGCCGACATCGCGAGCGCGATCGCGGAGCACCAGGTCGTCATCGTCGCGGGCGCGACGGGGTCCGGCAAGACGACGCAGCTCCCGAAGATCGCGCTCGCGATGGGCCGCGGGCTCGAGCAGATCATCGGCGTCACGCAGCCGCGCCGCATCGCCGCCACCAGCGTCGCCGCGCGCGTCGCGACCGAGCTCGGGACGCCGCTCGGGACCGACGTCGGCTACCAGATCCGCTTCGAAGACCGCACGTCGGCGCGCACCTACGTGAAGTTCATGACGGACGGCATCCTGCTCGCCGAGATCCAGGGTGACCCGCTCCTCCGTCGCTACGACACGCTTGTCATCGACGAGGCGCACGAGCGGAGCCTCACCATCGATTTCCTCCTCGGCTGGGTGAAGCGCATCCTCCCCGAGCGGCCGGATCTGAAGGTCGTCGTCAGCTCGGCGACGCTCGAGACCGATCGCTTCTCCGCCTTCTTCGACGGCGCGCCGGTCGTCGAGGTCGAGGGCCGCACGTACCCAGTCGAGGTCCTCTACGAGCCGGCGGACGACGACGACGACGTCGCGGAGGCCGTCGCGAAGGCGGTCGCCAACGTGACGTCGCTCGACCCGCACGGCGACATCCTCGTGTTCCTCCCGGGCGAGCGCGAGATCCGCGAGTCCGAGAACGCGCTCCACGCTCGGAGGCTCTGGCACACCGTCGTCCAGCCGCTCTACGCGCGCCTCTCGGCGGGGGAGCAAGCGCGCGTCTTCCAGAGCATCCCCGAGCGGCGCGTCATCCTCGCGACGAACGTCGCCGAGACGTCGATCACGATCCCCGGCATCGTCTACGTCGTCGACACCGGCATCGCGCGCCTCTCCCGTTACGACCCGCGCTCGGGGACGACGCGGCTCCAGATCGAGGCCATCTCCCGCGCGAGCGCCGAGCAGCGGAAGGGCCGGTGCGGCCGCGTCCGCGAGGGGATCTGCGTGCGCCTCTACGACGAGGAGTCGTTCGCGGCGCGCCCGGGCTTCACCGATCCCGAGATCAAGCGCACGGGCCTCGCCGGGGTCATCCTCCGCATGAAGTCGCTCGGCCTCGGCGCGGTCGAGGACTTCCCGTTCCTCGATCCGCCGCAAGGCAAGGCGATCGCCGAGGGCTACCGCGTCCTCGAGGAGCTCGGCGCGCTCGACGATCAGCGCGATCTCACGCCGCTCGGCCGGAAGCTCGCGCGCTTCCCCGTCGATCCGCGCATCGGTCGGATGGTGCTCGCGGGCGCGGAGCTCGGGTGCCTCCGCGACGTGCTCGTCGTCGCCGCCGCGCTCAACGCGCAGGATCCGCGCGAGCGCCCACGCGAGAAGCAGCAGCAAGCCGACGAGCTCCACCGTCGCTTCCGAGACGACCGGTCCGACTTCGTCGCGTTCCTCCGCATGTGGGACTTCGTCAAGGAGGCCGAGAGGAAGAGCACGTCGAACCTCCGCCGCGTGTGCCGGGAAAGCTTCCTCTCCTTCACCCGCGTGCGCGAGTGGTTCGAGATCCACCGCCAGCTCGAGGACATCGTCCGGGAGCTCGACCTCGCGCGCGCGACGTCCGACAAACCCGATCATGACGCGCTCCACCGCGCGCTCCTGACCGGGCTCCTCTCGCGCATCGGGACCTGGAGCCAGGAGGCGCGCGCGTACGTCGGCGCGAAGCAGACGCGCTTTCTGATCCACCCGTCGTCGGCCCTCGCCCGGAAGCCGCCGGCGTGGGTGATGGCGTTCGAGCTCGTGGAGACCTCGCAGCTCTTCGCGCGCACCGTGGCGCGGATCGATCCGGCGTGGCTCGAGCCCGCCGCGCCGCACCTCGTGAAGAAGAGCTACTCGGATCCGCACTGGTCCGAGAAATCGGCCCGCGCCTCGGTCCGCGAGCACGTCTCGCTCTTCGGGCTCACCGTCGCGAAGGATCGCCACGTCGACTACGCGAGCGTCGCGCCCGCCGAGGCGCGGCGCATGTTCCTCGAGCACGCGCTCGTGCGCGGCGAGTACGTCTCACGGGGCGCGTTCCAGGAGAAGAACCGCGTGCTGCTCGCCGAGGTCGCGCGGCTCCGAGACAAGGCGCGCCGCAGCGACATGCTCGCGGACGAGGACGCCCTCGTGGATTTCTTCGAGAAGCGCGTGCCGGACCACGTCGTGAACGCGAAGACGTTCGAGACGTGGCGCGAGGCGGCCGAAAAGGACGATCCGCGCGTCCTCCTCCTCTCCCTGGACGACGTGCTCCAGGCGGAGCACGAGCTCCGCCCCGCGGACTACCCGGACGCGATCCGTCTCCACGGCGTCGACCTCTCGCTCTCCTACAAGTTCGATCCGTCCGCCGACGACGACGGCGTCACGATCACCGTGCCCCTCGTGCTCCTCCCGCAGCTCACGCGCGGCGAGCTCGACTGGACGATCCCCGGATGGCATCGCGAGAAGATCACCGCCCTCCTCTGGGAGCTCCCCCGCGCGCAGCGCAAGGACCTCGGCGACATCCCCGAGCTCGCGCGATCGCTCGCGCTCGAGGTCCGGCCGTTCGACGGGCCGATGATCCCGCGCCTCGTCCGCGCGATCGCAGAGCTCACGGACGTCCGCCTCGAGGAGGAGGCCTTCCGGCCGGACCTCGCCCCTAGCCACCTCCGCCTCGTCGGCCGCGTCGTCGACGCGAAGGGCAAGGTCGTCGCCGAGAGCCGTGACGTCGACGATCTCCTCGCCCGCTTCGGCGCCCGCGCGCGGGAGGTGCTGAAGGAGGTGAAGGCGCCCGCGTCCTGGGACAAGCCGGGGCTCACCTCCTGGGACTTCGGCGAGCTCCCGCGCCACGTCGAGCGTCGCGTCGGTAGCCTCGTCGTCCGGAGCTACCCCGCGCTCGTCGACAAGGGCGCGAGCGTCGATCTCGTCCTCCTCGAGTCGGAGGCCGCGGCGGCGGAGGCCTCGCGCGCGGGCGTTCGCCGCCTCCTGATGCTCGCCTCGCGCGGCGCGCTCTCCTCGATCACGCCGCGCCTCCCGTCCGCCTTCGCAAAGCCGAACGGGGCGATGGCGTCGCGCACCGAGCATGATGCCTTCCGGCAGCGCCTCCTCGCGCGGATCGCGGACGCCGCCTTCGATCTCGAGGGAGACGCCGAGCTGCCGCGCGACCGCGCCGCCTTCGACGCGCGCGTGAAGGTGGGCGCGCCGCGGCTCGATCCGGCGTTCCGTCTCTTCACGAAGGTGATCGCCGCCGTCTCGGCCGAGCTCGACAAGACCCTGGCCGCCCTTCGCGCCGCGACGAAGCACCCCAGCGGGCGCGCGTCGATCCAGGAGATGTTCGGGCAGCTCGCCGAGCTCTTCCCCGACGACCTCGTCGCGTGGGTACCGCTTGGGCGCCTCGAGCACTACCCCCGCTACCTGCGCGCGGTGCAGGCCCGGCTCACCCGCGCGGTGACGGATCCGCGGAAGGACGCGGACAAGCTCGCGCCCTTCGCTCCGCTGTGGACGAAGTTCCTCGCCCGACGCGCGCAGGTGAAGGACAGCGCCGCGGCCTCCGAGCTCCGCTGGGCGTTCGAGGAGCTCCGCGTCGCGATCTTCGCCCCCGAGCTCAAGACGGCGAGCCCCGTCTCGGTCGCGAAGGTCTCCGCCGCGCTCGCTTCGCTCCGCTGACGCGGCGCGAGGCGAGGGAGTCGGTCAGAAGCGGACGCCTGCGCCGATCGTACCGCCCCACCACGTGGCGTAACGCTGGGTGACGCCGGCGGGGCCGTCGAGCTGCATGCGGCCCTCGGCCCAGCCGAACGCGGTGCCGAGCTCCCACCGTGCGCCGAGCGCCGCCCCGGTCTGCGCGGCGTCGTTCGCGTCGAGCGGCCGCGTCGACGCGAAGATCGAGAGCGACACGTACGGCGTCACCGCGCCCGGAAGCGCGAGCTCCGCGGAGGCGACCACCGCCGCGCGGCTCGCGTCCCGGTTGACGGAGACGAGGAGCCCGGGCTCGACGTCGACCGTACCGCGCAGGGGACCGAGCGCGTGGGAGGCGCGCACGAGGCCGACGACCGGCACGGCGTTGCGGGCCCACCTGAAGGCGCCGCGTGGGCCCGCCGCTCCCAGCGCCGCGCGATCCGCGCCCTCGGCAGCCGCGCTCTCCGTGATCCCGCCGCCGGGTACCGTCACGAGCGGGGCGCCGACGACGAGCCCTACGTCGAGCGTCGTCTCGGCGACGACGAGGCGTAGCCGTCCACCGACGAGGACGTTGGAGAGCCGCGTGACGGTGCCGCGTCGAGCCTCGGCCCCCGCCCGGTAGGACGTTGTCGCGAGCGCGGCGTCGAGCGTGAGGCTGACCGAGCGCGCGACGCGCACGTCGGCGTCGACGCGCGGTCCGAGCTGCGTCACGGTGACTGCGCGCGTGCGAGGCGCGCCCGTGCCGTCGAGCGCGAGGCTCACCCGGCCGCGCTCCTCGGCA
>JALHPN010000249.1 GCA_022842465.1 Polyangiaceae bacterium | reverse complement strand
AGCGCGGCGCCGCCGGCGCAGGCCAGCGCCGTCGCCGAGGCGACCGCCACCCGCCAGCGACGTCGGCGAGAGAGGGTCACGTCCCGCCGTCGCGCTCGGGCGTGCCGGGAGCCCCGCCGTCCGCCGACGCTTCGTCGTCGATGACGGGGACGACGAGGAGGTGCGGCGCCGAGAGCTCGTCGGCGCTCGCATCCGCCCTCGCTGCCGAGGGGTCACCGAGGAGAAGGAGCACGTAGTTGGACGCCGCGCCGTAGTAGGTCGAGGGGAGATCGCTCACCGACGAGAGGCGCGCGACGTCCGCGAGCGACTGCTTCACGAGCGTCGTGCCGTCCATCGTGACCGTGAAGCCCACGGTCGCGTACGCCGGCATCTCCTCGGGCTCGTACGCGAGCCGCTCGGGCTGTGCCGGCGTCGGTCCCCCGAAGAAGCTCACGCCCTTCGCGAACGTCTTGCCCGGCGTGTCGAGGTCGCCGAACGCGACGTCGATCGTCGTCGCCGCGCCTGCGGCGATGCGCGCGGACTCGATCGGCTGCGACAGGTGGAGCACCTGGGTCGGGAGGACGTTCTTCGCGTCACGCTTCGCGCCCGAGACGGTGATGTCCCTCAGCTGGAGGTTGCCCTTCGCGCCGTCGAAGTCGGCCCCGCACTGGGCGACGGTTCGGTCGAAGGCCGTCGGGTTCGGCCCGCAGCCGGTGAGGACGAGGAGGTGCACCCCGCGGGTGAGATCGCTCGACAGCGGGAGCGTCGCGAGCGGCTTCGGGATCTGCGGGTCGCTGAGGTTCACGAGATCGTCGCAGTCGAGCTCCCTCGTGGCGAGGGGCCCCGAGAACTCGCGGAGGCGGCGCTCCTCCCAGAGGAAGACGCGGCTCGAGGGCCTCGCGAGCGGCGGGAGGCGCACGGCGGTGCCGACCTCGACGCCGACGACGTTCGCCTCCGGCATCGCCTGCCGGTCGGGCTGAGGGAGCTGGTCGAGCGCGGAGTCGAAGCAGACGCGGAACGCGCCGAGCCCCGCCGCGTGCACGAGGAGGATCGCGTTGTCCGTCGGCTGGTCGGCCCCGGTCGCGCTCTCGAAGGGGGGGGCGCCGGCGCCGGCGTCGGCCGCGCTGCGCCCGCCCTCCGAGTCGGCCGAGAACGCGTCCGACAGCGCGCTCCCGCACGCGACGAGCGAGGCGCCGGCGAGCACCAGGACGAGGCGGCTCCACGGAGTTCCGAGCATGCGCCGCATCGTAGCATCCGTCGGGCCAAGCTCTGCGGCCGCGGCGAACCCGCGTCATGACGCGCACGCGCCCGCGCCGACCGCGACATCGGGAGGCGTGCCCATGACGCCGATGTCAGGGGGACCGGAGCCCGCGGCACACGACGCGGCCCGCGCGGGGCGGGCCCGGTGCGCCTGAGCTCGGGAAAAATGGCCCTCCCGTCGTCCGCGCCTTCCTCGGCACGAAGGAGGCAAGGGCAACCCCGGCTGGGCCAAAGATGTTGCGGCGGACGAGCACCTCACGCATTCTTTTTCCCGTGGGAGGCGCTCACCCCGGGTTGATGGTGACGCCGAGCGTCCGGCTCGTGCGACCGCTGGGGGAGGGCGGGATGGGACACGTGTGGGTCGCCGAGCACCTCGCGCTCCGCACCCAGGTCGTCGTGAAGTTCATCGCCAGCGAGCTGCAGAACAGCCGCGAGGCCCTCGACCGCTTCTCGCGCGAGGCGGCCGCCGCGGCCCAGGTGAAGAGCCCGCACGTGGTCCAGACGTTCGACCACGGCGTGAGCGAGGACGGCGTCCCGTACATCGTGATGGAGCTCCTCGAGGGGCGCGACCTCGGCGCGCACCTCGCGCGCGACGGCGCCGCCGACGGGGAGCGAGGCGTGCAGCTCGCGCCGGAGCTCGTCCTCGAGGTCGTCGCGCAGCTCGCCCGTGCCCTCGAGCGCGCGCACGAGCGCGGGATCGTCCATCGCGACATCAAGCCCGGGAACATCTTCCTCTGCGACGCCGGCAACGGCGACGTGTTCGTGAAGCTCCTCGACTTCGGCATCGCGAAGGGCGTGGACGTCCCGAAGCTCGACAGCCACACGAAGACGGGGTCGATGATCGGCTCGCCGTTCTACATGAGCCCCGAGCAGATCCTCGGCGCGAAGGACATGGACCACCGGACGGATCTCTGGAGCGTCGGCGTCGTCGCCTACGAGGCGCTGACGGGGAAGAAGCCCTTCGACGCCGAGACGATGGGCGGCCTCGCGATCAAGATCCACTCCGAGCCGCTGCCGCAGATCACGAAGACCTGCCCCGAGCTCCCGCCCGCGGTCGATGCGTGGTTCGCGCGAGCCTGCGCCCGGAACGTCGACGAGCGGTTCAAGTCGGCGCGCGAGCTCGCGGAGGCCTTCGCCGCTGCGCTCGGCGGGCAGATGCCGCGCTCGGTCGATCTCCCGCGCGTCGGGAGCTCCGCGGCGCTCGCCGTCGCGCCCACGCTCGCGACGACGGACGCCGGCATCGTGCGGACCGCGTCCCCCGGCACGGCGCGGAGCAAGGTGCTCGGGATCGTCGCCGTCCTCGCCCTCGGGATCGTGAGCTTCGTCGCGGTGCGGGCCATCCGCGCGAACGACGCGAGCGGCCGCGGGCTCGTCTCCGAGCCGAGCGCCGCCGCGCGAACGACCAACGCGATGAGCGCCGCCGGGGCCGCGCCGGTGCCGAGCCCGCCGCCCGAGGCGAGCGCCACGCCCCCGGTGCTCACCGCGCTCGGCAGCGCGACGCCTTCCTCCCCGCCTTCCGCGGTCCTTCCTGCCGCGGCGCATTCGCCGATCACCAGCGTTCGTCCTTCGACGCGCCCCCGCCCGGCGGGCGCCGCGTCGACCCCCTCCTTGCCTTCGTCGGCCACGCAGCCCCCCGCTCCGAAGCCGACCTCCACCGGACATGACATCTTCTAGTCGGAACCGCGCTCGGATCGCCCTCGGTCTGGCGGTCGCCGCCGTCGCTCTCGCGGGCGAAGCCCACGCGCAGCCCAAGAGCGCCGGGGACATCGAATCGGCGCGGCAGGCGTACAACGAGGGGATCGCGCTCCGCGACAAGGGAGACACGAAAGGTGCGCTCGAGAAGTTCCGCGCGGCGCACGCCCTCGGCAACACCCCCATCACCGGGCTCGAGCTCTGTCGCACGTACGCGGTCCTCGGTCAGCCCGTCGAGGCGCGCGAGACGTGCCTCTCCGTCGCGCGCATTCCGCCCGGCCCGTCCGAGACGCCGCGCTCGCAGGAGGCCCGCACCGAGGCAGGCCGCTTCGCCGACGAGGTGAAGAGCAAGATCGCGCTCTTGAGGCTCGTGGTCACGGGCGTCCCGCCCGGGCGCGAGGCCACGGTCACCGTCGACGGGTTCGCGGTACCGGCCGCGGCGCTCGGCCAGGCTCGCGCGGTGAACCCGGGCGTCCACGTCGTCGTCGCGAAGGTGGGGCAGGGGGGCGAGACCCGCGCGACGTTCGAGGCGCGCGAAGGCGTCTCGCAGGACATCGAGCTCGCCGTGCAGCCGCCCCCGCCCGACGAGCCCCCGCCGCCCATTCCTGGGAACACGGGCCCGGTCGCGCCGCCTCCGCCGCCGGAGAAGAAGAGCTCGGGGCTCGCGACGTTCGGGTACGTCACGGGCGGCATCGGTCTCGGCATCGGCCTCATCGCCGGCGGCGTCGCGCTCGCGAAGAGGGGAGACCTCGAGGACGCGTGCCCCGATCAGAAGTGCGGGCGCGAGAACCACGACTCGCTCGACTCGGCGCGCGCCTGGGGCACGTTCGCGACGGTGAGCTTCGTCGTCGGCGGCCTCGGCCTCGGGCTCGGCCTCCTCGGATCGGCGAC
Source organism: Polyangiaceae bacterium (assembly GCA_022842465.1). Classification (GTDB taxonomy): domain Bacteria; phylum Myxococcota_A; class Polyangia; order Polyangiales; family Polyangiaceae; genus Labilithrix. The sequence goes on along the minus strand of JALHPN010000249.1, from coordinate 8,711 downwards.
GAGCGGGGGCAGCACGAAGGCGAGTCAGGGGCCCACGGTGAAGCCGGTGGTCGGCCTCGGATCGGCAGGGCTTCATGGCACGTTCTGATCGCCGTCGCCTCGCCGCCGTGGCCGGATCCGCCGTGCTCGGCGCCTCGCTCCTCGCGTGCAACGCGATCATCGGGCTCTCCGACTTCGAGAAGATCGAGTGTACGAACTTCCTCTGCCCCGACGACGGCGGCACGGACGGCCCGGTCGTCGTGCCCGACGCGGGCGACGGGGGCGACGCCGGGCCCGTGACGCCGGGCGCGGATCCGGTCGCGTGGGCGCGCTGGCGGATGCCGAGCTGGGCGGACGCGGGCGTCGATCCGACGCCGGTCTTCACCGTCAACGGGAACGAGGTCACCGAGACCGGCTCTACGAACCTCGTCTGGACGAAGGGGGACCTCGGCAGCGCCACCTACGACGAGGCGGTGAAGAAGTGCGCGGCGCTCCCCGGCGGCTTTCGCCTTCCGAAGCGCATCGAGCTCGTCACGCTGCTCGACTTCGGTCGCGCCTCGGGCCCGCCCGCGCCGCCGGTCTTCGACACGAAGGAGCTCGAGTACTGGACGTCGTCCCAGCTCCGGACGGTCGCCGGCCTCGAGGACAAGTACTGGGTCGTCGACTTCCGCGAGCCCTCCTCGGTGCAGAAGCTCGTCACGACGAAGGCGGCGAACAGCTCGGCTGTCGCGATGGTCCGCTGCGTGAAAGGAAAGCCTTGATGCGCGCCCCGAGGCTCTTCCGCATCGCGCTCCACGTCGTCGCCTCGCTCGCGTGCGTGATGGGGACCGCGCTCGCCGCGTACCCCGACTCGGCGGGCGCGCCCGAGGACCAGTACGAGAGCTTCGACCGGACCGATCCGATCCTCACCGACGCGAAGACGCGCCTCGTCTGGGCCCGCGTCGTGAGCACGCAGGTCGCGTTCGCCGGCACCGCGGCCGCGTGTCTCCAGCGAGCCGAGCTCGGGGCCGGGCGCCGCCTCCCGACGGTGAAGGAGCTCCTCACCCTCGTCGACGAGTTCCCGCACGAGCGGTACGACAACGGGCGGGTCGTCGCCAAGTTCATCGACCCGCAGGCGTTCTCCGGCTCGACGTACGTGACGCCCGTCGACTTCCCGTACTGGACGAGCACGCCGGCCGGGGGTGGCCGGTACTGGGCCGTCGACTTCGCGACGGGCGAGGTCGTCGCGCGCACCGCGACCGATCTCGGCCACGTCCGCTGCGTTCGCCAGTAGCGCGGCCGCAGGCCGGGCGCTCGGCATGTGCGAGCAGGGTGACTCCCCCACCGTCGCCCCGAGAGGCCGCCACGGAAGTGAGGGGCGCTCTGCGAATCCTTGCCGCGGTCCGCGGGCCCCGCGTAGCGTGGCACCATGCGCCATTTTTTCCTTTTTGCTCTGACGGCCGCGTCCATCGGGACGGGGCTCGCGTGTTTCACGGGGTGCGGTAGCGACGGGGGCGGCGACGTCACCGGCGACGCGGGCTCCCTCTCGTTCGACGCCTCGTTCGATGGCTCCAGCAGCTCGTCCTCGGGAGGGGACTCCGGAGCCGCTCAGTTCACGGTCTCGGCCTCCGTCATCGGCCTCCAGGGCACCGGCCTCGTTCTCCGCGAGAAGAGCGGCGCCGAGGTCACGGTCGCGCCCCAGGGCGGCGCGACCCAGAAGGTCACCTTCACCGCGAAGCTCCCCGCCGGGACGAGCTACGAGGTCACCGTCAAGTCCCAGCCCACGGCGCCTCCGCAGGTCTGCGTCGTCACCGGCGGGACGGGCACCATCGTCGCCGGCAACATCGAGAGCATCACCGTCAACTGCACGACGCAGTACACCGTCGGCGGCACCGTGAGCGGGCTCGCGGGTCAGAACCTCGTCCTCGAGAACAACGGCGCGGCCGACTCGGTGACCGTCAACGCGAACGGCCAGTACGCCTTCCCGAAGGCGCTCGCGTCGGGCCAGCCCTATGCCGTGACGGTCAAGACGAACCCCACGAACAAGTGGCAGACCTGCGCCGTCGTCCCCGGTGACGGCGGAGCCGCCGCCAGCGGCACGATCGCGACCGCGAACGTCACGAACGTCAACATCGCTTGCAAGACGAACACCTACGACGTCGCGGTGAACGTGACGGGCGTGACGGGCACCGGCCTCGTCTTCCGGAACAACGGGGGTGACGACCTCGCGGCGCCGACGAGCGCGACGTACACCTTCGCGACGAAGATCGAGAGCGGCGCCGACTACGACGTCACCGTCGGAACCCAGCCGACGAGCCCGTGGCAGACGTGCACCGTGACGAGCCCCAAGGCCAAGGTCGCCGGCGCCAACGTCACGTTGAACGCCGCGTGCACGACGGACAAGTACAAGGTGGGCGGCACGCTCTCCGGGCTCGCCGGCAACGGCCTCGTCCTCACGAACAACGCCGGCGACGATCTCACGCTCAACGCGGTGAACAACGGCGCCTTCTCGTTCGTGACGACGGTGGCCAGCGGCGGCGCCTACGCGGTCGCGGTGAAGACGCAGCCGAACGGCGTCGCCGGCGAGACGTGCGCCGTCGCGAGCGGCGACGGCACGGTCGCCGGCGCCGACGTCACCACCGTCTCGGTCACGTGCTCGACGCGGACGAAGGTGATGGTCTGCGGGAGCTCGGGCCGGCCCGTCACGAACTTCATCCCGGCGGGCTCGAACCTCACGGTCGAGAGCGGCTGCGCGCCGGACGCCACGGTCCAGGCGTTCATCGTCCCCCGCAGCGGTCAGACCCAGTTCAACGGGCCCGCGCTGAAGGCCTGGACGGAGGCGGGCGGCATCGTGCTGACCGAGTACTACTCCACCGACAACGTCTTCAACGCCGTCTTCGAGACGAACCAGGCCGAGGTGCAGCCGCGCTTCGGCGCATGCTCGGACCTCATGCCCTCCACGGTCCAGTTCACGCCGGCGGACCCCGTCTGGGCCGCGATCCCCTTCGTTTCGATCCCGGAGAACACGACCGGCTGCGGCCAGAACATCGGCGGCTACCCGGGCATCGTCCCGCTGGCGGGCTGGAACGCGAACGCCGTCGCGATCGCGTACCGGAACGCGGGCGAGGGGCGCGTCTACCTGACCGACTTCGACTGGCAGGACGGGCAGGGCGGCGACTTCACCTTCACGAACACCGTCATGGGGTACTTCATCACCCACCGCCGCTGAGGGCGGTCCTCTGCCGACGCGTCGCCTCTGGTCGCGGCGCGTCGGCTGGGGCATGCTCGGCGCCCTCATGGCCGAGATCGCCCCGCTCACGCCCCTCCGTCACGACCTCGCAAGCCTCGGCGCGGGCGGCCTCCGCGCCGTCGTCGCGCCGCCGTACGACGTCATCTCCCCCGAGCAGCGCGCGGCGCTCGCCGCCTCGCACGACGCGAACGTCGTGAAGCTGATCCTCCCGGAGGGGGAGGGTGACGCGAAGTACGCGAACGCCGCGGCGATCTTCGAGGGCATGCGGAAGAGCGGCGTCCTCGTCCGCGACGACGAGCCCGCGTTCTACCGCTACGATCAGACGTTCACGCCGCCCGGCGTGACGGGCGGCAAGGCGATCACGCGCACGGGCTTCCTCGGGCTCGTGAAGATCGTCCCCTTCGCCGACAAGATCGTCCTCCCCCACGAGCGGACCCTCTCCGGGCCGAAGGAGGATCGCCTCAAGCTCTTCCGCGCGACCAAGACGAACTTCTCGCCCGGCTTCATGCTCTACCGCGATCCGGAGCGCGCGCTCGACGGCGCGCTCGCCCGCGCGACGGAGCTGGCCTCGTTCGCGACCGACGACGGCGTGGCCCACACGCTCTCCAAGGTGTCCGATCGCGAGGCCCTCCGCGCGATCGTAGCCGGCGTCGCGTCCTCGTCCCTCCTCATCGCGGACGGCCACCACCGCTACGAGACGGCGCTCCGCTACATGCAGGAGGCCGCCGATCCGAGCCCGCGCGCCGAATCGAAGTACTTCATGGTGTTCTTCGCGAACGGCGACGATCCCGAGCTCGTCGTCTTCCCGACCCACCGCCACGTCCACGCGCTCGGGAGCTTCGACTGGGACGCGCTGCTCGAGGGCGCCAAGAGGCTCTTCGACGTGAAGGTGCTCCCGCCTGGCGCGAGCGCCGACGTCCTCGTGAGCGAGCTCCGGGCGGCAGGGGCCATGGCGCCCGCCCTGGTCGCGTGCGGCGGCGACGGCCGCGCGGCGCTCCTCAGCCTCCGGAAGGACGCGGATCTCGCGGCCCATCCCGTGCTCGGCCAGAAGGTCGACGCGCTCCGGCGCACGGACGTCGCCCTCCTCCACATGGGCCTGCTCGAGCCCGTGCTCGGCGTCACGCCCGAGATGCAGGCCGCGAAGACGAACATCTGGTACCCGCAGGACGCCTCGGCCGCGCTCCGCGAGCTCCGCGACAACAAGGGCCAGGTCCTCTTCCTGATGAACGGGACGCCCGTCGAGCAGGTCCGCCGCGTCGCCGAGGCGGGCGAGGTCATGCCGCAGAAGAGCACCTTCTTCTACCCGAAGGTCCTCACCGGGCTCGCGATCCACACGCTCGAGCCGTCGCGCACGGTGGCCGAGGTCTGACCGGGAGCCGTGCGGCCATGTGCGCGAGCGCGGCCTTCGAGGTGTTCGATCGACGGGGGGACTGGCGGGGTGCGATGACCGTGCCTACGCTTCTCCCTCACGCGCCGTGTCCCGGAATTCCGTAGCCATGGCCGGCCGCTTCACGATACGAAAGTAAGACAAGTGCATTCTGGCCTGGGCCGCACCAATCACGGGACGCGCCCGCCTGCGAGGTGACGAACATGTCGGAGAAGAAGTCTCCCCCCCGCGACAAGGACGAGGAGCAGGTCCAGTTCGGCGACGAGCTGCCGGTTCTCCCGATCCGCAATGCGGTCCTGTTCCCCGGCGCCGTCGCGCCGTTCGACGTGGGGCGCGAGAAGTCGGTCGCGCTGGTCGAGGACGTCGACAACTTCCCGGCGCCGGTCATCGCGATCTTCGCGCAGAAGGATCCGGCGACCGACGATCCGGGCGCGGACGATCTCCACCAGGTCGGTTGCGCAGCGCGGGTCCTGAAGGCGCTCAAGCACAGCTCCGGCAACTACTCGCTCATCCTCCAGGGCCTCGTCCGCATCAAGCTCGACGACGTCTCGCAGACCTCCCCCTATCTCAAGGCGAAGGTGAAGCGGCTCGAGGAGAGCGGCGTCGACGACGACGAGGCCGAGGCCCTCTCGATGTCGCTCCGTGACATCGCGAAGCAGGTCATCCAGCTCATGCCGGAGCTCCCGCGCGAGGCGGGCTCGCTCATCGACTCCATCCAGGCCCCTGGGGCGCTCGCCGACCTCGTCGCCGCGAACCTCGACGCACCCGTCGAAGAGAAGGCGCAGCTCCTCGAGACCGTCGACGCGAAGGAGCGCATCCGGAAGGTGCTGCGCCTCCTCACGCGCCAGCTCGAGATCCTCAAGATGCGCGAGCGCATCAACTCCCAGATCAAGGAGGAGATGGGGAAGAACCAGCGCGAGTACGTCCTCCGCCAGCAGCTGAAGGCGATCAAGGAAGAGCTCGGCGAGGACGACGGCGATCAGGGCGATCTCGACGGGGTCGAGGAGCGCATCGCGAAGGCGCAGCTCCCGACGGAGGCCGAGCAGGTCGCCAAGAAGCAGCTCAAGCGCCTGCGCAACATGCAGGTCGGCTCGGCGGAGTACACCGTCGTCCGCACCTACCTGGACTGGATCCTCGATCTCCCCTGGCACGTCCAGACCACGGACAACCTCGAGATCGCGCAGGTCCGCAAGGTCCTCGACGAGGACCACTACGGCCTCGAAAAGGTCAAGAAGCGCATCCTCGAGTACCTCGCCGTCCGCAAGCTCAAGAAGGACAAGAAGGGGCCGATCCTGTGCCTCATCGGTCCGCCCGGCGTCGGCAAGACCTCGCTCGGCCGCTCCATCGCGCGCGCGCTCGGGCGGAAGTTCCACCGCATCTCGCTCGGCGGCGTGCACGACGAGGCCGCGATCCGCGGCCACCGCCGCACGTACGTCGGCGCGCTGCCCGGTCAGGTCATCCAGGGCATGAAGAAGGTCGGGACGATCAACCCGGTCTTCATGCTCGACGAGGTCGACAAGATCGGCCACGACTTCCGCGGCGACCCGGCCGCGGCGCTGCTCGAGGTCCTGGACCCCGAGCAGAACAACACGTTCGCGGACCACTACCTCGAGATCCCCTACGATCTGTCGAACGTGATGTTCGTCGCGAACGCGAACGTCGCCGATCCGATCCCGCCGCCGCTCCGTGACCGCATGGAGATCCTCGAGATCCCCGGCTACACGCGGAACGAGAAGCTCGCGATCGCGCGCCAGCACCTCATCCCGAAGCAGATCGAGGAGCACGGCATCTCGAAGGAGCAGCTCTCCATCGAGGACACCGCGGTCGACGTCATCATCGACCACTACACGCGCGAGGCGGGCGTCCGTACGCTCGAGCGTCAGGTGGCGAGCGTCATCCGCGGCGTGGCGGTGAAGATCGCGGAAGGCGACACCACGGCGCGGAAGATCGCGACGGAGGACGACGTCCGCGAGTTCCTCGGCGCGCCCCGCTACACGAGCGAGGTCGCCGAGCGCACGGAGGAGCCGGGCGTCTGCACCGGCCTCGCCTGGACGAGCGTCGGCGGCGAGATCCTCTTCATCGAGGCCACGAGCATGTACGGCTCGGGCAAGCTCCAACTCACGGGTCAGCTCGGCGACGTCATGAAGGAGTCGGCGCAGGCGGCCCTCTCCTACGTCCGCACGAACTCCGAGAAGCTCGGCATCGCGAAGGACTTCCTCGACAAGCGGGACATCCACATCCACATCCCGGCCGGCGCGATGCCGAAGGACGGCCCTTCGGCGGGCGTCACGATGTTCACGGCGCTCGTCTCGATGCTCACGGGCATCCGCGTCCGCCACGACGTCGCGATGACGGGCGAGATCACGCTCCGCGGGCGCGTCCTGCCGATCGGCGGTCTCAAGGAGAAGGTGCTCGCCGCGCACCGCGCGGGCATCAAGCGCGTGCTCGTCCCCGAGCGCAACAAGGCGGACCTCGACGAGGTGCCGCAGGAGATCAAGAACGACCTCGAGTTCCTCTTCTGCTCGAAGATGGAGCAGATCCTCGAGGGGGCGCTCGAGGAGAAGATCACGCCCCGCGCGCCTGACAAGGAAGCGCCCGCGCCCGTCACCTCGAACTGACGTTCTCTCTCTCGACGTGAACGCCGGCGCTCCTCCGCGAGCGCCGGCGTTCTCGCGTTTCGAGGCCTGCCGCCCATGTGCGAGCGAGTGCGTACGGGCGCCCCCCCGAGTCTCGGCTGGACGTTCGGCGCGAGGCCCGTCACGATCAGGGCAGACGCGGGCGCGCCCGCGACGGAGCTTGCCGCTTGCCTCCCCGGACCCCCACGCCTCCTGCGCGACAGCCCTCGTGGGCCGATGACGAGCGCGCCGTCGCATCGGGTGTCGGCAAGGCGTCGGTGAACGAGCTCGTCCTCGACGCGGGGACGGTGCTCGCGGGAAAGTATCGCCTCGTTCGGCCCGCGGGGTTCGGGGGCATGGCGCAGCTCTGGGTCGCCACGAACGAGTCGACCGGCGCGGACGTGTGCGTCAAGGTCCTCGTGCCGGAGTCGAACGACGACGAGTCCGTGAAGCGCTTCCGTCGGGAGGCTCACGCGGCGGCTCGGCTGAGCCACCGCGCGATCGTCCGTGTGTTCGATCTCGTCGAGCTCGACGCGAGTGGCGGCACGGCGCGCCAGGGCAGAGGAGCGACGAAGGCCCTCGCGATCGTGATGGAGCTCCTCGCCGGTGAGACGCTCGGCGACCTCCTGATGAAGCGCGGGAAGCTCCCGCTCGACGAAGCGCTCGACCTCTTCGTTCCCGTGCTCTCCGCGCTCGCTCACGCCCATCGCGCGGGCGTGGTTCATCGCGACATCAAGCCCGACAACGTCTTCCTCGCGAGGGACCCGGACGGTCACGTCACCCCGAAGGTGCTCGACTTCGGGATCTCGAAGCTCCAGGGGGACAAGTCCCAGCTCACGATCGACGGCGTCATGCTCGGTACGCCGACCTTCATGTCTCCCGAGCAGGCGCGCGGAGCGAGCAAGGTCGACGCGAGGAGCGACGTCTTCTCCGCCGCGATCGTGTTCGTGATGATGCTGACGGGGGGAAACCCCTTCGAGGAGGAGTCCTTCCACGACGTGATGACCGCGATCCTCACGCGCGTGGTACCCCGGGTCCCCGATGTCCCCGACGCGATCTGGGAGGTCGTGGAGCGAGCGCTCGCGAAGGACCCCGGCGGGCGCTACGCCGACGCGACCGAGCTCGGGATCGCCCTCCGCCGCGCCGCGGGTCGACAGGTCGTGACGGAGAGCACGCCCTGGCAACGGGCGACGACGGACTCGGCCGCCTCGGTCCCGCCGGTGTCGCCCGGGACCACCGGCGAGCAGGAGGCGCCGGTCCCGCCCGAGGACGAGAGCGAGCCCGTCGCCGGCTTGCCGCAGAGCCGGAGGTTGCCGCGGGTCCTGCTCGCGGGCGTCGTCGCCGCGGTCGTCGGCGTCGTCGTTGTGCTCGTGACGCAGAAGATCGTCCGCGAGGGCGGAGCGCACGCGGGACCTGCCGCGACCGCGCTTCCGGCCCCGCCGCTCGGCGCGACGACCGTGATCCCGAGCGCGACCGCGCCGCCCGTGCTCGAGCCGCCCCC
>JALHPN010000248.1 GCA_022842465.1 Polyangiaceae bacterium | reverse complement strand
GTCCTCCCGCCCGTGCCCGTCCCGCGCGCGCCTTCGCACCCGAGCGCGCCGAACGCGGCCCACCCGAGCAGGGCCGCGCCGGCGCCGCGGACGAGCTCTCTCCGGCCGAGACGCGTCGCGGCGCATCCGCGCGGCACGGGGAATTTCTCGGACGCGCGCGTCATCGTCGTCTACCTTACCCGGGGGGCGCCGCCCCCCGAACCCCCGCCGAGTATAGAGGCACCCAAGGTGACACAGGAGACGCGTTCGGATCTCGAGACTCTTCCCATCCTGCCGCTACGGAACAGCGTGGTGTTCCCGGCGAGCGTGGTGCCCATCAACGTCGGCCGGGCGCGGAGCGTGCGCCTCGTCGAGGACCTCCTCGGCCAGGATCGCGCCGTCGTCGGCATCGTGAGCCAGCGCGACGCCGACGTCGACGAGCCCGGCTTCGAGGACATCTACGACGTGGGCACGGTCGCCCGTGTCGTGAAGGTGATCCGGCTCGGCCCCTCGAACTACTCGGTCGTCCTCCACGGCCTCTCGCGCCTGCGGGTCGCGGGCAAGGTCGGGCTCGAGCCCTACATGCGCGCGAAGGTCCGGCGCGTCGCCGAGGATCTCGAGCGCGACGCCGAGCTCGACGTCCTCGGCACCCAGCTCCGCGACTCGACGCGCGAGCTGCTCGAGCTCATGCCGAACCTCCCGAAGGAGACCGGCGGCATCCTCGAGAACGTGCGGGAGTCCGGCGCCCTCGCCGATCTCATCGCGTCGAACCTCACGGTCGACCACGTCACCGTGAGCGACAAGCAGAAGGTGCTCGCCACCTTCGACGTGAAGGAGCGCGTGCGCCTCGTCCTCTCGATGGTGACGAAGCAGCTCGAGCTCCTCCGCGTGAAGCGCGAGATCTCGAGCATGGTCGCCGACGAGGGGAAGAACCAGCGCGAGCTCATCCTCCGCCAGCAGATGAAGAGCATCCGCGAGGAGCTCGGCGAGACGGACGAGGACGACGTCGAGGAGCTCCGGGACCGCATCCGTGCCGCCCAGCTCCCGGAGGACGCCCTCAAGATCGCGAAGAAGCAGCTCGCGCGCCTCTCGGGCATGCAGCAGCAGTCGGCCGAGTACAATGTCACGCGTACGTACGTCGAGTGGCTCTCCGACCTCCCGTGGAGCAAGACGACGAACGACAAGCTCGATCCGGCCGACTGTCGCCGGTGCCTCGACGAGGACCACTTCGGCCTCGAGAAGGTGAAGAAGCGCGTCGTCGAGTACATGGCCGTGCGGAAGCTCCGCAGCGACAAGAAGGGGCCGATCCTCTGCTTCGTCGGGCCGCCCGGCGTCGGCAAGACGTCCCTCGGTCGCTCGATCGCGCGCTCGATGGGGCGCCGCTATCACCGCATCGCGCTCGGCGGCGTGCGCGACGAGGCCGAGATCCGCGGTCACCGGCGCACGTACGTCGGCGCGCTCCCCGGGCGCATCATCCAGGGCCTCAAGAAGGTCGGGACGAAGAACCCGGTGTTCGTGCTCGACGAGATCGACAAGATGGGCATCGACATGATGGGCGACCCCGCGGCCGCCCTCCTCGAGGTGCTCGACCCGGCCCAGAACAGCACGTTCCAGGACCACTACGTCGACACGCCGTTCGATCTCTCGCAGGTCACCTTCATCGCGACGGCGAACAACCCCGACACGATCCCCGGGCCCCTCTGGGACCGCCTGGAGGTCATCGAGGTGCCCGGCTACACGCGGGCGGAGAAGAAGTCGATCGCGAGGGAGTTCCTCGTCCCGAAGAACCTCCAGTCGCACGGCCTCACCGACGAGCGTCTGGAGTTCGTCGACTCGGGCATCGAGACGATCATCGAGAGCTACACGCGCGAAGCGGGGGTCCGCGGCCTCGAGCGCGAGATCGGGAGCGTCTGCCGGCACGTCGCGATGAAGGTCGCGTCGGGTGAGGAGGTGAAGGGTCTCGTCTGCGACGCGGACTTCGCCCAGACGGCGCTCGGTCCGCCGAGGCACACGCCCGACCTCGCCGAGCGCCAGAGCTCACCGGGCGTCGCGACGGGGCTCGCGTGGACGCCGAGCGGCGGCGACATCCTCTTCATCGAGGCGACCAAGATGCCCGGGCGGGGCGAGATCCTCGTGACGGGCAACCTGAAGAGCGTCATGCAGGAGTCGGCGGCGGCGGCGATGTCGTTCGTCCGCTCGCACGCCTCGCAGCTCGGGCTCGACCCGGAGTTCCTGAAGACCATCGATCTCCACCTCCACGTGCCGAAGGGCGGCACGCCGAAGGACGGGCCGTCCGCCGGCGTGACGATGTACTCGGCGGTCGCGTCGCTCTTGCTCTCGGCGGCGATCAAGAAGGACGTCGCGATGACGGGAGAGATCTCGCTGCGCGGCGCCGTCCTCCCCGTCGGCGGCATCAAGGAGAAGCTCCTCGCGGCGCACCGCGCGGGGATCAAGACCGTGCTCGTCCCGAGCCGGAACGAGAAGGACCTCGAGGAGGTGCCGAAGGACGTCCTCGCGGAGCTGAAGGTCCACCTCGTGAAGCGCGTCGACGAGGTGCTTCCGCTCGTGCTCGAGGATCCAGGCGCAGAGCCGCCGCCGTCGATTCCTCCCGCTGACGGCAGCGTCCCCGGCGACGGGGTGTGAGACCCTGACCGAGGACGCGCGTCCTCGGTCGCGGGGAAGAGCCCTCGGAGGGCCGCGCCGCGCGCGTCCGGGCCCCTGGAAATCAGGGGCGTCGGGCTGGCCTGGATGATGGATGCGGAGAGGACATGACGTCCTTCCGTGCCCTCGCCCGCTGGTCGCACCTCGTCGCCCTGGCGTTCCTCTTCACGGCCGGAACGACCACGACACCTGCCCGCGCGGCGGCGGACAAGGCGCCGATGATCCCCGACGGCGCCAAGCCCGCCCCCGCACCCGCACCCGCACCCGCACCGACGGTCGCGAAGGCGGCGCCGCGCGCGAAGGCCAAGGCCAAGGCGAAGAAGCCCGCGTGGAAGGCGAAGCAGCGCCCGAGCCCGAAGGAGCGGGCGCACTCCGCGAAGCCCCGTCCGCGCGCCCGCCGCTGACTCAAGGTCGCCCGGCGATCGCCGTTCACGGGGACGGAGCCCCCCATGTCGACCCACCCCTATCGCTTCGTGCCCGCCCCGCGCTCAGAGCGACTCTCGGCCCCCTCGGTCGAGTCGGCGCCCACGTCGTTCGCGCCGCCGTCCGCCGATCTGCGGCTGGACTTCGCGCGGACCCGGCAGCGCGACGGCGCCGCGCTCCTCGCGCTCGCCGCCAACGTCCTCCCGATCACGGAGCGCCTCGCGGTCTTCGCGCCGCGCCTCGCCGGACCCTTCCCCGCGAACGACGTCACGGCGGGGGCGGCGGTCCCGTGTGCGACCTCGCGGTCGCTCGTCGTGGCGCGCGTCTCGGACATCGTCAGCACCCCGCCTCCCAGCGAGCGCCCCGGTCGGACCTGCGCCTGACGACGGCCGGGGTGGTATACCGGCGAGACCTCGTTGGCTTCGCTGCTCTCGCACGTGCGCCGTCGTCCCAGCGTGATCGCCGTCGCGGTGATCCTCGGTGCGATCGGGTTCCTCCCGCTCTTCGGCGGACCCGGCTACGAGCACGCGCTCGCGACGGGCCTCGTGGTGCCCTCCGCCGCCGCCGTGTCCGTCGCCTGGCGCCTCGCGTCGACGCCCGCGGCCGCGCGCGGCGACGTGCTCGCGTGGGTCGCGCGTGGGGCCGGCCACGGGCTCCTCCTCGCCGCGGTCGCGCTCGGCACGGCGTTCGTCCACGCGCTCCGGGTCGGCATCTGCGAGCTCTGGGGCGCGCTCCTCTACTTCGTGCTCACCGCCGGGGTCGGCTCCGTCCTCGGCGGCGTGTGGGGCGCCGTCGCCGGCGAGCTCGCCGCGGCCCTCGGCAGGCGTCCCCGTCTCGTCGCCGTCCTCCTCGCGATCGGGGGGCCGCTCTCGTGCGTCGTCGTCGGCGTCTACCGCTTCCTCTCGTCGCCGATGGTGTTCGCCTACGATCCGTTCGTCGGCTACTTCAGCGGCACCCTGTACGACACGGTCATCGACGCGGGCGAGGCGCTCTACACGTATCGCCTCGGCACGCTCGCGACCCTCGTCGCGACCGCCCTCGTCGCGAGCGTCCTCGAGCGTCGTGAGCGCGGCGCGCGGCTCGCGCTCGCGCTCGCGGCCGCGAAGGTTCGCTTCGTGCTGGGCATCGCCTGCGCCGCGCTGTCCGTGGTGAACACCGCGGCGGGCTCGCACCTCGGCCACTGGTCGACGACCTCCTCGATCGTGAAGGAGCTCGGTCGCGAGCGACGCGGCGAGCGCTGCGACGTCGTCTATCCGAAGACGACGCGTGAGCAGGACGCCGCGCTCCTCGTGAAGGACTGCGACGAGGAGGTTCGAGCGGTCGAGGGCGTGCTCGGCGCGCGCGGCCCCGAGCGGATCCGCGCGTTCTTCTTCAAGGACGAGCAGGAGAAGAAGCGTCTCATGGGCGCCGCGCACGTCTACATCGCGAAGCCGTGGCGCGAGGAGGTCTACCTCCAGCTCTCGGGGTACCCGCATCCGGTGCTGGGCCACGAGCTCGCCCACGTCATCGCGGGCAGCTTCGGCCGCGGTCCCTTCAAGATCGCCGGCGAAGCAGGCGGTCTCCTCCCGAACCCGGGCCTCATCGAGGGCATCGCCGTGTTCGGCTCGCCACACGACGACGATCTCTCGGACGTCCAGTGGGCGCGCGCGATGAAGGCGATCGGCATCCTCCCGCCGATGAAGCGCGTCTTCTCGCTCACGTTCCTCGGCGACAGCTCCTCGAAGAGCTACACGCTGGCGGGCGCGTACATCGCGTGGGTCGCGAAGACGTACGGCACGGACAAGGTCCGCGCCTGGTACGCCGGCGGCGATCTACCCACGCTCGTCGGCAAGGACTGGGACACGCTCGAGAGCGAGTACCGCGCCCACCTCGACGGCGTCCCGCTCCCGCCCGAGGCCGAGAGCTTCGCGCGCGCCAAGTTCGGCCGCCCGGGCATCTTCGGGCGGAAGTGCCCTCACCTCGTCGACGCGCTCCGGCAGGAGGCCGACGCCTGCCGCGACACGCAGCGCTACGCGGAGGCGATCGCCAACTACCGCGCCGCGCTCTCGAAGGATCCCCTCGACCACGCCTCGCGGCACGGGCTCGCGCAGACCGAACGTCGCCACGGCGACCGCGAGCGCGGGCGCGTCCTCCTCCGGGAGATCGCCGCGGCGGAGAGGACGCCGCGCACGTTCCGCGATCGCGCGGAGGATGCGCTCGCCGACGCCGACTTCCTCGACGGACACCACGAGGCCGCTGCCGCGCGCTACGCGAAGCTCGCCTCCGAGTCGCTCGACGAGGACGTCGCGCGCACCCTCGAGGTGAAGGCGATCGCCGCGCGCGAGCCGTCCGCTCGCGATGCGATTCAGGCGCTCCTCCTCGGCGACGCGACGCACGGGCCAGACGTCTTCGTCGGTGGCGTGGAGCTCGGGCGATGGGAGGCGTCGACGTCGAAGAGCGCCCTCGTCTCCTACCTCGTCGGGCGGAACTTGGTGCAGCGCGGCTTCTTCGAGCAGGGCGCCGCCGCCCTCGACGAGGCGGCCTCCGCGGAGCCGCCCCTGCCGACGGCGCGGCTCCTACGCGAGACGCTTCGTCAGCGCGCAGTCGCGGCCTGTGCTCTCGGAGACGGCGCCGCGCTCGCGCGCGTGCACGCCCTCGTCGAGGCGCCTCGGGTCGACGCGTTCACCGGGGCGGCGGGTGGCCGGCGCGACGGCGTGCTCCGGATGATCGCTCGCTGCCGCGCCTCGGCGCGGTGAGGGGCGCGCTCTCTCGCTTCACTGCCTGTCGATCTCGCCCTCGCGGAGATCCCCGAAGGGGGTCTTGGGCCGGCCCCACAGATACGCCGACTCGCCCTCGAAGTACGAGCCCGTGTTGGGGCACCCTCCTACGACACACGGATCCTGTCGCCAGGACATCGTCTGGAAGATGATCTCGCCGCGTTGATCGATCACGAAGGGCCCGATGTTTCCCAATTGGTCGCTGTTGATGCGAGGCACGAAGAGCAGCGAGCCATCGGAGAACCGCAGCGGCGCGAGCGAGAACGGGATGAACCGCTCCCACGCGGTACGGCCCGTCGTCGTGTCGATCCCTTCGACGTAGCCCGCGTGCCCGTCGACGGGGACGAACAGGACCGTCCCCGACGGTGTGTCCCAGAGATACCGCACCGAGACGCCGTCGCGTGCCCAGAGGACCTCCCGCTCGGGTCGACGCCGTACCATTCGCGCTGTCGAGGGAAGTTCTGGTCTCGACGCCACTCGGCCGGAACGGAGAGGACCATGAGCACCCCGTTCCCCAGCTTCATCACCTGCGTGGAGGCTTCCGAGCTCCGGTACCGCCGGTCGCAGGGCAGGTCCTTGTTCTGCAGGCGGCTCAGCAGAAAGCGCTGGCAGTACGCCTCGACGCTCCGCAGGGCGACCTCACGCGCCGCCGCGTCCGCGAGGGTGAATCCTCCGCCCGTGGGGCCTCCGGGCGCGAGCTTGCGTCCCTTCGTCAGATCGCTCTCGCCCGTCGAGACGCCGCTCTCGTCGGCGCCGGGCGCGCACGATGCGGAGAGCGTCAGAGCGAGTAGGGGGAGGAGGAGCGCGAGGAACGGGCGGGGCGAAGGCATGAGCACGAAGCGGAGCAGCCGCCGTGCCGTGTCCTGTTCCTACGAGACAACCCGCGAACGTGAGCCACGAGCACGGGCCCCCCGCCATGATCCTGGTCGCCACGCGTGATCACGTGGGTGAGTCGCGCGAAGCGGTTCACGCCATCTGGGCGTTGTTGCCGGCGTCGAGCGCGTCGACCGTGTCCGTCATCGGGCCGGCCTCGGTCATCTCGACCTTCTTGCCCGTCGGGGGATCGTACGCGGCGCGACCGACCTGCTTCGAGCCGAGCGACGGAACGAAGTTCGAGAGGACGTACTGCCGGAAGACCCACCAGCAGAAGCTGGGCTCGTTCAACGCCGGGTCGATCTGGTTCTCGATCTTCGCGTGCAGCTCGTACGCCTTGCTCCAGTGCGAGCCCGGGTTCTCGTGGTGGATCGTGTGGAGCCCGTTGTTGAAGACGAGGAAGTTGAAGATGCGGCCGGTGATGTTGCGGGAGTGGTTGTGCTCCGACCACGGGTCGCAGTGCACGTGCTGCATGTAGTTGAACCACATCATCGACCACATCCCGAAGAGGCCGGGACCGCCGACGGTGAGGGCCCACACCTTGAGGCCCGTGCCGAGGCCGTGGAGGTACGCCATGACGGCGAACGTCGACACGAGCCACCCGATCCAGAACGCGTACTGGCGGAGGACGTGCGCGTGGAGGGCGGGGTTCGACCGCTTCGCCTTCGCGATGTACTCCTTGATGGGACCCGACTGGAAGTAGGCCGAGACGAAGAAGTACGAGAGCGCGATCCACCACACGTTCTTCTTCGAGTGGCGCCACGTGATCGTCGCGTCGCCCTCGCGGTTCACGTGCTTGTGGTGGTTCAGGTTGTGCGTCGGCACCCAGGCGAACGACGGGTAGCCGTAGAAGAGGCTGATCCAGGTCGCGTAGGCGTTGTTCAGACGGCGGTTCTTGAAGACCGGCGTGTGATTGTGGTTGTGCGCCATCGTCCCCGCGGCCATCGCGAAGTAGAACGAGAGCGGCCAGAGGTACGTCACGAGGTCGGGACGGACGATCTGCACCACCAGGACGGCGGGCATCAGCACGAAGGCCCAGAGCAGCGTCCTGACGTCGGCTGTGTACCTCAGCATGGCCATCGGATTACTGCCGGAACGTCGGTTCGTCCAGGCCGTGACCCATCATTTTTGCGTCAGGTCGCCGCTTTCTCGGGTGCAGATCCGCGGAGTTCACGCGCGTCGCGGCGAGGGTGCGCAGGCGCGTTCGCACCTCCGCCCGTCCGCTCCTGCGCAGCCTCTGCGGGGTACGTCGACTTCGCCGGGTCGACGCCGTCGTCGTTGCGCGAAAGGCCGTTCGGCCGGGCGGGATGCGCCTGCCACCACGCACGTGCGTCGTCCGCTTCCCACCTCCCGCAGACGCCTCGCATCCCCTCGAGCTCGGCCGCGAGGGCGTGCGCGCTCGGTGGGCGATCCTCGGCGCGCTTGGCGAGGCACCGGAGGACGAGGGCGTCGAGGGGGGGAGGGATCGGCAGGCCCGAGGCCTCCGCGGGGCTCTTCGGCGTCGAGTGGAGGTGGTGGCTGCAGATCTCGACGAGGTTCGCCCCCTCGAACGGCGGGCGCCCCGCGAGGAGCCAGTAGGCCACCGCCCCGAGCGCGTAGAGGTCGACCCGGCCGTCGATCCCGTCCGGATTCGTGATGCTCTCGGGGGACATGTAGAGCGGCGTCCCCGCGATCGCGTTCGCCGTGCTGAGGCCCGGGTCGGGGTGCCCCTGATCCTTGACGAGGCCGAAGTCGAGGACCTTCGCGAAGTCGGGCATCCCGCCCCGCTCGCAGAGAAAGACGTTGGCCGGCTTCACGTCCCGATGCACGAGCCCGACGTCGTGCGCTTCGGCGAGCGCGTTGGCGACCTGGACGAGGATGTGCACGACCCGCGCGGGCGGCTGGGGGCCGTCCTCCTCGACGAGCTCCTGGAGCGTGACTCCGTCGAGGAGCTCCATCGCGTAGTAGAAGACGCCGGAGCGCGTGCGACCGAAGTCGTAGATCGCGACCGTGTTCGGGTGCGTGAGGCTGCTCGTGATCTGCACCTCGCGCTCGAAGCGCTTGACGCTCGCGTCGTCGGTGCGGTCGGGGGAGAGGAGCTTGATCGCGGTCGGCCGCCGGAGGAGCGCGTGCCGCGCGCGCCACACGACCCCCATCCCGCCCTCTCCGATCTTCTCCTCGAGCGTGTACTGCCCGAGCTTCATCGCGTTGCGGACGTCGAGGCGGAGGCCGTAGACGACGCGCGAGATGAGCCAGGCGGCGAACGTGCCGGTCGCGGACCAGACGAGCCCCATGAGAGGCAGGATCGGGGCGGGGAGGACGCCGACCGTACCGAAGTCGCGGTCCTTCGCGACGAGCATCATCCCGACCGGGACGGGAAGCGACGCGAGCGCGGTGACGAAGAGCGTCCACCGCGGCGGGCTCGGCACGATGGCCGCGCGGAGCATCACGATCAGGAGGAACGGGCCGAGCGCGAGCGCCTCCGCACCGAGCGTCGGCGGCGCGAACACGATCACCACGCCGACGAGGACCATGACCTTGAAGAGAGCGAACGCGTCGACGAGCGAGAGGAGCAGACGCGAGCGGAGCTTGCCTCGGCACATCCACCACGCGCCGAAGAGGATCAGGGTCGAGAGGACGTGGACGACCTTCGGCAGCGAGGTGTGGACGTCGAGGAGCCGCTTCGGCGCGACGAACGCGACGGCGACGAACGCGACGGCGAACAGCGTGGCGATGATGCCGCCGAGGACGCCGTAGAGCAGGCCGAGACGCCGCTGGACGAGCTCGTGGTCGTCGGTGTCGACGAAGACGCGCGCGAGGAGGCCGCTCGCGCGCGTGCGCGGCGTCGCTCTCGCGTTGATCACCGTCCCCGACCCCTCGCGCTCCACCACGACGCTCTTAGCTCTCCTTCGCCCGCTTATCCACCCGCCGGCCGCATTTCGGGGGTAGGGTCCCGCCTCGATGGCACACGTGCGCAGGTGGCGCGCGGCGCTCGTCCTCCCGGCGGTCGTCGCGTGTGGTTCGACCGAGAGCGCTGCGCCGCTCCCGGCACGGCCCGTGATCACGACTCATCCCGTCCTCGACGCCGGTCCTGCGAAGCGGACGTGGGCGTATCCCGCGACGACGAGGCGTCCGCGGACGGCCACGTTCTTCGGTACGGCGGTGACCGACGACTTCGCCTGGCTCGAGGACGGCGCGAGCCCCGAGGTCTCGTCGTGGGTCGACGCGCAGAACGCGCTCACGCGCCTCAACCTCGACGCGCTCCCGGAGCGGGGCCCCGTCCGCCAGCGGCTCGCCGCGATCATGGGCGGGACGTCCGCCGACTGGTTCGACCTTCGCCATGCCGCAGGGACGCTCTTCGCGCTGAAGACAGAGCCGCCGAAGCAGCAGGCCATGCTCGTCGCGATGCGGGTCGAGAAGGATCTCGCCGCGCTCACGGGGGAGCGCGTCGTCGTGGATCCGAACGTCCTTCATCCGAACGGCAAGACGACGATCGATTTCTTCGTCCCTTCGCCCGACGGCAAGCTCGTCGCGGTCTCCCTCTCCAAGGACGGAAGCGAGGACGGCGACGTGCACGTCTTCGACGTCGGCACCGGGAAGGAGGCGGGCGACGTCGTCACCCGCGTCCACGGCGGGACCGCGGGCGGGAGCGTCGCGTGGCGCGCCGACGGCAGAGGCTTCTGGTACACGCGCTACCCGAGGAAGGGAGATCGGCCGGAGGCGGACCTCGGCTTCTTCCAGGAGGTCTGGTTCCACGTCCTCGGCGAGGAGCCGTCGAAGGACGTCTACGCCTTCGGCAAGGGGCTCCCGAAGATCGCGGAGATCGCGCTCCGCGCGAGCGACGACGCCGGGGCGATCCTCGCGGAGGTGTCGAACGGCGACGGCGGCGAGATCGAGCACCACGTCCTCCTCCAGCGAAAGGGCGCGCCGTCCAACGTAGGCCCCTGGCGCCGCCTCACGCGCTTCGACGAGGAGGCGTCGCACGCGACGTTCGCGCCCGACGGCAAGGTGTACGTCGTCACCCGGAAGGACGCGCCGCGCGGCAAGGTCGTCGCGTTCGCACCGCCTTACGACAAGCCGGCCGTGACCGTGCTGCCGGAGAGTGACGGCGTCCTCGAGGAGCTCGTCGTGACGAAGGAGGCGCTCTACGCCATCGAGCTCGTGTCGGGGCCGTCGCGCGTCCGCCGAGTCCCGCTCGATCCGAAGGCGGAGCCGCTCGCGACGAGCACGCCGAGCCGTCCCGGGAAGAAGGCGCCGCCGGGGAAGTCGCCCGCGGTCATCCCGGCCGGGGCTCGCGGCGTCGCCTCGGCGGAGCTGCCGCTCCCTCCCGTCGCGTCGGTGAGCGGGACGATCCGGATCGGCGACGACCTCCTCCTCCGCGTCGAGGGCTTCACCTCGCCGCCGGCGTGGCTCCGCTACCGCGCGTCGACCCACCAGCTCGCGAAGACGGCGCTGGCGAAGACGAGCCCGGTCGACCTGTCCGACGTGCAGGTCTCGCGCGAGACGTGCACGTCGAAGGACGGGACGCGCGTCCCGATGACGCTCCTCCGGAGGAAGGACACGCCGAAGGACGGCCTCCGCCCGGCCTACCTCACGGGCTACGGCGGCTTCGCGGTGAGCCGGAAGCCGCGGATGAGGAGCTGGCACCGGATCTGGCTCGACGCGGGCGGTGTCGTCGCGGACGCGAATCTCCGCGGCGGAGGGGAGCTCGGCGAAGCCTGGCACCGGGCCGGGATGCTGACGAAGAAGCAGAACGTGTTCGACGATTTCGCGGCCTGCATGCGCGCGCTCGTCGATCTCGGGTGGACGCGCGCCGAGAGGCTCGCGATCCACGGGCGCTCGAACGGCGGCCTCCTCGTCGGGGCCACGATCGTCCAGCACCCCGACCTCTTCCGGGCCGCGGTCGCGGAGGTCGGGATCCACGACATGCTGCGGACCGAGCTCTCCCCGAACGGAGCGTTCAACGTCACCGAGTACGGCACGGTGAAGGACCAGGCGCAGTTCCGTGCGCTCTACCAGTATTCGCCGCTCCACAACGTGAAGGACGGGACGGCCTACCCGGCGGTGCTCTTCACGACCGGCGAGAACGATCCGCGCGTCGATCCGTACCACTCGCGGAAGATGACGGCGCGTCTCCAGGCCGCGACCGCGTCGGACCGCCCGATCCTCCTCCGCGCGAGCCGCGGCACCGGGCACGGGATGGGGACGCCCCTCGCGATCGAGATCGAGGAGACCGCCGACACGATCGCGTTCCTGATGCACGAGGTCTCTGCCACGCCCGTGCGGTGAGGATCAGGGCGGGCGAGAGCCGCCTCGGCCGATCATCTGCGGGGCGAGGGAAGAGCGAGGGTCGTCGGCGTCGTCGTCGCGCGCCTCCGGTGTGCTCGCCGGGGCCGACGCGAGGAGGGCCTCGGCTCGGCGCGCGTAGATCGTGCCGGGCGCGGCCTGCTCGGCGGACTCGAGCGCGGCGCGCGCGGCGGCGAGGCTCGTCGGATCGGCGCTCGCGCGGAGGAGGTATGCGCCGCGGAAGAAGCTCGCGGCGGCGGCGAGGGCGGGCTCGGTGGCGGCCTCGACGGGGGGCGCGTCGCGCACGAGCGCATCGGCGGCGGCGATCCGTCCGATCGATCGGAGTGCGTGCGCCTCGACGAGGACGTCCTCCGGTCGCGGGGCGATCGCGCGCGCCTCCTCGATGGCGAGGAGCGCGCGCGCCGGATCACGATCGAGGAGGACGAGCGTCGCCGCCTCGAGGGACCGGACTGCGTAGCGAAGCTCCCGATCCCGGACCTCGGCGAGCGAGCGGAGCGCGGTGATCGCGCCGTCGAGATCTCCGTCGAGGTGGCGCGTGACGGCGACGACGTAGCCCACGCCGTCACGGAGGCCGGGGACGACGCGCAGCCAGCTCTTGGCGAGCGCCTCGGCCGCGGCCCGCGCCTCGCCGAGCCGACCGGCCGCGAGGAGC
>JALHPN010000247.1 GCA_022842465.1 Polyangiaceae bacterium | reverse complement strand
GCGGCGGCGCGTAGTGACGCGGAGCGGGCGGCGGCGGCGCGCGGTAGGCCGCGTACGGGTCGCCGGAGTAGCCGGTCGGAGGCGGGGCCGGCGCGTAGGTCGGCTGGTAGGTCGCGACGGTCGCGGGTGCGGCCGGGAGCGCGGCCGGCGTCACCGTGGGCGTCACGACGGGGGCCATCGCGACGGGCGCCTGGACGACGGGCGCGACGACGCTCGGCGGGGCGGTCGCGGTGATCGGCGCGGTCGCCACGGGCGGATGCGCCGTCGGGGCCATCGCGGTCGGCGCCGACGCGACGGGCTGCGGCGCGTTCCCTCGTTCGAGGAGGAGCGTCGTCGCGAAGAACATGAAGGCGATGCCGAACGTCACGCCGGCGACGAACCAGGGAAGGCGTCCGAGCCCCTTCGCCGCACGGAGGAAGGTCTGGGCGAGCAGCCCTTCGTTGCTCTGCGCGCGGGTGAGGACCGTCTGGGCGGCCGTGCCGGCGGGACGCGGTGAGCCGGCCTGCGTCGGACGCACCGACGCGACCGGGTGCGCCGCGGGGTGTCCGCCGTAGACCGCGGTGCCGTGCGGCGGAGGAGCCATCGAGGGCCCCATGGACTGCCCCATGGGCCCCATCGAGACGTGCAGGTGGGGGACGTGCGGGGGAGCCGCGTGCCCGTGGGGATGGAAGGCGAGCTGCGGCGGAGGAACGAGCCCGTGGGGGGCCTGCATGGCGGGCGGCGCGGGCGGCGCGGGCGGGACCTGGGCCTGCGCGTGCTGCTGCGCGAGGAGCTGCTGCTGCATCAGCTGCTGCTGCATCAGCTGCTGCTGCATCAGCTGCTGCTGCATCAGCTGCTGTTGCATCAGCTGCTGCTGGACGAGCTGCGGGTTCGTCCCGACGCCTTCGCGCGCGACTTCGGTCGCCGGGACCGCATGAGCGGCCGGCATCGGCGACGGCGGCGCGGGGGGCACCTCGCGGAGCGGCTGCACCCCGAGGGGGAACTGCGACTCCGCGCGGACCGGCGGCGGCGGGAGAGGGAGGGCCGGCTCGGGGTCGGGCTGGTCGTAGGATGCAGGCTCCGGATGCGGGGCCGGAAAGTACGACTCGTCGTGGCTCTTCGCCTCTTCGCGAGGGCGTGCACGGGCGCCCGACTCGTGCCGGCGCACGTCGCGACCGAGCACGTCCCGGGTCTCGAGCTCCTCGTCGCGCGCGCCGTAGGCGGTCGGCTCCTCGCGTTGCTCGTCGACGCCGTAGCGATCCTCGTACCGCTCTTCGCGAGCGGGCCGAGACGGCACCCTGGCTTCGACGGAAGGCAACGCATCGTACGGCGTCGCGAGGTTCCCCGCGTGGTACGCCTGGCGGAACTGCGCGATCTCGTCTTCGTCGCGCGCGCGCGTCTCGTCCTCGCCGTCGCCGTCGCGTTCGCGCGGGGCGATGCTCGGCGGCCTGCGCTCCTCGACCGCGTGGCGGGGGTAGTAGCTCCGCTCTTCGGGCGCGCAGGTCTCGGGCGCGAACGAGTCGCGGTACGACGGATCCGCGTACGCCCCCTGCCCTGCCCGACCGTGCAGCCCGTAGGACTCCTGACCGTACGACGCCGGCTCCTCGTAGGACTGGCCGTAGGCGGCTTCGTCCGCGAGCTCGTCGATCGAACGTGGCATCACGCCGGCGGCCTGGCGGGCGCGCGCCGCGTCGATGACGTTGGCCGCCTGCATGCCGGGCGGCGCGTCCATCGTCTCCGGCTCGCGGTACTGCGCCGTCTCGACGCCGACGTCGTAGCTGCCTTCGCCGCGCTCGCCGATGCCCGAGCTCGGGCGCTTCGGACGCGGAGGCTTCGGCGGCGCAGGGGGCGGCGCCGGGCGAACCGGGCGGATCGCCGGCCTCGCACCTCCGGCCCCGATCGCCGCGGGCTTGAACTTCGGGAGTATCCCGGCCATTGCGGAGAACAGGCGATGCACGTTCCGTGCGCACCCCCCGTCCCCTCGGATCGGGGACGATCGGGCCCCTCCCCGGCCGCCGCCGGATCGGGTGGGATCCAGAGGGTTGGCTCCATCGAGGACCGCAGCGCATTCCCGGAGGTTGGCCCTCCGGAAGCGACCTCCGGCCGCGGCGGCGCTCGCTGCCGCGCCCCCCGTCCCTCCTCGTGTGCGCGTCCGCGTTGGATCGCTGCGCGCCGGTCCCGCCGTCGTGGTAGACAGGCTCCCATCGTGGACGCCAAACGCATCGACGTCCTTTCCGACTCCACGGGCGAGACCGCCGAGAAGGTGGTGCGCGCGGCGATGCTGCAGTTCCCGCACTCGGGCGCTCAGCTCCGCCTGCACACGCGCGTTCGCACGAAGGAGGCGGCTCGTCCGATCCTGGAGCGAGCCGCGCGGGAAGGCGCTCTCGTCGTCTTCACCGTCGTGAGCCCGGAGCTCCGGGAGTACATCCACGCGTCGAGCTACGAGCTGCGCGTCGAGGCGCTCGACCTCATCGGGTCGCTCATCGGCAAGCTCGGGGTGTACCTCGATCGCCAGCCGATCAACATGCCGAGCGCGATGCTCCCGCTCTCCGACGAGTACTTCCGTCGGATCGAGGCCGTGGAGTTCACGGTCAAGAGCGACGACGGCAAGGAGCCGCGCAACTTCAAGAAGGCCGACCTCGTCCTCGTCGGCGTGAGCCGGACGTCGAAGACGCCGCTCTCGACGCTGCTCGCGCAGCGCGGTCTCAAGGTCGCGAACCTGCCGCTCGTCCTCGGCGTGCAGCCGCCGCCGGAGCTCGAGGAGGCGAACCAGGAGCGCTGCGTCGGCCTCACGATCGGCCTCGAACCGCTCGTCGAGATCCGCAAGGCACGCCTCCGGCAGCTCGGCATGAGCGTCGACGCGAACTACGGCCTCAAAGACCAGGTGAAGGCCGAGCTCGAGTTCGCGCAGAACATCTTCGCGAAGCACCCGACGTGGCCGGTCATCGACGTGACGGGCCGCGCGATCGAAGAGACCGCGGTCATCATCCTCGAATCGCTCAAGGAGCGAGACGAGGCGAAGCAAATCGCGAAGTCGATCGTCTAGGTCGGGGACGCGATGGCCTCACGGCGCGGGAAGCTCGGACCTCTCGCCGCGGCGACGCTCGTCTCGGCCGGCGTCGCTCTCGCCGCAGCGTCCTCCTCGTGCGGGCTCTCGGTCGCCGGGACCTACGCGAGCCCGGAGGGCGGCGCGGGCGCGGAGCCGCGATCCGAGGGCGGCGGAGAGGATCCGCCGGCGCCGCTGCCGCTGCTGGACGCCGGGACGAGCCCCGACGCCGCGACCGCGCTCGACGCCGCTCCGAGCGCGGGCTTCTGCGCGACGAAGACCCCCTCGCAGATCGTCTATTGCAACGACTTCGAGAACGGCACCGTCGGCTTCACGTCCACGCGCGCGGTCGGGGGCACGGTCAACGTCGAGAGCAACGTCGACGGGACGACGAACAAGGCGCTCCGCGTCCGGCTCGATCCCGGAACGGGCTCGCGGTCGATCTACGCGACGCAGACCCTGACGCCGGTCGAGTCCCTCACGCAGACCGGCTACGACATGACGTTCTCCTTCTCCGTGCGGAGCTCGACCCTCGCCGCGAACGTGCTCGGCGGGCCGTTCCGCACGTTCGATCCTGGTGTCACGGGCGGCTCGGCGATCGGCGTCACGGCCTACGACGACGGCTTCCGGCTCGACTACGCGAAGCCGACGAGCGACGTCATCTCCGTCTACTGGCCGCCCGGCACCACGTGGCACTCGGCCTGGGTGCGCTGGGGCAAGGCCACCGGCGGCCCGTTCGTCCAGGTCGTGATCGACGGGGTCTTCGTGGCCCTCGATCGCCCGGGCGAGGACGCGGCGCTCGACGCGCTCGATCTCCGCCTCGGCGCCTACTTCACGAGCGAGGACGAGGGCGCCGCGGACGTCTACTACGACGACGTCCTCGTCACGACGTTCTGATCGATCAGCAGCCGCAGAGCGACGCGCAGCCGGCGCCGCCGCCGCACTCGGAGAGGCAGGCGCGGTTGCACGTGCTCCCGCTGCTCGGGCTGCTCGGGCGGGAGGCGGCGGCGCAGCGCCCCTCGGCGACCTGCATGCAGACCTGCTGCTGCGTCTGCGCCTCGAGGAGCGCGCTCGCCTGCGCGCACGTGGTGTACGCGCCCATGGAGCAAATCGAGCCGTCGCAGCCGCAGACGAGATCGACGACGGACCCCTGGATGCGGAAGCCGCAGCTCGGGAAGACGTTGGTGTCGACGGCGAGGGTCGGACACGCCGACGTGGCCGCGCAGAGCTGGAGGCCCGACTCCGCCTCGACGCCACACCCCGCCCCCTGGACCGCCGGCGCGGCGTCGCCCCCGTCCGCGGCGGCGGCCCCGGCGTCGGTCCCCGCGCTCTTGCCCGTGCCGGTCGAGATGTTCTCGAGGGCGCAGGCCGAGACCAGGACGACGAGCGAGGTGAGAGCGGGAGCGAGACGTCGGAGGCCCATGGCGAGAGCCCGACGCTGCCAAGCTCCCTGCCTGCGGGCCAACTTCTGGTCTACGTTCTCCTCATGACCTTCGACGCGTACGCTCCGACCGTCGACCCGCGGACGCTCGTGCTCGCGCGCCTGGTCGGCACCCTCGCGGAGGACGCGGTCTTCGCGATCTCCTGCGGCGGCGGGACGTCGGCGCTCGAGGGCCTCGGCAAGCGGCGTGGCGAGGCGTACGGCGCCGTCCTCCAGGGCCATCGCCTCAACACGATGGCGACGGAGACGGATCCGTGGACGGCGGAGCTCACGCGCGCGATGGCGCCGATCCACGCGCCGCAGTGGATGCCGATGGCCGACGTCGTGCGCGAGAAGGTCACGCTCGAGGTCGGCGCGCGCGGGCTCCGCTCCCTCTTCTCGTCGAAGCCGAGCGACAAGGACGTCCAGCGCGTGAAGCGCCTCGGCACCCTCGCGACGCGCGTGCTCCGTGCCGTGTTCGTCGCGGACGGACCGCTCGACGCCGAAGAACAGCGGACGATCCTCGGCCTCGTCGCCTCGCTCGGTCTCCCCGATGCCGAGGCGAACACGCTCCTCCAGGAAGGGCCCGTGCCCGTCGAGCAGCTCGACGTCTACGGCGACATCGACGCATCGGTGGCGAAGGCGCTCCTCCGCGGCGCCTGGCTCGCAGCGGCGCACGATCAGATCGACCCGCGGGAGGAGCACGTCGTCCGCGTCCTCGGCAACAAGCTCGGCGTCGCCGCGATGGACCTCGAGGTGATGCGGAACGAGACCGTCCAGCGCGTCGATCAGCGGAGGCTCCTCGGGCTCGCCGTCGTCGACGCGATCCGCTTCGTGCTCGTCGACCGCGCCCCCGGCCACGGCGTGACGCTCGCGGCGAAGGCGGGCACGCTCGTGCTCCCGCGCCGCTACCGGGACGAGGCGCTCGCGCCGATCGGCCACGGCGCGCGCGTCGTGCTCGCCCGGCGCTACGGGCAGCTCTCGGGGGACGACCGCGATGCGGCGCTCGCGATCGCGTGGGCAGCGGCGCTCTACGAGGACCCGTCGATGGCGCGCCGGGCGCTCCTCAGGGCGCGGCACGATCGCGTGGCGGCGGACTTCGGCGGTGACGGCCAGAAGGCTCGCTCGAGCATCGAAGAGTGGTTCATGGACGTGCTCGCACCGGCGGCGTATTCGCTCGGCGGAGACTGAAACGATGAAGAAGACGCTCGGCTTCGTGGGGGGCGGCAACATGGCCGCCGCGCTGATCAAGGGTCTCGTCGCCTCGAAGGTGGTGCCACCCGAGGGCGTCATCGTGAGCGACGTGAAGCCGGAGCGTCTCGCGTTCCTGAAGGAGAGCCACGGAGTCCGGACGACGACCGACAACCACGAGCTCGTGCGCGACGCGGACGTGATCGTGCTCGCGGTGAAGCCGCAGGTGATCGACAAGGTGCTCGACGCGTTCGGAAAGGACGTGCGGAAGGACCAGCTCGTCGTCTCCGTCGCCGCCGGCGTCCCGGTGTCGGCGATCGAGGCGCGCCTCCCGGAGGGCACCCGCGTCGTGCGGACGATGCCGAACACGCCGGCGACGGTGGACGCGGGCGCCACGGCGATCTCGGCGGGCACCCACGCGACGGACGCCGACCTCGAGGTCGCGCGCTCGCTCTTCGCGGCCGTCGGGCGCGTCGTGACGCTCGACGAGTCGCTCCTCGACGCCGTGACGGGCCTCTCCGGGAGCGGCCCCGCGTACGTGATGCTCATGATCGAGGCGCTCGCCGACGGCGGCGTGAAGGTCGGCCTCCACCGTGACACCGCGCTCCTCCTCGCCGCCCAGACGGTCTACGGCTCGGCGAAGCTCCTCCTCGAGACGGGCGAGCACCCCGGGCGCCTCAAGGACATGGTGACGAGCCCGGGCGGCACCGCGATCGCGGGCCTCCACACGCTCGAGTCCGGCGGTCTCCGGCGCACCCTCATCGACGCGGTCGAGGCCGCGACGCTGCGCTCGGTGGCGCTGGGCGAGCAGATGGCCGCGAAGATGAAGAAGTAGGGGAGGTGCGGGTCACTGGCAGAGGACCTTGCCCGAGGTCGAGAGGCAGGCGTTCCGGCACGCGCTCTCGGGGGTGAAGACCCCGTTCGCGCAGCGGAGGAGCGTCCGCCGATCGCCGCCGCACGCGGAGGCTCCCGGGCTGTCGCACGGGTCGCCTGGCGCCGCGCTCGACGCGTCGCACGCCACCGCGGAGCCCTCGGCGCACGCCCGTGCGCCGCGACAGGTGGAGGCGACCACGAAGCGACCGCCGCGGCACTGCACCATGCTCGTGCGATCGGGCGTGCACGCGTAGGACCCCTCCGGCGCGCACGGCGGCGCGGCAAGCGGAGCGGGGGGGCCTTTGGGTCCAGGCGGAGGCCCCCAGTACGCCGGCGCGGGTGGCGGCGGAGCCGGCGGAGGCGTGTCTGCGTGACAGCCCGCGTGCGCGGCAGCGAGGATGAGCCCGAGAATCCCACCGAACCCGACTCGCGCGCGTGATCGCATCGCTCGCATCCAATCCCCACTCCGCGCCGGACGCAACGACGCGCGTCACAGAAACCAGGCGAGCGCGAGCCCGCCCTGGTGGCGTCGCTGGAACGGATCGAGCTCCGCCCAGCTCGCGCGGTACTCGAGGCGGACCGACAGGAGGCTCCGCACGCGCAGGTCGATCCCCGCGGGGACGTCCACCGCCCACGTCACGCCCCGCGAGCCGAGCCGAGGCGCCGTGTAGATCCAGACCGGCCCGACGATGCGGAGCGAGAACGGCACCGACGCGGCGCCCCAGAGGAGCCCTGCCTCCGCCTCGCCGCCGAGCGCGAGACGAGGCGTCTTCACCACGTCGGCGCGGAGGGCTCCTCCGAGCGCGATCGCGCCGAGGTCGAACGCGCCGAGCCCCGTCACGGTGAGGAGCTTGGACGCGCGGGTGGACGCCCAGACCTGCCCCGCCGCGCGCACGGGCTCGTCGACGAACGGCCGCGGCGACACGACGACGCCGCCGCCGCCGACCTCCGCGACACGATCGTCCGGGATCGACGCCGGCGGCCGGAACCCCGCGATCGGCGAGCACCCGAGGGACGCACCCGCGAGGACGAGGAGAGCGGCGCGCGCTCGCATCGCGTCCTCAGAAGACGAGCCCGGCCGACGCGCCGAGCGACCGATCCCAGCGCGAGACCTCGTACGGGCCCAGGGTGCTCCCGCGCCGGCGTTCGGTCGCGAACACGGAGAGCTCCACGACCCCGATGCGCGCGCGGAGCGCCGCGCTCGTCTCGAGCACCTCCTCCGTCCCGTGCACCTCCTCCGTGATCTGCCCCTGCCGGCGGTCGTAGCCCTCGATCGATCCGTACCGTCCGTACGCGGCGCTCCCCTCGAGCGAGAGCGGGCCGAGCGCGCCCGTCGCGCGGACGCGCGCGCTCCATCCCGCGTCGTAGGTGTACCCCTGGCGCTCGAGCACGCCCTTGATGCGCGTCGGGTCCCGGGGCTCGGGGTAGATCTCGTAGGCGAGCGAGCGGAGGGAGGCGAAGTCGGCGTGGGCGGAGGCGTCGAGCCTCGCCGACGCGAGCCCTGCCGCGATCCACCCCGTGAACTGCGGGCCGAGCAGGTGGATCGCCGAGAGCTGGTCCCTCCTCCCGAGCCACGTCGACGCCTGGAATCGCCAGCCCGGGCCGAAACCGATCATCGTCGCGTGCCCGTGGGTGCGATCGGAGTACGATTGCCGGTACTCGCCGGCGAGCGTCGTCATGCCATGGACGTCGGCTTCGCCGTCCGTCCCGCGGCTGCCGAAGCCGAGCGTCGCCGAGAGCGTCGTGAAGTTCGCCTCCCCGAAGCGGCGGGAGAACGTCCCCGGCTGCCCCATCCCCGGCATCGCGGCGAGCTCGCCGCTCATCCGGACGCGATGCATCGCGCCACGGTCGCCGAGATCGTTCGAGAGGGCCGCGAGGTCGTAGCCGACGCGGAAGCGATGGGCGAAGGCGCTCGAGTACCCGAGCTCGTCCCGCGGCAGCGTGTCGTCCGGTCCCGCGCCGTCGAGCGCGGCGTGGAAGCGGCGCGGGCCGCCGAGAACGTAGGACAGGGCCGTGCGCGGGACGCTCCCCGCGGTGGGCGCGCTGTTCACGTACACGCCGAGTCGCTGGAAGAAGTTGCCGACCACGACGCCGCCGAAGGTCGTGTAGACGAGATCGTTGTAGCTGGCCTTCTCGCGCCACTCGAGGCCGAGCTCCCAGGCCACGGAGCTCGCCGCGGTGAGCGCGAAGGCGCCCGCGACCGACATCCCGTTGTCGCGCGCGAGGCCGAAGGTGAAGGCCCCGGCGCCCGGATGGAGCAGGTGGTTCGTCGTGTTGAGGTTCGTGTCGAAGCTCGCGGCCCGCTGCTTGAGGCGGAGCTTGTCGACGAGGGCCGGGTCGTCCCAGTCCTCCTCGTTCGCGAGCGGGTCGGACCAGTAGTACGCCGTGCCGAGCACGAGCACGCCGAGGGACTCGAGCACGATCCGCGCGCCGTGCACCGGCTGGCCTCGGCGAGAGAACCACCTTTCGTAGGCGTCGTCGTGCGCCTCCTGGGCGTCTCCGCGCGCGGGAGCGGCAGGTGCCGCGACCGCAGGCCCCTCGGTCGTCGTGGCGGTCGCCGCCGTGGCGAGCGCGAGGACGAGACGACCGAGCCGGACCACGAGACGGGGCACGCGAGACGAGGAGCACCGCGCGTGCCCGTCGGGGGCCGGAGGCGCGACGAGCCACGAAATCCCGCACGCGGCGCGACGAGCGCGAGCGTGGGCTGCCGCGGGAGCGCCACACCTGGGGAGCGCGCGGTGGCCGTGGGTCGTGCGGCGCGCGGCCGACGCGGCCGCCGCGCCGCGCCGGAAGGACGCCTCTGGGCTTTCACGCTAAGCTGAGGGTCCATGTCGTCGATGTCGTCCGCCGCGTACGTAATCCTCGCCATCCTCGGACTGGCCATCCTCATGGTCGTCCACGAGGGAGGTCACTACCTCGCGGCGCGTCGCTTCGGCATGCGCGTGACGAAGTTCTCGATCGGGTTCGGCCCCACCCTCTGGAAGCACCGCCCGAAGGGCAGCCCGACGACATTCCAGATCGCGATCATCCCGTTCCTCGCCTACGTGCAGATCGCGGGCATGAACCCGTACGAGGAGAGCGACCCCAAGGACCCGGAGAGCTACGCGAACGCGTCGCTCTGGGGCCGGATCGTGACGATCTCCGCCGGCTCGCTCGCGAACTACCTCTTCGCGTCGATCCTCATGTTCTGCGGCTTCATGCTCGGCGGAAACCTCGTCATCGACGACACGAGCATGAAGGTCAACGTCCTCAAGGACGGGCCCGCCTACGAGGCGGGCATGCGCGACGGCGACAAGGTCCTCACTGTCAACGGCGCGAACGTCGGCGACTGGTCGCAGCTGAAGCAGCTCGTGTCGCAGCACACGGACGAGGTCATCGACGTGAACGTCGAGCGCGACGGGCAGACGATGAAGCTCACGCCGCGCGTCGGCAAGGAAGGCGACAAGAAGGGGAAGATCTTCGTCGGCCCGTTCGCGCACATCGAGCCCGTGACCGCGGGTCAGGCCTTCGTGCTCAGCCTCAAGGAGCCCCCGAAGGTCGTCTTCGGCCTCGTGAAGGGCCTCGCGCGGATGGTCTCCGGCCGCGAGAAGCCGGAGCTCAGCGGTCCGGTCGGCATCGTCCGCGACGTCGGCGCGGCGGCGCGCGACGGGGCGCACACGTACTTCAAGTTCCTCGGCGCGCTGTCGGCGTACCTCGGCGGGTTCAACCTCCTGCCCTTCCCCGCCCTCGACGGCGGCCGGCTCCTCTTCCTCGGCTTCGAGGCGGCCTCGCGCCGTCGCGCGGACGCGAAGGTCGAAGCGAAGGTCCACGCCCTCGGGCTCATGATGTTCATCGCCCTCCTCCTCGTCGTGACGTGGATCGAGGTCGTTCCGAAGCGCTGAGCCGTCAGGGTTCCCGCCACTCGAGACGCGCGACGACGGGCAGGTGATCGGACCTGCCCCGGCGGTCGACCCACGCCGAGAGCGGCTCGAAGGCCTCGTCGAACATGACGTGGTCGATGGTCATGTCGAGCATCCCCCCGACGGACGGCGCGTGCCAGGTGTACTGGCCGGGGCGGAAGAGCGGCAGCGCGTTCCGGAAGCCGAGGCCCTCCAGGTGCTTCACGGTGTCGCCGCTCGGGCTCTCGTTGAAGTCGCCGAGGACGACGGTGGGGAGCTTCGGCTCGTCGACGGGCTTCGCGCTCTCCGCGCCGTCGAGGAAGAGCCTGAGCTCCGCGAGGTGATCCTTCTCGGTCGCGAAGTAGTTCGAGACCCAGTCCGACGTCCCGTTGAACAGCGAGCGGAGGTGGACGTGGACGAGCTGGACGCGGCCCCCCGGGACGTCGGCGACGAGGATCCAGCCCGGATGGAGATCGCCCGGCACGGGAATGACGCCGCGATCCTCGAGCGGGAAGCGGGAGAGCACGGCGAGGCCGCCCGCGTTCTCTTTCGGCGCGAAGAGCATGTACGGGTACTTCGCCGCGTAAGCGGCGCGGAGGGACGTCTCCCACGCCGCCGTGACCTCCTGCAGGCACACCACGTCCGCGTCCGGCGCGCCGACGGCGAGCACGGTGCTCGCGTCGCTCGAGCGGTCTCTATGGATGTTGTAGGTCATCACCGTGAAGCTCGCCGCGCCCGGCGTCGGCTCGCGCGGCGAGAGCGGCGCCACGGCGGCGCACGAGCTCGCGAGGCCGGCGAGGAGGAATGCTCCGAGGAGGTAGAGACGACGTCGCACGCCACGAAGGAAAGCTCGCGGACGTCGCTTCGTGAAGCGGCGCGTGCGGTCCCGCTCGCTCCCGTGTAGAGGGTCGGACGATGGGTCGATCGGCGAAGCTCGGCGCGCGTCTCCTGACGCTCGCGCTCGCGCTCGCGCCACGCGCGGCCTCGGCCGACGACGATCCCGCGGACGACGTCGTCGTGCGCGGGCGCTCCGCGGGCGGGTTCGTCTCGCGCGGCCGGCTCGAGGACGCGCCCCGCGAGATCACCGACGCCGCGAGCCTGATCGAGCCGCTCCCCGGCGTCCACGTGCGGCGGCTCGGGGCGGACGACTCCTTCGCGACGCTCTCGGTCCGCGGAACGAGCTCGTCGCAGGTCGCCGTCTTCCTCGCCGGGGTGCCCCTCTCGGGCGGGGCCGACCCGACGCTCGACCTCGCGACGCTCCCGCTGTGGCCGGGCGCACAGGCGCGCGTCTACCGCTCGTTCGCGCCCGCCGCGCTCGGTCGCGGATCGCTCGGAGGCACGCTCGTGCTCGATCCGCCGTCGCCGCGCGCGCCGAGGAGCACGGAGGTGTGGGCCGGGATCGGCTCGTTCGGCCAGCGCCGCCTCCGCCTCGGCGACATCCGAGGCGAGGCGAGCGGCCTCCGCGTGGCGACGGGTCTCAGCGCGTCACGGTCCGACGACGACTTCGACTACGTCGATCCGAACGCGACGGCGCGCGCCGGCGCCGACGTCTTCACGACGAGGCGGAACGCGGGCCATGCGGCGGCGAGCGGGCTCGTGTCGATCGCGATGCCCCTCGGCCGCGACGGCGACGGAGCCGTCACCGTCACCGCGCTCGCGCAGGGCCGGCGGCAGGAGCTCCCGGGAGGGATCCGGAGCCCGACGCCCTTCCAGCAGCTCGACTCCTCGCGGCTCGTGAGCGCGTTCGAGCTCTCCCGGCGCGTCGGGGCGGGCACGCTCGGCGTCCGCGGCTGGGGACGACGCGAAGGGCTCGCGCTCCGCGACGCGATCGACGCGCCCGTGGTCAACGTCGGCGGCGCGAGCCGGACCGACGACGCGATCGTGGCCGCGGGCGCGAGCCTCGGGTGGAAGGCGAGGCCGGGCACGGATCGGTCGTCGGTCGAGATCCGCCTCGACGGGAGCGGCGAGCGGTATGCCCCCGGCACGTGGGAGGGCGCGGTCGCCCCTTCGTCGGCACGACGAACGAACGGCGGCCTCGCGCTCGACGCCGAGACGCGCCTCCTCGCCTCGCGCGCGCTCGTCCTCGCCGCGAGCGGGCGGGCGGATACGTGGCACGACACGACCGACGGCGGGGAGGGCCGCACCGTCGCGCGCCCGACGGGGCACGTCGGCGCGGAGCTGGCGGTCGGTCCCGCGGTGCTCGCCACCCACGCCGGGCTCCTCGCGCGGCCCGCGAGCTTCGTCGAGCGCTTCGG
>JALHPN010000246.1 GCA_022842465.1 Polyangiaceae bacterium | reverse complement strand
AGCACCCGACGTCGCGGGAGATGGGCGCGAACGAGAAGGCGAGGATCGCGCCGCGTCCGCCGGGGGGAGCCGAGCGGACGGCCATCGTCGGATACCTGATCGACTGTCCAGTGCTCCTCGACGACCCGGAGGTCGCCCCGGAGCTCGCTCTCCTCGAGGGTCCGGCGGTGTTCGCGGTCGCCGCACTTCGAAGATGCTGGAATGCCGCAGGAAAGCGCCTCGACACGACGGCCTTCCTGGAGGGCGTCCCCGAAGCCGTCCGGAGCTTCGCCGCGCGCCGCCTCGCGGACCCGCAAACCGAGGACGAATCCGAGGCAAAAGGGTACTTGCTCGAGAACGCAAACAAGCTAAAGAGGCTGCTCCTTTCGCAAGAAGCAGCTCGGATCGCCCGCGACGCGGAGCGGCCTCAAGGAGATTTCGAGTCCAAGACGGAGCTATTGCGAGAGGCGGCGGAGCGACTGCGTGCGAAGCACGGTCTGAAGCCGTGACGCGAGGAACGAGGAGTATCGAGGAGGTAGGAGCAACGTTCGGAGGTCGAGGGCTCGCGCGCGCGAGGTCTCGCAGTGGCCGGCGAGGGGGCGCGGGGAGCGCGACGCGCAGGGCCTGAAACAGTCTTTCGGCACCGGGAACGAAGCACGGACGCAGAGGGCGAGTCGGGAGTAGCCGACGGTCTTTCGCACCGGGCGCCAGCAGCAGCGGAAAGAATCCACGATGGCGAACAAGAACCGGAACGGCAGCGGCAGCGGCAACGGGCATGGGCACGGCAAGGATGGGAAGCTCGACGGCGACGGGGGGTCGAAGTCGTCGAAGTTCATGACTTACGACGAGGTCAGCGAGTCGTTGCCCCAGGACATCGTGTCCGATCAGATGGACGACGTGATGGGCGCCCTCGGCGACGAGGACATCGAGATCGTCGACGCCGCGACGCAGGTGAAGATCGCTCCGAAGCGCATCGTCGAAGAGCAGGCTGCCGAGCACAAGGCCGTTCCGCGCCAGGCCGAGAAGGAAGAGGACGACGGGAGCTACTACTCCAAGTCCAACGACCCGGTCCGCATGTACCTCCGCAAGATGGGCAGCGTCTCGCTGCTCACGCGTGAGGGAGAGGTCGAGATCGCGAAGCGCATCGAGCAGGGTGAGCTCATGGTGCTCGGCGCCATCCTCAACTCGCCGGTCGCCGTCCGCGAGATCATCGATCTCGGCGACAAGCTCCGGAAGCACAAGATTCGCGTCAAGGAGATCATCCGCGACGCCGACGACGAGAACGCCGAGTTCGACGAGGAGGAGGCCGACCGCCGCATCCTCCGCCTCATCGACAAGGTCCGTCACCTCGACAAGTCGACGACCGATCTCAACGCGCAGCTCGAGACGTGCGCCCAGAGCCGCAAGAAGGGCATCGAGGCGGAGATCGAGGGCAACAAGAACAAGCTCGTCGAGACGCTCGAGGAGATGCGCCTCAACAAGAAGACGATCGACAAGATCGTCATCAAGCTCCGCTCGCTCATCCAGAAGGTGGAGCGCGCCGAGAGCGGCTCGACCGAGCTCGAGAAACGCACCGGCGTCGACCGCGATCTCCTCCGCAAGGAGGCGCGCGCCGCCAAGGGCGACGCGAACGGCGAGCGCAAGTTCAAGCGCAAGTTCGGCATCCTCCCCGAGGAGGTCCTCGCGAACCACACGGCGTCCCTCAAGAACCTGAAGAAGGTCGAAGAGGAGCTCCAGCTCGACGTGAAGGTCCTCCGCGAGACCTACGACCAGATCCGCGGCGGCGAGAGCCTCGCCGAGCGCGCGAAGTCGGAGCTCGTCGAGGCGAACCTCCGTCTCGTCGTCTCGATCGCGAAGAAGTACACCAACCGCGGTCTCCAGTTCCTCGACCTCATCCAGGAGGGGAACATCGGCCTCATGAAGGCCGTCGACAAGTTCGAGTACAAGCGGGGCTACAAGTTCTCGACGTACGCGACGTGGTGGATCCGTCAGGCGATCACCCGCGCGATCGCCGACCAGGCGCGGACGATCCGCATCCCGGTCCACATGATCGAGACGATCAACAAGCTGATTCGCACCTCGCGCTACCTCGTCCAGGAGTACGGCCGCGAGCCGACGCCGGAAGAGATCGCCGAGAAGATGGAGCTCCCGCTCGACAAGGTCCGCAAGGTCCTCAAGATCGCGAAGGAGCCCATCTCGCTCGAGACCCCGATCGGCGAGGAGGAGGACTCGCATCTCGGCGACTTCATCGAGGACAAGAGCGTGGTGTCGCCCGCCGAGGCCGTCATCAACTCGAACCTCGCGGAGCAGACGCGCAAGGTCCTGAAGACGCTGACGCCGCGCGAGGAGAAGGTCCTCCGCATGCGCTTCGGCATCGGCGAGAAGTCGGACCACACCCTCGAGGAGGTCGGTCAGGACTTCGAGGTCACGCGCGAGCGCATCCGGCAGATCGAGGCGAAGGCCCTCCGGAAGCTCCGCCACCCGAGCCGCTCGAAGCAGCTGAAGTCGTTCATCGAGAGCTGAGCGCGCGAGAAACCGACTCGAAGCCGGCCCCTTCCAAGGGGGTCGGCTTCGCGGCTTTGTGCGGGACGGTGGTAGAGAGCGTCGGGCATGCGGCGCATCATCGTGGGGCTCCACCAGGACGAGGTCGGCGACTGGGTCGTCGATCTCGATTGCGGCCATGCGCAGCACATGAGGCACAAGCCGCCTCTCGTCGTGAGGCCGTGGGTGCTGACCGAGGAAGGCCGCGCCGGGCGCATCGGGATGGACATCGACTGCGTTCTCTGCGGCCGCGCCCAGACGGGGTAGCGTGGTCGTCGCGACTCATCATCCCGGTGTCGAGAAGGTTTGCGTACGTCTTCCCGGGGCGCCCTTCTTCTGCGCGGGGCTCCTCACGGTCCTGGCGGTCGTCGGCTTGGGTCGCGCATGCGTGACACGGCGATCGATTCGACTAGCCTTGCGTCGTGGACCTGGAAGCACGCGCGACGGTCAGTCCCTCGGCGAGGGTGCGCATGCTACGGGCGGGCGCGGCGATGCTCGCGCTGGTCGCGACGCTGGCTTCGGTCGTGTCACCCGCGTGGCGACCCTTCGGGATCGCGGCCTTCATGGCGCTCTTCGGCTCCATCATCGCCAGCCAGCTCCAGAGCCGACGCTTGCCGAGCAGGCTCTCCGCCACGTCGAACGGTCTCGTCGTCGACGGAACGCTCTACGCCCGAGCCGGGATGCGAGACGGCTACCTGCGCCGCGTCGGCCAGAGCTCGTCGCCGGCGGTCGTGATCGACGGGGAGCGGACGATCCGCGTCGAGGTCCCAGACGATGCCACGGGCAAGGCGCTCCTCGCGGCGCTCGAGCTCGATCTGGCGCACCAGGCGCGGACGTTCGGCGTGGCAATGCCCTTCCGGACGACGAAGAACCTTTCGTTCGCGATCGCCGGTGTCGTCACCCTCGCGGTGGTGGTCTTCGCGCTCTGGCCTCCGACCCTCATCTTCTTGATCGCCTTTGCGCGGTTGGCCGGGTCTGCGCTCGGCACCCTGTTCGAGGCGGGGCGCGTCCGCATCGGCGCGGACGGAGTGCTCGTGCGGTCGGCCTTCTCCACGAGGTTCGTTCCCCGAGATCGAATCCTGGGGATCGAGAGGGACGGGGAGAGAGCGCTCGTCCTCCGGACGACGGAGGGACCGGTCGTGCTCGCTGCGGCCGAGAAGCGGACGTTCGGCCCGGCGCCAGAGCTCGAGGTCGACACACACGAGGAGATCGTCGCGCGCGTGAACGAGCTCGTCGCCATGAACGCGGCGGCCGCGACCGGTGAGCTCGTCGCCCTCGAGGAGGCGCTCGCTCGGCCGGCCGATGTACCCGTGCGTGAATGGCTCGCCGGGCTCGCCGTGCGCGTCGGCAACGACTACCGGAGCGCGGTCGCCGCTGGCGAGGACGACCTCGCGCGTGTGCTCGAGACGTCGTCGTCGCGTTGGGCGCGCCTCGGCGCGGCCGTCGTGCTCGCGCGTAGGCGGGCGGACTTTCCGAGGATCCGCGTCGCCGCGGAGGCGAGCGCGGAGCCGAAGGTCCGCGTGGCGCTCGAGAGGATCGCTGCCGCGGGCGCCTCCGAGGACGCCATCGAGCAGGCGGTCGGCGAGGTCGAGGAGGATGCCGCCGCCGGTCGCGTCGGTGGACGGGCCCAGCGGACGGATTGACGCGCGCCCCCGGCAGGCACAAGAGCGCTGGATGCTTCGCCAGAGGCCTCTCTTCGCCGCGCTCTCCTCCTCCGTCCTCGCGGCGCTCGGCGCGTGCAGCGACGACAGCGGCGCCGCGCCGCCGGGCGCCCCGGACGACGCGGGGATCACGTCGCGCGCGGACGGGGGCGTGGAGGGGCCCGACCTCGACGCCGCGCCGAAGCCGACGGCGTGCCCGCGCGCGCCGAAGCCCGACGATCACGCGCGGAAGGTCGTCGTCTCCCACCCGTTCCTCGAGAGCGGCAAGGCGAAGACGTTCGAGGTCCTCGAGCTCTCCGCCGAGGGCGTCCTGTCGAAGACCGGCCAGACCTTCGAGATGCGTCCCGCGTACTCGGACATCGTCTTCACCCCCGACGGCAAGGTCGGGTTCGTCGCCCAGGACGACAGCACCATCGGCGTCTTCTCCTTCGACGACGCGGGCAAGGTGAAGGTCGTCCACGAGGCCTTCACGGGGAAGTTCTCCTCCGGCAAGCTCGTCGTCTCGAAGGACGGCCAGACGCTGTGGGTCCTCGATCCGAACGTCGAGAAGAACGGGGGCGGCGTCCACCGCATGCGGATCGGCTGCGACGGATCGCTCACCGAGGAGGGCCTCGTGATCACGGGCGGCACCGCGCACGCGATGGAGCTCCTCCCCGGCGATCCCGAGCGCGCCGTGCTGGTGGGCTACAAGGCGGGCGATTCGCCGGCCGGCTCGTACATCCATCGCCTCGACCTCGCGCAGTCGCCCCCGAAGCGCCTCGCGAGCGGGGCCGTCTTCGACGACGAGGAGGCGATCGCGTCGTCGGTGGCGATCACGAACGACGGCAAGTTCGCCCTCGTGACGGACAACGGGTTCCAGAAGGGGAGCCGCATGGCCCCCGTGGCGCTCTCCGACATGTCGAAGCGCGCGACCATCGCGACGCCGAACCCGGGCGCCGTCGTCATGTCCCCGTGGGGCAACGCGATGCTGCTCCTCAACTCGGACGGCGAGGACGCGCTCCGCGTCGTGAAGTACGACGCGGCGAACGACGCGACCCCCTTCACCGTCGGTGCCGAGATCGTCACGAAGGGCGGCAAGACGGAGATCCCGTCGAACCCGAAGCTCATCGACCGCGGCAAGCTGAAGGGGCGCGTCCTCGTCGCCGAGGTCCTCGCCGTGCGGCAGCTCGCCTTCGCCGACGACGGGACGATCACGGACCTGGGCCTCAAGCTCGACTTCCCCGACGGGTCGACGAACATCGTGGGCTCTCTCGGCATCGAGCCGTGACCGCGCGGCGGGCGTTCGCGCTGGCGCTCGCCTCGGCCACGGCGCTGCCCGCATGTGAGCGCGGGTGTGTCACGCGACGCGGCGTCGAAGAGGGGCTCCAGGGTCTGACCACGGGGGCACCGGGGACGGAGTCCCCCGGCCTCGGGGGCGGCGGCCCTGGCGGATCGCGCCGTCCCGATCTCGGCGGTACGGACTGCTCGGACGGCCTCGCCCGCTGCACCGTGGGGCGGCTCGAGGTGTCCGTGCTCGCGCACCTCCCGCACCCCTGCGGATCTCCGGAGAAGGTGGCCGGGGGAGGGTGCGTCTGTCCCTGGCTCGAGGTCGGCGTGTGCGCGTCCGGCTGCGTCGTCGACGGGCTCGAGGTGCTCGCGACGGGCGACGTCGCGCGGACGCAGCTCTGTCGCCCCCTCGCGCCGATCGCGCGGCCCGCGCTCCCGGCGGAGCTCGGCGAGGTGGACGTGTGCAGCGTGCAAGGGATGTCCTGTCGTGGCGGAATGCTCCGGCTCTGCGAGGGCGGCGGCCGGCCGTCCCGCGTCGTCGGCGCGTGCCTCCACGGGTGCGCGGCGGGCGTGGGTCTCGAGGAGGCTGGGGAGCCGTTTCCCCTCGATGGAGCGCTCGCGATCCTGTGCGCCCGACCGACCGCTGAACGTCGGTAGCGCGCGCGTAGCGAAGGGACGGACGCGCGTAGCGACCGAGGGTGCGTAGGTGGTTTCCTGTCGGCAAGGCGCCACGCGCGTGACGCCGACGTCATCGCCGTGTCGTCGTTCGTGGCGCGAGCCGATCGCGGAGAGCGCGGGATTTCCGGGGCGCGAGCGAAGTCTGCTCCGGAAACGTGACGGCGAAGGATCGGACTTCGTACGATTTCTCTCGGCTCGCTGGAGACGCGCCGCGCTCGGTCCTCGAGGGCGGATCGCCGGAAGCGCGTCGTCGCGCGTCCTCGTCGGACGCCCGACGAGGTGTCCCCGTGTGCCCGCGTGAC
Organism: Polyangiaceae bacterium; assembly: GCA_022842465.1. GTDB lineage: Bacteria > Myxococcota_A > Polyangia > Polyangiales > Polyangiaceae > Labilithrix. Next base: position 6,230 of record JALHPN010000246.1, on the reverse strand, counting down.
GCATGAAGGTGTTGGCGAGCCGCTTGCTTGAGACCTGGACGTACCCGACGTGGTTTTTGGGTGCCGAGGCCGCGAGGCCTCGTGGAAGGCGGATGGGGAACATGAAACGCGCGAAGGTCGGATCGCTGTTCGTCGTCTCTGCCACGCTCTTCATGGTCATGGGACCGTCGGCCGGGGCCGACGCCCAGGCGGGGGGCCCCGAGCCTCGCGCCGAGGAGAAGGCCGACGCGCCATCTCGGAGCGCGGCGTCCGCCCCCACGGAGGCCCTCGCCAACGCGGGCCTGAAGAACGTCGCCACCGCGGAGATCGGCACGACGGGCAGCTGCCCCGCCGACATGGTCGAGGTCGAGGGCGACTACTGCCCCGAGGTCGAGCAGAAGTGCCTGAAGTGGATCGACCCGGAGGGCGCGGTCCCCCGTCGCTGCGCCGAGTTCGCGCCGACCGGCCCTTGCCAGGGCAAGACGACCCACAAGAAGTTCTGCATGGACCGCTACGAGTGGCCGAACAAGCTCGGCGCGAAGCCGGTCGTGATGAAGACCTGGTACGAGGCGGCGGACTCCTGCAAGGCCGTCGGCAAGCGGCTCTGCGGCGACAGCGAGTGGACGCTCGCGTGCGAAGGCCAGGAGCGCCTCCCGTACCCGTACGGCTACGAGCGCACCGACGGCGCCTGCAACGTCGACAAGCCGCATCCGGACGTGAACGAGAAGGCCATGGCGAACCCCGCGACGCGGGACGCCGAGGTCGCGCGCCTCTGGCAGGGTGAGGCGAGCGGCTCGCGCGAGTCCTGCGTCAGCCCCTACGGCGCGTTCGACATGACCGGCAACGTGGACGAGTGGGTGGTGAACGAGTCGGGCGTCCCGTACAAGAGCGGCCTCAAGGGCGGCTACTGGGGTCCGGTGCGTAACCGCTGCCGTCCGATGACGACGGCGCACTACGAGCAGTTCGTCTTCTACCAGATCGGCTTCCGCTGCTGCGCCGACAGCCCCGACGCGCCGAGCGCGGCGAAGGCGCCTGCGAAGGCGGGCGGGACGTCGCCGTCGGCAGCGACCGTGAAGACGCCGGCGCCGTCGTCGACCGGCAGCGCCGTCGCCGGCTCCTGAAGACTCAGGGCTCGCCGCTGGACGCGTCGCTCGCCGCCGCTCCTGCGTCCCGCGCCTTCTCCGGCGCGGGGCGCTTCGGCGGGTCCCCGTACTCCGCGCGCAGCTTCCGCGCGAGCGCGTCGACGAGGACCTGCTCGTGGTACCCGGGCATCTGCGGGATCTGCACGACCACGCGCACGGCGCCGCCGTCCTTCGTCTTCACGAACTCCATCGAGCCGGGCACCGACTTTCCCCGGCTCTCCGGCGACGTGTAGTCGAAGAGCAGGTAGCCGTTCGCCTCGTCCTTCTCGGTGACCTTCAGCTGCATGTCGACACGGACGAGCCGGAGCCCCGCGTTCCACGTCCGATCGAACCCGTAGCTCGACTCGTAAGCGCCCTTCGCCGCAGCAAAGCCCTCCGGCGCGAGCGCGACGCACGCGCCCGTCGCGATCACAGCGGCGCACACCAAGGCCCGGATCCGATCCCAGCGCATCGCCCCTGCTTCTAGCGGCGCGCGCGCGGGTCGGCCAAGTTCTCAGCCGGCGCTGGAGGCCCGGAGGGCGTCGACGTCGTCGTCGGTGATCGCGTCCGTGCGAGGCGACCCCTCGCCGAACGAAGCCGACGGCGGCGGCTCGGAGGCGCCGAGCCCGGGCGACGCGCGGAGCGCCTTCATCGCGTTGCGATCGCCGACGAGGAAGAACCCGGCGGCGGCCACGGTCCAGACGAGCTGGATGCCGTACATGAGGAACGCGTACGCCGCGCCCGCCCCGGTCACGACGCTCGTCGGGAAGTACATCGTCATGCCGGCGTAGACGCCCGCCTGGAAGACGCCGAGCAGCCCCGGCGGGCCGGGGATCAGGATCGTCACGCCGAGCATGCCCATCAGGGCGCAGGCTTCCCCGAACGTGATCGCCGACCCGTCGGCGTGGACGACGCCGCAGCCCCACGCGAGCAGCCACATCCCGAGCGCGTTCAGCCCCCAGTAGGCCGTCGTCTCGAGGAGGAACGGGATCGCATCCCGCGCGCGCCCCATGAAGTGGAGCCCGTTCGCCAGCTTCTCGGCCATGTCGGCGAGCTTCTCGCCGAGGCGCTTCGACACCACGCCGAAGACGGCGAGGGTGAGCCGCCGCGCGAAGTCGCGCGCGAAGTAGAAGACGCCGATGGTGATGAACGCCGCCGTGAAGACGCCGAGCATCACGAAGCCGCTCGCGCGGACCTGCGAGACCGACACCTTGAGGCCCACGACCTGCGCCGGAAGCGGGTCGATCGTCGGGACGAAGACGAGCGCGATCGCGAGCACGATCGAGAGGTAGAGACCGTCGACGACGCGCTCGGCGACGACGGTGCCCGTCGCGGACGACGCCGACACCTTCCCGCGCTCCCGGATCATGAAGGGCCGAACGATCTCCCCGATGCGGAACGGAAGGAGGAGGATCGCCGCGAACCCGATCCACGACACGGCGAGCACGCGCCGGCGCGGCACGTCCGCGAACGAGCGGAGCAGGTAGCGCCACCGCATCGCGCGGAAGTAGCTCATCGCCACCACCGTCAGCAGGTAGAGCGGCAGCGTCCAGAACCGGACGTGCGCGAAGTCCCCCCCCTCTGGCAGCAGTGTCAGCCCCCCCTTCTGGAGTGTGAATACGATTCCCACCGTGATGACGGCAGAGGCGACCAGCTTCGCAGCGTGGCGCCGAAGAAATCCCTTCGAATCCGAGGAGTTGTCGTGCATCACGATAAGGGTGTGGGCCCGAGTCGGACACCGTCCGCCAAAAAGGGCAAGCCTCTATAGCATGACCCACGCCCAGCGCAGTCCCACCCGCCCCCCGGGTGCGGGGAAGGCGAGAGCGGGCGGAAGAAATCCCGTCCACGCCCTCGGGGCGCGCGCGCTCCTCCGGTCGCCACCGGGCTCCGGCTGGCACAGGCGGCGCAGGCCCGGAGGCCCTCTCGCCAAGCGAAAAGGAGCGGAGAAACGAAGTCGAAGCATAGAACGGCGTGACGAGGGGCCGACCTACTCGGGGGCCCCAAACCGCGTCACCAGCTCGGAACCCATCCTCGGGTCCGTGGCACGACCCGCCAGGTCACTCGAAATGGTTTGGGGGGGAGGCCCCTGGGCGGAACGACTCCCGCGATCCGCACGACCGCGACCTCATCGCGCAGGCGAGAGGGCCTCCGGGCCGAAGCCGCCCTCGCAGGTCACCAAGCCCCGCAGCGACCCTACAACGACCAATAGCGAATCCGCCGGCTCACCTTCGCCGGATCGAGCGCGCTCTTCACGTCCGCGACGACCCCACCGTCACGCACCGCCGCCAGGATCTTCTCCTCGCCCATCGCGAGGTACTCCTTGTGCGCCACCGCGAAGACGAGCCCGTCGAGCGCGCGCATCTCCTCGAGCGACGAGAGCTCGAGCCCGTACTCGTGGTGCGTCTCCGCCGCGTTCGCGTAAGGGTCGTGGATCATCGCGTTGACGCCGAACTCGCGGAGCTCGTGGATGATGTCCGGGACCTTGCTGTTCCGGATGTCGTTCACGTCCTCCTTGAAGGTGAGGCCGAGGATGCCGACCCGGGCACCCTTCACGGGAACGTCGGCGTTGACGAGCATCTTCACGACGCGCTGGGCGACGTATCGCCCCATGTTGTCGTTGATGCGGCGGCCCGCGAGGATCACCTCGGGCTGGTAGCCGAGCTGCTGCGCCTTCGTCGTGAGGTAGAACGGGTCGACGCCGATGCAGTGACCGCCGACGAGGCCCGGGCGGAACTTGAGGAAGTTCCACTTCGTCCCCGCCGCGGCGAGCACGTCAGCCGTGCGGATCTCGAGCCGGTCGAAGATGATCGCGAGCTCGTTCATGAGCGCGATGTTGATGTCGCGCTGCGTGTTCTCGATGACCTTTGCCGCCTCGGCGACCTTGATCGACGGTGCGCGGTGGACGCCCGCGTCCACGATCGCGCCGTACGCGGCGGACACGCGCTCGAGCGTCTCGGCGTCCTCTCCGGACACCACCTTGGTGATGCGCTCGAGGGTGTGCTCCCTGTCGCCGGGGTTGATCCGCTCCGGCGAGTACCCGAGCTTGAAGTCCTTCCGATCGAGCCCGGACACCTTGGCGAGGACGGGCCCGCAGATGTCCTCCGTCACGCCCGGGTAGACCGTCGACTCGTAGACGACGACGTCACCCTTCTTCAGGATCTTGCCGACGGTCTCCGACGCCTTCACGACGGGCGTGAGGTCGGGGACCTTGTTCTCGTCGACGGGCGTGGGGACGGCGACGACGAAGAACGTGGCCGTCGCGAGCTTGGCCGGATCGCTCGTCATCACGAGGGAGGTCGCGTCGAGCTCCTCCTTCGACACCTCGTGGTTCCGGTCGTAGCCGCGCGCGAGCTCGCGGACCTTCTCCTCGTGGATGTCGAAGCCGATGGACCCCGGGAACTTGCGTGCAAACGCGAGCGCGACCGGGAGACCTACGTAACCGAGACCGACGACGGCGATCCGTTCCATGGCCACGATCTGTACCACGGGCTGCCGGCCCGGAGGCCCCCTTGCTCGCCCGGAGGGGCCTCACCCGCCGGCGAGCAGACCCCGCGGTCCGTCCCCGAGGAGGCGCTCCGCCTCCGCGCGGCCGACACGCTCTTCGAGCGCCGCGATCGCCTCCGCCACCACGTCGACGTCGGCCGGACGGTGGGCGTCCGAGCACGCGGCCTCGTAGGCCTCGTCGTCGAGGAGCTTCTCGGCCGCCTTCTGCGCCGCCCGGCCGTACTTCCCGACCAGGGCGCAGACGTCGAGGAGGAGCGCGGCGCCCGCGTCGAGGAGCGGATCGAGGCAGCGATCGTCCTTCCACACCGGCTGGTAGCGCTCGGGGTGCGCGAGGACGGGACGGAGCCCGGCCCGCCCGAGGTCGAAGAGCCGATGCGCGAGCTGAGGAGGGAACGCCTGGGGCGGGAGCTCGACGAGCACCCCTCGCTTCGGCCGCGCCGGGCCCCCGCCGCCGCGAGGCACGTGCGGGTAGGGGAGCCCTTCCCCTCGGACGAGCCGCGCGAAGACGACGTCGTCGAAGAAGTGCTCGCTCGCGAGGTGCACGTCGGGGAGCTCTCCTGCCGGCGCCCTGGCAAGGTGAGGTGCCATCCGCGCGAAGGCGGACAGGAGCACGGCCCTGTCGTTGTCGAACATGCCTGGGCGCATGTGGGGCGTCGCGACGACGACGTCGAAGCCGACCCTGCGGAGGCCCCGCAGCATCGCGAGGCCGTCCTCGACCGACCGAGCGCCGTCGTCGATGTCCGCGATCCAGTGGCAGTGGAGATCGACGAAGCCGCGCACGATGCTCTCCTTCGTGAGGTGGTCGCCCGAAAGGACGAGGACCCTACCGCGCCGTCATGTATCCTCGCCAACGATGGCGTCGGTCAACCCGCACACGCGGGAGCTGGTGTTCAAGCTCGTGTTCTACGGGCCCGGGCTCGGCGGAAAGACGACGACGCTCCAGTACATCCACGCCGCCACGCGTCCGGAGCACCGCGGGAAGATGGTGTCGCTCGCGACGCCGACGGACCGCACGCTCTACTTCGACTTCCTCCCCATCCGCCTGCCGCGCGTGCGGGGCATGGCGGTGCGGCTCCAGCTCTTCACCGTCCCCGGGCAGGTCTACTACGCCGCGACCCGGAAGCTCGTGCTGTCCGGCGCGGACGGCGTCGTCTTCGTCGCCGACTCGCAGTCCGGTCGCATGGAGATGAACCAGGAATCGCTCGACGATCTCCACGCGAACCTGGCCGATCACAACCGGAGGCTCGAGGAGGTCCCGCACACGTTCCACTGGAACAAGCGCGACCTCGGTGACCTCGTGTCGCTCGAGGACCTCGATCGCCGCTACAACCGCCTCGGCGCGCCGTCCCTCGGAACGGTGGCGACGCGTGGAGACGGGGTCTTCGACGGCCTCGAGCGCATCACGCGGCTCGTGCTGAAGGCGTACGACAGCGACCCGAAGGTCCAGATCGAGCCCACGGCGGACGACGCCAGACGCGAGCGAGCGCCGAGCGGCGACGCGCCGGCGGTCGCCGATGCGACGACGGCGCTCCACACCGACGGGGTCGTGCGCGTGCTCCGCGGCATGGAAGCGGGCGGCGGCGAGGCGCCGACGAAGGTGTCCGTCGTGCTCCCGGAGATCGGAAG
>JALHPN010000245.1 GCA_022842465.1 Polyangiaceae bacterium | reverse complement strand
CCGGCCCGAAGGTCGTCTCCGTCCAGGACGCCGCGAAGATGGCCGGCAAGCGCATCTTCTACGGCACCCTCGCGAGCACCCCGCAGGATCTCGCGCGGGAGATCCGCACCGCGGCGGTGAACGGCAACAAGAAGGTCGACGGGTTCTACATGGCGACGATGCTCCCGCAGGAGCACTTCGAGCCGAACGAGAAGTACCACCACAACCTCTTCTTCGTGTCCGCCACGAGCCGCGACGCGGCGACGACCGGCACGGCGACGCGCATCCGCGACAACCTCCACAGCCTCGGCGAGCGCATCGAGAAGGGCGAGTTCGACTTCGACACCGTCGTCGTCCGCGTCAGCCCGCCGAACGCCGAGGGGCTCGTCAGCCTCGGCACCACGGGCGACCTCACGATGCTCGCCGTGAACCAGGTCCTCGCCCGCGGCGGCAAGGTCATCGCGCAGGTGAACCCGAACGTCCCCTTCACGCGCGGCTCGAACACCATCCCCTACGCGAAGCTCCACGCCGTCGTGCAGAGCAACGAGGCGGTCCCGGCGCTCCAGCAGGCCCCCGTCACCGTCATCGAGCGGACCATCGCGGACAACGTCGCGAGCCTCGTCCCGAACAGCAGGCGCTCGACGCTCCAGGTCGGCATCGGCGCCGCGCTGAGCGACATCGGCCGCGCGATGCAGGACAAGAAGCTCCGCATCTGGAGCGAGATGGGCTCCGACTGGCTCATCGACACCATCGCGCGCGAGCACAAGCCCGCCGCGCGGGAGGCGACGGTCAGCTTCGTCCACGGCTCGCCGCTCCTCTACCAGGTCGCCCACGACAACCCCGCGCTCAAGATCGAGTCGAGCTCGACGGTCAACGACCCGAAGGTCGTCGCGCAGCAGAAGCGCATGGTGGCGGTCAACACGGCGCTCGAGGTCGACATCACCGGCAACACGAACGGCGAGGAGCTCGAGGGTCGCGTCGTCAGCGCGCCGGGCGGCCAGGTGAACTTCATGGAGGGCGCCTCGATGGCGAAGGACGGCAAGGCCGTCCTCGCGCTCCGCTCGCTCAACAAGTTCGGCGGCTCGACGATCGTGTCGAAGCTCTCGAGCAAGAACGTCACGACGCCGTCCCACTTCGTCGACCACGTCGTCACGGAGTGGGGCGCGACGAAGAAGCTCCGCGACGTCGCCGACGCCGACCGCGTCTACAACATCCTCCTCGTCGCCCACCCGTTCCACCGCGAGGCGCTCGGCAAGGACGCGCTCGCGCAGGGTAAGGTCTCCCAGAAGCAGCTCGCCGCGCTCACGCGCTCGGTGCACCCCTCCATCCTCCGCGCTCCTGCGGGCATGCGCGCCGCGCTCGCCAACGCGGCGGCGCAGGGCCAGCTCATCACCCCCGAGCAGCAGCGGGAGATCCTCGACTCGATCCCGCCGAACACGCCGGCGGAGGTCATCCAGGTCCCCGCGATCCCCGCCCGTAACTGACTCCCCGCCGCCATCGAAGCCCAAGAGGACACAGTGAAGATCTCCTTCCGCACCACCGCTCTCACGCTCGCACTCGGCCTCTTCGGGCTCGTCGGGACGGCGAACGCCCAGCCGCATCCCCAGGCTCCGGCGCCGCACGCGCCCGCCGCGCAGGCGCAGGCCCCCCGCGCGCCGGCGATGCGGACTCCCGCGCAGACGAAGGCCGCCCTCCTCGAGACGGCGAAGCAGGCGAACATCCCGCACTTCGTCGCGCCGAGCGGGAAGGTCGTCTACAACCCGCACACGGGTCAGCACCTCCAGGCGATCGAGCCGCTCTCGACGCCCGGCAGCGGCATCATGCAGATCATGCTCATCGACGGCGTCCAGCACACGCTCGGGCACTTCGAGGGAAAATACATCCATTTCCAGTACATCAACGGGACGAACAACTGGCGCATGCGCCCGTGGGCGGATCGCCTGCGGCTGTCGGACAAGCGCATGTTCGGCGCGCTCATCCAGCTCACGCCGGAGGAGGCCGCGAACATGCGCGCGCGCATCGCGGGCATCTACGCCGAGGAGGGCCCCGAGCACCTCGCCGGCCCGAAGTGGGAGAACGGTCGGATCAAGAACTCGCTCGGCGTGCCGTACTTCAACTGCGCCTCGGCGTGGTGCGACATGCCGATCGGCGAGAAGGGCGAGTCCGTCGCCCGCGTGATCGGGATCCCGTCGTCGGGTGATCCGTACTCGCTCCAGCGCTCGTTCGAGACGAGCGGCAACGAGCGCGTCGTCGGCATCGGCCTCTTCGGTCCGAAGCAGGAAGGCCTCGGCCAGAACCCGAACCAGCGGTTCGCGCGATGATCGCGCGGGCCCTCGCCGTCGCGTGCGCGGGCTTGCTCCTCGCCGTGGCGGGCACGGCGTCCGCCGACACGGCGCGCGGCCCGGCCCCCGCGCCGCTCACCGCGGAGGACCTCGGCGAGGCGCCCGTCACGTTCCACCTCGGACGCGGCGAGCCCGCCTCCACCATCATCTACATGCACGGCCTCGGCGGCGACCCGCGCCACAGCGACGACTTCGTCCAGAAGCTCTTGACGCCGGCGGAGGGGAGCCCCGCGGTCCGCGTCGTCGCGATCTGGATGCGCCCGCGCCAGGGGCTCCACACGATGAGCGACCAGCTCGCGCGCGCGCGGAAGGCGATCGACGCCGAGCCCGGCCCCGTCACGCTGATGGGCCACAGCTTCGGCGGCAAGGCGGCCTTGAAGCTCGCGTCCGAGTACCCCGAGGCGAAGGTGAAGAGCGTCGTCGCGCTGGCGCCGTCGGTGAACATGCTCCAGTCGTACTGGAAGCGCATCACGGGCGAGCGCGAGCTGCCCGCGCCGGAGGTCGTGGAGGCGAAGCTCGCCGAGGTGCAGAAGTTCCTCTCGCGGAACCTCGCCGTCGCGCAGGCGCGCGGCGACAAGAAGCTCGTCAAGGAGGCCGCCGGGGAGCTCTCGTACTTCCAGACGATGCGGGACCTCGCGAAGCACGACGAGCCGGGCTTCGAGCGCAACGTGAAGCGCCCGACGCTGGTGCTCCACGGGACGGAGGACGACGCCGTCTCCATCCACTACGCGCGGCGCTTCGCGGCTGCGAACGCCGGCGCCGTCGAGATCGTCGAGCTGCCGGGCGCCGACCACGGATTCGTCCTCGGGGCCGAGCGCAAGATCGAGCCGTCGAAGCGCGTCGACGTCCTCTCGACGATGATGAAAAAGCCCGTCCAGGACTTCCTCGCCAAGCAGGCGCCGCCTCGGCCCGCGGTCGCGCAGCACGCGCCCGCCGCGCCCGAGGTCCCGCGCCCGAAGGTCGGCTTCTTCGGCCGCGCCCTCGGGAAGTGACGCGTCAGAACTTCCCGCACGACGAGATGACGAGGTCGGGCCCCTCGAACCCCGACGCGCCCGCCTTGCACTCGTCCTCGCTCTGGTAGCAGAAGCCGCTCCCGCGTCCGGAGCCGCGCTTCTGCACCGTGTGACAGAACGCGGTCGCGCGCTTCGCGCACTTCGTGAGCTTGAGGTCCGGGCGCGCGGAGGAGGCCTCCTTGTAGGCCGCCTCGCACGCCTGCATCGTGCGCTCGCAGCGCGACGTGTTCACGACCGGCGCGCGGAAGCACCCCCAGCTCTGTCCCTGCGGGACGAGCGCGGCCTCGGGCGGGACGGTGCCGGGCGCGGGGGCTGGCGCGCCGCCGTCGCTCGCGTCGTCGGGCGGGGTCTTGTCGGGGACGTCGCCCGTCGCGCCCGGGACGTCGTCGCCCTCGACCTTCACGAACTGGAAGGTCTCCTCGACCGTCGCGTCGTTGATCGTGCTGTGCCAGCGCACCGAGAGCGCGTCGTCCTTCACGCCGCCGGCGTACTCGACGGATCCCTGCTTGCTCGTCAGCGTGAACCGGAGGACGCCGTCCTTCACGGCATAGGTGCCGGTGGCCGCCTTGTCGGTGCCCGCGAGGAGCGCCTTCACCGCGGCCTCGAGCGCCGCGGCCGACGCGACGCTGAGGCTCTGCACGCGACCGTCCTTCGTGAAGCGGAGGAGGTCCACGCCCGTCGCGCCGCCGCCGGGCTGGAGCGCCGCGGCTGCCGCGCCTCCCTTGCTCTCGACCTTCGCCGCGTAGATGCCGTCGAAGCGCGGCGTGCCAGAAGGCGTGGCCTGTGCGGGCGGCGTCACCGGCTCGCTCGCCTTCTTCGCGCACGCGAACGAGAGCGTGAGGAGAGATCCGAGGACGAGCGCGCGCTTGGAGAGGGGGAGGAGGGCCATCATCAGAACTCCAGCTGCAGCTGCACGAGACCTTCGCGCTGCAGCTCCGCGAAGGGGGAGAGCTCGGCATGCAGGTACTCGACGAGGATGCGGAGGCGCTCCGGCTCCGGCCCGTCGGCGCGGGGGAAGAGCGCCAGCCCGCCCTCGAACGACGTGTACGTGCGGGGCTGGAAGCCGATGTCCGTCGTGACGACGCCCGCGCGGCCGACGGGGCCGATCGCGATCTTCGTGCTCAGCGGTTGGAAGTAGGACGCCTGGACGTACGCGCCCTCGGACACGCTCGGACGGCCGGAGAGATCGTCGGTGCGGAGGCGCTTCAAGAGCTCGCCTTGCACGTAGACGCCCGCGACCTGCGCGCGGAGCCAGGCGGCGAAGCGCGTGTCGGTGAACGACGTCGTCTCGTAGCCGGTCTGATCGAGGAGCTTCGCGCGCCGGTAGATCGACGAGAAGCCGACCGCGACGCGGAATGGGCTCCGACCGAGGTCGCCTTCGCGGAGCGACATCGCGCCGAGCGGATGCGCGGAGACCTGCACGTTCATCGCGGGCCCGCGCACGGTCTGGCTCGCGGTGCCGCCGCCGAGGCTCCCGCCGAGGAAGACGCCGCCGGCGACCTGGAGGCGCCCCGCGAACGGGGCGAACGTCGTGACGAGCCCCGTGTCGGCGCCGCTCTGGAACTCGCTCGTCTGCGGCGCGCGCACGGGGAACATCTGCTTCGGGACGGGCGTCGTCTGCGCGACGGTGAAGGGCATGCGGACGGCGCCGAGCTTCACCTCGAGCCATTGCGCCGGGCGGTAGCCGATCGTCGCCTCCTCGACCTCGACGGCGGTGCCCGTCGACGTCGGGAGCGTGATGCCGAGCGCGGGCGTGCTGTTCGGCGAGAGGAGCGTCACGCGATCGGTGCCCGCGGGCGCGATCACGATGTGCGCGATGTAGCTGAAGTGCTCGAGGGGGTTGCCGTGGATCGCGAAGCCGACGCGGCTCCCGCGCGCGCCGAACTGGGTGCGATCGCGAGGGAGCGCGCTCGGCGACGAGACGAGCTGGAACTGCGGGAGGACGTAGCCGGCGACGTCGAGCCGCGTCGACTCCTCGGGCCACGCGAGGGGGCGGCTGAAGGACCACGGCTCGGGCTTCGCCTCGGGCGGATCGATCGCCGCGCGGGGGTGCGCGGAGACCTCCTCGGTCGGGGCCGGAGGCTCCTGGGCATGCGCGCGGCGGGCGGGGCCGGCGAACGAGAGCGCGCCCGTGACGAGGGCGAGCGCCAGCGCGTGCCGGTGTCCTCCCTTCGTCGCCCGTCGTCCGACCATGCGCGGGCGCGGAGCCTACCATCGTCTGGACGGGCTCCGGTGGATCGTGGCTTCTCCAGATCCGGGTCCTCACCGGGATGATGGTGTGTCCTTCCGGAGGCTTAGGCTCGCAATTCGCTTGGTCCGATGTGTGCTCATGTACTTCCCATGCGTTGCCTGGCTTTCGGGATCATGGCCGTCGGCATCAGCCTCGCGGCCTGCGGGGGCGAGGACGAAGCGCGCAACGGCATCGAGGTCGCCCCGGCGACCGGTTGTCAGGGCGAGGGCTGCGAGGAGTCGTCGCTCGAAGGGGAGCCGACGAAGTCGGCGCCAGGCCAGGCGCCTGCGCCCGCCGGCACGGACGCGCCGGACCCCGTCGCGCCCCCGGCGCCGTCCACCGAGAACACGTGCGAGACCGCGTTCGATCTCGGGACGATGGCGGGCGAGGCCGTGGACTTCGACAAGGACATCGTGACGTTCGCCACGCAGGGCACCTGCACGACGTGGGTGAAGCTCCGCGTCGAGGAGCGGCAGAGCTTTTCGACGCGCCCCATGGTCGTGCGCGCGCTGCTCGTCTCGCCGCCGGGGACGAAGTTCGACCTCGACGCTTACGTGAACCCCGCCGAGGACAAGCTGGAGTGCACGACGCCCCTCGTGAGCTCGGCGAGCACGACCTCGAACATGGACGAGCTCACCCTCACGTGGGGCGACGACTGGTTCGACGACGACACCCGCACCGCCACGTTCCGCGTGAAGAGCCGGGACGGAAAGTGCGCCCCGGCGGGGTCGTGGTCGCTCCTCCTCAAGTCGGCGCGCTTCCGGTGACCATGGCGCCCCCCTCGACTCCTCAGCTCGCGTCTCTCCCCGCGTCGGCGCCCGCGTCGCTCGCGGCGTCGGCGCCCGCGTCCGCGCCTGCTTCGCGTCCCGCGTCGCTCGGTGCCGGCGGCGTGACGACGCCCCCGCGATCGCCGGGCAGCTCGCCCGCCCCGCTCGGCGTCGTGTCCTCGCAGGCGACCGTGACGAGCGCGAACCCCATGCAGGCCCCAGCGACCAAGGCGACGATGCGTCTCTCCACGAAGGCCAGGGTATCACGCGCGCTCGGCGGCCTCGGGGTCGCCGTGACGCTCGCGCTCGTCGGCTGCTCGTCGAACGCCGGCAACGTCGTCGACGACGCCGACCGACCCGGCTCCCGCGTCATCGCGGGCGTCATCGCCTGCCGCTCCGACGCGGACTGCCAGTCGGGAGAGTCCTGCGGCAAGGGCTTCTGCCAGATGAAGCGCTGCGGCGGCACGTACGCCTCGCTGCCGCCGCTCGGCGTGAACGGCTACGCGTACCTCGATCGCGCGCTCATGGTCGCGGGCGACACGCGCGGCATCCGCGCCCTCTCCCCCTACGTGACGGCCGACCGCGTCCAGATGAACGTGAGCGCGGCGCCGGCCGACGTCGCGGGCGGCAACTTCACGGGCGAGCGTCCCGAAGGCGTCGCGTTCGTGATCGCCGGATCGGCGAACCTCTCCCTCACGTTCCCGGGCAAGGAGCCCGTCTCCTTCCCGATCGGGTTCGCGGGTAAGCGCGTCGCGGCGGGCGACGTCACGGGCGACGGCCTCGACGAGATCGTCGTCCTCGGCGACGGCGGCGCCTACGCCGTCTGCAACGCGGTCGAAAAGTCCTGCAAGAAGGGGACGCTCGCGGTCGCCGCGACCGACGTGACGGTCGGCGACGTCGACGGCGACGGCGTCGGCGAGGCGCTCTTCCTCAGCCCCAACCTGATCTCGGTGGTCGACGCAGCGAGCGGCAAGGTGAAGGGATCCCAGCCCGTGAAGCCGCTCCTCGTGAGCCTCGCGGCGGGCGACCTCGACGGCGACGGCAAGGCCGAGCTCTTCGGCGCGTCCGCCGAGGGGCTCACCGATCCCGACGTCCTCCATGTCTTCAAGCTAGGCGCGACGCTCACGCCGGTCGGCGAGCTCCCGCTCGACTACACGGTCTCCAACGACGCGCTCGACGTCGCGTACACGAAGCAGGACAACAAGCCGCGCATCGGCGTCCTCGCCTCGAGCACGAAGCTCGTCGTCGCCGAGGTGGTGAACGGAGCGGTCCAGCAGGTCTCCACGGCGGCCGTGTCCGGCGCGAAGCGTCTCTCCGCGGCAGACGTGAGCGGTCGCTCGGCGCTCGTCCGCCTGAAGACGCCGCAGCCTATCCTCGAGGTCGGTCCTCCCGTGCCGATCGCGGTCCTCACGCTCCCGCCCTACTCCGCGACCTACTCGCAGGGCCCCTCGTCGGCGACGCTCGGGACGACGGAGGAGTCGTCGACGGCGGAGAGCACCGGCAGCTCGAAGACGGTGTCGCTCTCGCTCGGGTTAGGCATCGGCCTCCCCCCGAACCCCGTCTCCGGGATGATGGCCGCGGTCGGTCTCGGCCCTGGGGCGAGCCTCTTCGTCTCGAACACGATGGCCACGACGGCGTCGCGTCAGGTCAGCAAGAACATCAGCCTCTCCGTCGGGAACTCGTACACCGTCACGGCGGAGCCCCAGGTCGACGGTTACAACAGCGGCGGCGTCGTGCTCGGCGGTGGCTGCTACCACCGGTTCGACTACACGATCGACGACCCCGAGCGCCTCTCGGATGCGAACACCGAGACGCTCGCGACCTACGTCCCCGTCGGCGGCGAGACCTCCCTGTGGTCGTCGCGTCGCTACAACGCTCTCGTCGACGCGATCGGCGACGGGCGCCTCCCCAAGATCGAGATCCCGATGAAGCTCGGGACGGTCGCCTCGTATTCCGCCGAGCCCGTCACGCTCGACGGAAAGCCCATCCCGGAGGAGGACAACGTCTTCCCGAAGCCTCCGGTCACGCGCTCGAGCGACGTCGGGACGGTGGGCTTCACCTTGACGGTCAACGACAGCACCACGAACACAGACGCGACCGCCTTCAACTACAGCCGGTCCATCAGCGTGTCCGGCAACATCGGCATCGTGAGCGGTCAGTTCAGCCAGGACACGAACTGGGGGCTCGATCAGAGCTACAGCGTCACGCTCGGGACGTCGGCGAGCTTCTCGGGCCAGATCGGCCCCGTTCGCGACGACCCCGGCACGCCGGCGAACGAGGCCACGGTGTACGGCTACTCCTTCAATCCGCTCGTCTACCGCCAACACTTCGAGAAGAAGGACGGCCAGGACGGGGCGTACTACGTCCTCACCTACACCGCTGGGCAGTGATCCGGCTCTGCGGTAGGGTGATGCCCGTTCGATGGGCGATCCCCGTGTCCGGAAGACGATCGCGCTCGCCTCGCTGATCGGCCTGGCGGCCGCGCTATCGTGCACGCCGGAGGCGACCCCGGGAGACGTGGGGACGCTTCGCTACGCGGGTCGCGTGAAGGGCGAGCCGCCGCTCCGGCTCTTTCCGCCGGTCTCCGACCCGTCCGGCAGCGTCTACGTCCTCAACGGCGCGATCGACTTCATCGAGACGCGCGCGTTCGTCGGGTTCCCCGCGGGCGGATGGAGCTCCGGCTGCTCGCTCACGAAGGGCGACGTCTACGGCGCGCACGGCTGGGCCGGATTCTCGGCGACGCGGCAGTGGTACTGGTCCGGCTTCGCGCTCGTCTCGGTCTCCGGTGTCGACGGCGAGTGCCGTCCCGTGCTCGACAAGGATCCCGCGACGGGCGCCGATCTCTTGTTCGTCGGCGTCATGCCGTCGGTCCGGAACCTCTCGCAGCGGACCACGCTCGTCGCCTTCGTGCAGAGCCCGACCGATCCCGCGCCCTACACCGCCGTCGTCGACGTCGAGGGCGAGTTCCTCACCCAGGTGCGGCCCTTCACGCCGCCCGACGCAGAGGACGTCGTCATCGTCGGCGTCGGCGGCGATCGCGTGCGCGAGATGTCCGTCGCGCTCGTGCAGTACCGCCAGGGGGACGCCGCGCGCCTCGAGCTCCGCACCTTCGACGCGGACGGCACGCTCGTCACGATCGTGCCCGTGCCCGGCGGACCGTACGCGCCGTACGCGCTTCCGGGCTACCTCCAGATCGACCGAGACGGGATCATCGGCGGGCTCCTCCCCACCGGGAACAAGGAGCAGCCCTGGGCGCTCCTCACCGCCGACGAGCGCACCGCCCGCGTCGCGCCCGTCACGACCATGGAAGCCGTCGGCGTCCACCTCTGGGAGGGCCAGCTGTGGCTCGTCGGCACGGCGAACGGCGTGCCCGTCGTCGCCGAGGTCGGCGCGGGGCGCACGGGGGCTCCCGTGCGCTGGGAGACGAGCCTCGCGACGGGCGCGGCCCTCGGCGCCGTGACGACGGTGCGAGACGACCGCTCGCTCCCGAGCCGCGAGACCACCTGGCAGAACGTGCGCTCGGCGATCGGACCGTTCCCGTTCCTCGGTCCTCACGCGCTCACCCAGCACGCGCGCTCGCGCACGCTCTGGGTGTTCGCCGGCCCGACGGTCATCGGGAGCGCGCTGCCGCTGACGGCGTTCGCGATGGCGCCGATCGGGGTGAGCTACCCGTGACGGGCCTTCGGCGACTCGCCGCCGGCGTCGGTCTCGTCGTGGCGCTCGGCTCGTGCGGGGAGACGCTCGAAGCGGGCGCGTGGGGCGAGCTCCGCTTCATGGCCCGCGTGAAGGGCGCGCCGCCGCTCGCCCTCGTCGCGCCGATCAGCGACCGCTCCGGGAACCTCTACACGCTCTACGGCGCGATCGGCCTCCCCGAGGTCGCCGGCTTCGTCACGCGCGCGACGGGAGGGTCCGGCGAGGCGTGCACGCTCACCAAGGGCGACAACTTCGGCGCGCACGGGTGGGTCGGGTTCGCCGACGATCGCGCGTGGTACTGGTCCGGCGACTGGCTCGTCGAGATGGCCGCGTTCGAGCCCTGCGAGACGATCCTCGCCCAGGATCCGAAGACGAACGTCGAGCTCCGCTTCGCCGCCGTGATGCCCTACGTCCGCGTGACGCCCTCGCGCTCGAGCCTCGTGGCGCTGATCCGGACGGCGAACGATCCGATCCCCTTCGCGGCGGCCGTGGACCTCACCC
The DNA here is from genome assembly GCA_022842465.1 of Polyangiaceae bacterium. Taxonomy (GTDB): domain Bacteria; phylum Myxococcota_A; class Polyangia; order Polyangiales; family Polyangiaceae; genus Labilithrix. Next base: position 2,204 of record JALHPN010000245.1, on the reverse strand, counting down.
GGAAGGTCACGACGAACGTGACGGTCCTCCCGATCGACGCCGATGACGTCCGCGTCCTCGGCGTCGGCGCCGACCGCCCGAGCGCGTCGGGCTTCGCGCTCCTCGCCGTCACGAAGGACGGCGCGACGACGATGCGCGCGGTCTACCTCGACGAGAACGGGAGCGTCACCGCGCTCGTCCCCGTGCGCGGGCAGACCCCGCCGGAGTACGGCGTCCTCGGCTGGCTCGAGCAGAGCGCGGGCGGCGCCGTCGTGGGGCTCACGAGCCTCCGCTCGCTCGTCGTGTTCGATCGCTCCGGCGGACGTACGGTCGATCTCGACGACACGCTCGTGCCGGCCGGCCTCCATCGATGGAACGGCGAGCTCTTCCTCGTGGGGACGGCGGGCGACCGCCCCGCGATCCGCACGGTGAGCGACAGCGGCGTCGTGGGCCCGATCACGTCGTGGACGTCGAGCGGCGTCGCCGCCGCCGGGCTCGGGGGACCGCAGGAGGTGCGCGACGACCGTCAGCTGCCCGTCCGCGTGACGACGTGGCCGGAGGTCGGGACGGCGATCGGCGCCCATCCGTTCCTCGGTCCGCACTCGCCCTGGCCTCACGCGAAGGGCACGACGCTGTGGGCCGCGGCGGGCCCACGCACGGACGCGGGAGGCGGTCGGATCATCACGTCGATCGCGATCGCGCCCGTGGGGATCAGCTACCCCTGAGGGCGCCCGGAGCGTACGATCCCACTCGATGCGCGTCGTGTCCGCCTCCGTCCTCGCTTCGGCGATCGTCCTCGGCGCGTGGGCGTGCGGGACGGACGCGGGCGACGACGGCGCGCCGCCGGACGCCGACGACGCGAGCACGATCGACCTCGCCTACTGCACGCGCTACTGCGACGCGCAGGCCAACGCGGGGACGCTCGCCGGCACCCGCGCCGACTGCGTGAGGAAGTGCTGCGGCAACCGCGCGGGCTGCGCGATCCCCGACGGCGGCCTGCCCCCGCTCCGAGACGGTGGCGACGAGCCCGACGCGAGCAGCGACGGCGGGACGTGCGCGATCCCGTGCGGCGCAGCCTGCTGCGCGTCCGGCGAGGCGTGTCACGCCGAGAGCGGCGGTCCGCTCGCGTGCGTGAAGGCGTGCGCGGCCGGCGCGGACTGCTCGACGGGGTGCTGCGCGCCGGCGACGAACGAGAAGGGCGATCCGATCGGGCCCTACGTCTGCAAGCCGAACGACGGCAAGCCGTACCACTGCTGCAACGGGGTGTTCACGACGTGCGGCGCGGACGGCATCGACGTCTGCTGCGTGAGCGACGCGAAGGACAACCAGTTCTGCGCGAAGGCGTGTGACACGAACGCCCAGTGCGGAGCCGGGCGCTGCATCGGCTACACCTTCGGGACCTTGACGACGACGTGCACGGGCCCGACGGCCTGCGGCCCCTGACGCGTCACTTCCTCACGCCGTCCTTCCAGTTCCCCGCGAGGTGCGCCCTGAGCACCGGCGTCTCGATCTGGACCTCCTGGGCGACGTCGATGGCGATGCCGCCGAGCCCGCGCCAGCCCGTGCCCCCGAGCTCGCCGGTCACGATCCGATCGAGGAGCTCGTGCGGGATCGTGATCGTCACCGTGTGACCGGGGTCGCCCCACGGGTGGTACGCGTCGGCCTCGGTCAGCGCGAACGAGGTGAACGCGTCGGTCGCCGACACCTCGCCCTTCGAGGCCTTCGGGAGCTGGCGGTAGAGCCGGAGCTGCCCGTTCGGGGCCTCTTCGCCGTAGAGCGGGAAGCCGCGCGGCCCGACCCCGAGCTGCACGCGCTTGTTCTCGTGCGGCTTGCCGGTCGCGATCTGCGCCTTCGCGTCGGCGTGAGAGATGAGGTCGATGACGCCCGATTTTCGCACGAGCGCGACGTGCGACGGCGTCACCATGACGTGCTCGTACGCGTCGGGGCCGGAGGACATGAGGAGGTGGACGTTGTCCACGATGACCTTGTCGACGGGCCCGGAGGGGCCGTGGCCCGCGGGATGCGCGCCGCCGGAGACGAGGGAGCGGAGCTTCCCGGCGTCCCCGGTCGTGATCTTCGACGCGGGGAAGACCGCGTGGGCCGGGGCGGCGGCGTGCAGCGCGTTCGCGTTCTTCGCGGGCGCGGCGGCGTGAGGAGCGTGAGGCGCGGCAGGGCCGCCCAGGCGGAGCACCGCCGGGATGGGCGCCGCCTTCGCGGCGGGGGCA
>JALHPN010000244.1 GCA_022842465.1 Polyangiaceae bacterium | reverse complement strand
CTCCGCCCGCTCCGGCGCCGAAGCCGCGCCAGCCGAAGCCGCCTCCGCCGGCGCCGGCGCCGAAGGGCGGCGAGCCCTCGATCGTGCGTGACCCGGGCTTCTGATCCGGCGAGCATGACTCGCATGTCTTCCGCGTCTTCCGTGATCCGCGTCGGCCTCCTCGGTTGTGGGACCGTCGGCGGCGGCGTCGTGCAGCTCCTCCGTGCGAAGGCGACGTACCTCGAGGCGCGTCTCGGCGCGCCGATCGAGATCGCGAGCGTCCTCGTGCGCGACCCGGGCAAGGAGCGCGTTCCCGAGCTCGATCGGAAGAAGCTGACGTCGAATCCCGACGACGTGCTCGGTGACGCGTCGATCGACGTCGTCGTCGAGGTCATGGGCGGCCTCGAGCCCGCGCGCACCTTGGTCACCCGGGCGCTCGACGCGGGGCGACAGGTCGTCACCGCGAACAAGATGCTGCTCGCGCACCACGGCGCCGAGCTCCTCGAGCGCGCGGCCGCTCGCGGCGTGGATCTCGCGTTCGAGGGCGCGGTCGGGGGCGGCATCCCCGTCATCCGCGTGCTCCGGGACTCCCTCGCGAGCGACACGATCGAGAGCATCTCGGGCATCGTGAACGGCACATCCAACTACGTCCTCACGCGGATGCAGAAGGAAGGCCTCTCCTTCGACGAGGTCGTGAAGGCCGCCCAGGCGCTCGGCTATGCCGAGGCGGACCCGACGCTCGACGTCGGCGGGGGCGACGCCGCCCACAAGCTCGCGGTCCTCGCGATGCTCGCCTTCGGCGCGCGCCTCGACGGCGTGAAGGTGCCGACGGAAGGCATCGACACGCTCGAGCCGCTCGACCACGTGTTCGCCGATCGCTTCGGGTTCGTCGTGAAGCAGCTGGCCGTCGCCCGGGACCGCGGCGCCGCGATCGAGCTCCGCGTGCACCCCGCGCTCATCGCGAAGGACGCGCCGCTCGCGAACATCAACGGCGTCTTGAACGCGATCGCGCTCGAGGGACGCGCGCTCGGCCCGTGCCTCCTCTCAGGGCGTGGCGCCGGCGACATGCCGACCGCCGTGAGCGTCGTCGCCGACGTCGTCGACGTGGCGAACGCGCGCCGTAGCGGCGCGTCGGGGCGGATGACGCGCGCGATGAAGCTCACGCCGCGCGCGCTCGCGCCGATGGATGACGTGGAGACCCGCTACTACTTCCGCTTCTCCGTCTTCGATCGGCCGGGTGTCCTCGCGAAGATCACGGGCGCGCTCGGGGAGCGTGGCGTGTCGATCGAGCAGATGGTGCAGCAGGGGAGGGGGACCGGAGACGTGCCCGTGGACGTCGTGATCCTCACCCACGAGTCACGCGAGGCCTCGGTCCAGGCCGCGCTCGCGGCGATCGCGCGGGAGGGCTTCGTCGCCCGACCGCCGCGGATGATCCGCGTTCACGGCTGACGCGGTCAGGCCTGCGGGTCGGGCGGGAGCGCGGCGCGCACGCTGCGGAGCGCCGCGAGGAGCGCGCGTGCATCGGCGGGACGACGACGCGGGTCGGTCTCCAGCGTCGCCAGGACGAGCTGCTCGAGCGCGGGGTGGACGCCAGGCACGAGCTGCGAGACGGGCCTCGCGGGCACCGTCATCTTCTTCAGGAAGAGCTCGGCGAGGCTGTGCGCCTCGTGGGGCATCTGGCCGGTCAGGGACTCGAAGAGGGTGACGCCGAGCGAGTAGACGTCCGTCCGTGCGTCGAGCGCCTCGCCCGTCGCCTGCTCCGGGGACATGTACGCCGGGCTCCCGCAGAGCATCCCGGCGACCGTGAGCTCACCCTGCTCCGGATCCGGATCGCGGAGCTTCGCGAGGCCGAAGTCGCACACCTTCACGAGGTCCTGGAGCGCGCCGTCGTCGTCGCGGTGGGCGAGGACCATGATGTTCTCGGGCTTCACGTCGCGGTGGATGATGCCCTCGTCGTGCGCGAAGGCGAGGGCGCGGCAGGCCTGGATCGCGATGTCGACCGCGCGACGCTGCCCAACGCGCCCTGCCTGCGTGAGGACCGCCTCGAGGCTCTTGCCCGTGAGGAGCTCCATCACGAGGTAGAGCTCACCCGTCGCGTCCTGCCCGAAGTCGAGGACGCGCGCGACGTTGACGTGCTCGAGCTTGCTGGCCGCGAGGGCCTCCGACTTGAAGCGCCGCACGAACTGCGGATCGGACTGGTTCTGGAGATGGAGGATCTTCACCGCCACGGGGCGCTGGAGATCGAGGTGAAGCGCACGGTAGACCGCCGCGGCCGCGCCGCTCCCCAGGAGGGCCTCGATACGATAGCGACTACCGATCGTACGCCCGATGCGTGGGTCGACGGACGCGACGGGGGCCGCAGGGGCTGGGAGGAAGGCGGCCGTGGGCGGTTCGGACGAGGTCGGGCCCGGCGGGATCGACGGTGGGATGTACGAGTCGTCCTTGCCGATCCACGCCCGCGGCCCGGAACGGAGCTCCGACGGCACGATCGCGTGGTCGACGAAGGTGTCGTCGCGCTCGTCGCCGCCGTCGTGTTCCGGCAAGCCGCTCTCGGCGGGCGGCGGCACCGTCGACGAGGGATCGTCGAGCCGCTCCGCGAGCGCGAAGAGCTCGGCCATCTGGACGCGCGACATCGGTCTCACGCGGAGCGCATAGCCCTCCGCCGTCGCCGCCCCGGAGGGCTCGGCGAGGAGCTCCACCCGCTCGTCCTCGCCAGGGACGTCGAGCACGAGGACATGCTCTCCGGGGCCTTCGGGGCCACGCACCAAGGGCACGTGCTCGACCTGCAAGCGTAGCGCTCCCCGGAGGATGCGCGCGATCTTCGTCGCGTCTTCGGTCGACGCGTGCAAGCGAGGCAAGGACACGGATGCATCGTAGACGCTCCGAGGTCCACGCGACGAGCCCCGTCGTCGCCGCGAGGGCGAGGAGGGGTGGCCAGCGCGGTTGCCGCGCCGTGGCGCAACGAGGGGCACGCACGTGCTCGAGCACGGCCATGACCGGGTCGAGCGAGGGCGCACCCGCCCGCGGAGGCCGCGCCCGCGGATCAGAGGTCGATCTGCTCGGCGCCGTCGACCTCGCTGCCGAGGAACCGGGACGCCGTCCGATCGAACGCGTTCGGGAGGTCCGTCACGAGGAGACGGATCGTCCCGGGGCTATCTGCCGAGCGGAGCAAGCTGCGGTCTGCGAGGAAGCTCGCCACCTCGCGCGCCACCGCGCGCGCGCTGTCGATGATCGTGACGTGAGGGCCGACGAGGTCCTTCGCCTCCCGCTCGAGCACGGCGTAAAGGAGCGGATAGTGCGTGCATCCGAGGACGATGACGTCCACGCCTGCCCGCGCGAGCGGCTCGAGGTAGCGCCGCGCGGCGAGGCGGGGGACGTCGCCGTCCGTCCACCCCTCCTCGGCGAGCGGCACGAGCAGGGGCGCGGCCTGCCCGATCGTCTCTACGCGTGTCGAGCACGCGGCGACGGCGCGGGGGTAGGCGCCGGACGCGATCGTCCCCGCGGTCGCGAGCACGCCGACCTTGAAGACACGCGTCGCCTCGGCCGCCGCGCGCGCGCCGGGCTCGATCACGCCGAGGACGGGTAGATCGAGCTCGACCCGGAGCCGCTCGGGCGCGACGGCGCTCACCGTGTTGCACGCGACGACGATCGCCTTCACGCCGCGCGCCACGAGGTGGCTCGCGCACCCGAGCGCGTAGCGCGTGACGGTGCCCGGCCCCTTCGTACCGTACGGCACGCGCGCCGTGTCTCCGAGGTAGACGATGTCCTCGTGGGGGAGGGCGGCGCGGAGGGCGCGAACCACCGTGAGCCCGCCGAGGCCCGAGTCGAACACGCCGAGCGGCGCGTTCGCGTCTCGCCTCACGGGGAGGCCTCGAGCACCAGCTCGAGGACGCTCATCCGCACCGCGACGCCGGCCTCGACCTGGTCGAGCACGCCGCTCTGGGCGCCGTCGGCGATGCCGGGATCGAGCTCGACTCCGCGGTTGATCGGTCCCGGGTGGAGGACGAGCGCGTCGGGCTTCGCGCGCGCGAGCATCGAGGGGCCGAGGCCGAACGTCTTCGCGTACTCGCGCGTGGACGCGAGCATCGCTGCGCCGAGGCGCTCCTGCTGGATGCGGAGCATCATGACGACGTCGGCTCCCTCGACCGCCTCTTCGAGGCGCGGCATGACCGTGACGGTGGGCCCGAGCTCGCGCGCGCTCCGCGGGAGCATCGTGCGGGGCCCGGTGAGCCGCACGACAGCGCCCATCTTGCCGAGGAGGAGCGCGTTCGAGCGCGCGACGCGCGAGTGGGCGACGTCTCCGCAGATGGCGACCGTCAGACCGTCGAGCCGGCCCTTCCGCCGCCTGATGGTGAAGGCGTCGAGCAGCGCCTGGGTGGGGTGCTCGTGCGCGCCGTCGCCCGCATTCACGACCGAGCACCCGAGGCGCGCCGCAAGGAACCGTGCGGCCCCCGACGAGCCGTGACGGACGACCATCACGTCCGTGCGCATCGCCTCGATGTTCCGCGCGGTGTCGAGCAGGGTCTCTCCCTTCGACACGCTCGAGCCGGACGAGGACACGTTGACGACGTCGGCCCCGAGGCGCTTGCCTGCGATCTCGAACGACGTGCGGGTGCGCGTCGACGCCTCGAAGAAGAGGTTCACGACGGTGCGCCCGCGGAGCGCCGCCGACTTCTTCTCCGTCCGCCGGGATAGCGCGTACGACAGCTCCGCGCGCGCGAGCACCGCCTCGATGTCGGCGGCGGCGAGATCCTCGATCCCGAGCAAGTGGCGGTGCGTCCACATGGCCGGGGCACACTGCTACCACGGCGGCCCGGTCACCGCATCAGTTCAGGTACCGCTTGTCCTTCGGGGGCTTCCTGTTCTTGAGCTCGTCCTCGAGCCCGCCCTGCACGACGCGGAGCGAGGGGCCGCCCTTGCCGGCGGCGCGCTTCGCCGGACGGGCGCGCGGGCTCTCGTCGAGCAGCTGCTCCACGGTGAGCGCAGCGCCGCGGCGACGGAGGACGGCGAGCTTCAGCCGAAGCCAGAGCGCGCGCGCCGGGGAGGGGTGGCCGCCCATCGCGAGACCCACCGCCACGCCTCCGAACGGCGCGACCGCGCCCTCGGGGACGCCCTGGTAATAGACGAGCCCGAGCACGCAGCCGGCGATCGTCATCCAGAACAGGATCTTGCTCGAGACGGGCAGGACGAGGAAGAGGCGCACCTGCGCGTTCGGGTGCTCGCGCGACCACGCGACGACCACGGCGGCGAGCGCCGCGCCCGGTCCGTACATGATCGGCGGGTGGAAGATGGCGCTCTGCGCGGGCATCAGGCGATCGGCGAGCAGGGCGGTGAGGTTGCCGACCACGACGCTGAGGAGGAGCATCCGGAGGAGGCGACCGCCGCCCCAGCTCTTCTCGAGCTGCGGGGTGAAGAAGTAGAGCCCGAGCAGGACGAAGAAGACGTGGGAGAGGCTCTGCGGTGCCGTGAGGACGCCCGAGGTGACGAGCGACCAGATCTTGAAGCTCTCGATCGCGTTCGGCGAGCAGGCGAAGAGGCGCCAGAGCGCGGGGCCTGCGGGCGGCCCCGGAGCCCAGTTGAAGACGATCGCGCCCACCACCGAGACGATCGCCATCGTCGCGAGGACGATGCGCATCATGCGCCCCGGTCGCGGGAGCGACGGGCCTACCGCCACGGGATCTTGCATGCTCTCGTGAGTCTAGATTCGCGCCCGAGGTCGGGCAAGGTGGCCCAGGATCCTGGGGCGGAAACCGTCTCCGTGCGTCACTTCCGCGTCGGATCGCGGCGTCGCGAGGGTCAACGGACGGCGTCGCAGACGGCCGAGCTGGTGAGGCCGGCGCTCGTCTTCGCTCGGCACGTCGTGGCGCCGATCACGACGGGAGCCGCCCCGGCGCCTGCGTCTGCCGGCGCGTCGGCGAGGAGCTCGACCTCGACGACGACGTCCACGCCGGCCTCGAGGGGCTCGACCACGAGGGCCGACGGTCCGCTCGGGTCGGGACGACAGGGCCTCGCGGCGAGGTCGCCGGTCGTGCCCGTGCTGGTCCGGAAGCTGCCGCGAACGCCCGTGAAGTCCGTGTTGCAGCTGACCGTGCCGGCCTCTTTCGGGAGCGACGTGAGGCTCACCACGACCGCTGCGCTGGCCGTGCCTGCGTCGGACGAAGCGTCGGCGGTCGGACGCGCGCACGCGGCGAAGGTCTCCACGTCGGGCAAGTACGTCGCGGTGCAGGCTGCCGTCCACGTCGGCGCGGTCCTCGCGAGGGCCGTCCGATCCACACCGGCCGCTTCGATCTGCCCCTGGCTGCTCGTGAACGCGGGCTGCGAGTAGACGAAGAGGGAGACCTCGACCGTCGAGTAGAAGGGGACGTTCGGACGGATGAAGGTCGCGTCCGCGAAGCAGTCGTAGACGCCGCGCCCGAGCGGCTGCCCCGCGGCCGTGGCGATCGCCACGTACTTGTAGACGTCGCCCGCGCCCGTCCCGCACCCGAGGCCCCGCGTCGCGTCGGTACCGCGGACGACGATCGCGGCGGGGACCGGCGCCGCCGACGAGTTGGTCGTACCCGAGCACGCCGCGGACACGACGGCGCCCAGGCCTGCGAGCAGCAGGCAGGACGGCGCGAGACGAGAGGTACGGAGGCCCGGAGACAAGACAGGGCCCTTTTACGCCGTGCTCGCCACGACCACAAACGCAAATGCCGCGGGGCCGCCTTCGCTTTCAGGCTTTGACACAGCTTCACCGTCGGGCCCATAACCTCGGCCATCATGATCACCGGGACGAACGGCACGACCGCCGCCATCACGGCCTCGCTCCAACCCGCCGCAGCTGCCGCCGGGCAGGCCGCCTCCTCCGGCACGCCCGAGCGCCTCGACCCCATGCAGCTCGTGCTGCACGCGTCGATCCCCGTGAAGCTCGTCATCCTGATCCTCGTCGCGTTCTCCATCGTCTGCTGGGTCGTGATCGTCGCCAAGGGGCTCCACCTGCTCCGCGCGCGCGGAGACTCCGAGCGCTTCATGAAGGCGTTCGACACGGCGGGGTCGCTCGACGCGCTCGCGTCGCAGGGGCTCGCGGGCTTCCGCGGCTCGCCCTTCGCGCGCATCTTCGCGACCGGCTACGACGAGATGGTGCGGCTCTCGCGTGGCGAGCGTGGAAAGCGGCTCGACGAGGCGCAGGCGACGCACGTGGAGAGCATCACGCGGCGGGCCGCGGCGGCCGAGATCGTCCATCTCGAGTCGTGGATGGCGCTCCTCGGCACGATCGGATCGACGGCGCCCTTCATCGGCCTCTTCGGCACCGTCTACGGCATCATGGACGCGTTCCTCAGCATCGGGAACCAGCAGAGCGCGAACCTCCCCGTCGTCGCGCCGAAGATCGCCGAGGCGCTGATCGCCACCGCGATCGGCCTCGTCGCCGCGATCCCGAGCGTCATGGCCTACAACTACTTCGCGCGACGCGTCGGCGAGCTCGCGGACATCATGGACGCGTTCGCCCTCGACGTCGCCTCGCGGGCCAAGCTCGGAGGCGTCTGAGATGGGGATGTCGGGAGGCGGGGGCGCCGGCCGCGGCCGGCGCCGCCAGGGCGGCATGAACGAGATCAACGTGACGCCGCTCATCGACGTCATGCTCGTGCTCCTCGTCATCTTCATGGTGACGGCGCCGCTCATGACCACGGGCGTCCAGGTCGACCTCCCCAAGGTCAAGAGCGCGCCCATGCAGACGGACGACTCGAAGATGATCGTGATCGTGACGGCCGACGAGCACGTCTATCTGCAGAAGGACGACATCACGGACGCCGTGGAAGATCGTTTGAGGACCAACGTGCGTCTGCAGGAGGAGAAGGAGCTCTTCGTGCATGCCGACGAGAACGTGAGGTACGGCGCCGTGCTACGAGTGATGGCGGCGGCGCGGAGCGCGGGGGTCGAGAAGCTCGGGATGGTGACGGATCCGCTCGTGGTGAAGTGACATGAAGCTGCCCGGGGTGCCCTACCAGCCGAAGTACGCGGGGGACGAGGTCGTCCTCGGCTTCGTGCTCGGCGTCGTGGTGCACCTGCTCGCGATCGGCCCCTTCGTCGTGAAGGCGATCCTCCCGAAGGCCGAGGAGGCCGAGGAGGCGCCGCTCGTCGCGCGTCCCGTGGTGCAGGCGACGCTTCTCAAGCTCGGAAAGCCCATCGACAAGAGCAAGCTGCCCGACCGCTTCGTCCCGCAGGCGCGCACCGCGCCGCAGAAGCAGCTCGTCGCGTCGCGCGAGGATCCAGGGAAGACCCGCGACGCGGGGCCTCCTCCGCCGAACGCGCAGGACTCGGACATCGCGAACCTCATCTCGAAGACCGATCCGTTCGCGGAGGATGCCGGGAAGCGGCGGCCCGAGGAGGGCCACGAGTCGGGCATCGAGGGCGGCACCGAGACCGACCCGAGTAAGGTGAAGGCCGGCGACATGTACGCCGCGCAGCTCGGCATGTTCTTCGGCCAGCATCTGACGATCCCCACCGTCATCAGCGTGGGCGAGGCGAGGAGGCTGTGCGCCGTGTTCGAGCTACAGTTCGCCCAGAACATGACCATCTTCTACGTGCGGCGCGAGCCACGGAAGAGCTCGGGCAACGAGCTCTTCGACGACGCCGCACGCTCGATGCTCTTGAAGCTCCTCGACGATCGCGTGGCGGCCCCCCAGCCGCCCCCCGAGGTCGAGAAGGACTATCGAGGCAAACGACTCTCGATCGGGATCCCTGGCGATCCTCAACACGGAGATACGTCCCGATGCTCGAAGTGACCCGCCTCCGCACCCTCGCGCCCCTCGGCCTCCTCGCCGCCGTCTCCGCCGCGCTCACGCTCGCGATGCCGGCGGTCGCGCAGCAGCCCGCCGGAGGGCCGGCGCCCGGCGGGGCCGCCAGCGCTCTCCCCGCGGCCACTGCCGGCGGGAGCCCGATGATCATGGTGCAGGGCGGGAGCCGCGCGCTCTTCAAGATCGCGATCGCCCCCGTGCCGGGCGACGCCGCGGTGTCGTCGACGGTCACCGAGACGGCCGGCCGCGACTTCACGCTCTCGTCGATGTTCCAGGTGCTCGATCCGAAGAGCTTCACCGCGAACCTCGAGAAGGAGGGGCTGTCGATCGAGCCGTCCTCGTGGCGGACCGTGGGCGCCGAGGGCGTCATCAAGGGCCTGAGCTCGATGCGCGGCGCGAACGTACACCTCGAGCTCCGGCTCTACGTCGTCTCGCGCGGATCGGACGCGGTCCTGAAGAAGGAGTACGACGTCGCGCCCAACGCGGTCCGCGGCGCCGTCCACCAGTTCGCCAACGAGGTGGTGAAGTACTTCACCGGCACCGCGGGGAGCTTCGGCTCGCGGCTCGTCTTCAGCGCCACGACCGGGAGGGGGCAGAAGGGGATCTTCTCGATCGACTCGGACGGGCAGGGGCTCGGACGCCTGCCGGCCGTGTCGAACGTCGCGCTCGCGCCGGCGGTCGGCCCCGGCGGCGTGCACTACGCCGCGGGCCTCGCCGACGGCAGCTACCAGCTCTTCAAGGTCGGGAATCCGGCCGCCGTGATGAAGCACGCCGGGCTCGTCTTCGGCGTGGCGTTCGGCGGCGGCAAGATGGCGCTCGTCATCTCGCAGAACGGCGCTTCGGACATCTACACGGGGGCGCCCGACGGCTCGGGCCTCACGAAGGTGACGAACGGCGGCCTCAACACGCACCCGGCGTTCGGGCCCGGCGGGCAGCTCGCGTACGTCTCGAACCAGGGGGGAAACCCGCAGATCTACGTCGACGGCAAGCGGGCGAGCTTCCGCGGCACGTACAACATGGCGCCTGTATGGTGCAACGATCCCGAGGGGCTCAAGATCCTCTTCATGGGGCGGGACGGCGGCAGCTGGGACATCTTCTCGAGCGATCCCGGTGGCTCCAGCATGAAGAGGCTCACGCAGGATCAGGGCTCGAACACGTATCCGGCGTGCTCCCCCGACGGGAGGAGCGTCGCCTTCTTCTCGACGCGGGGGGGGCTCTACCTCGCGAACATGCAGGGGCAGAATCAGCAGAAGATCGCGAGCGTGACCGGGGAGAGCCTGCGCTGGGAAGGGAACTGATCGCCCCGCTTGCGCCACGCCCCCGCGCCTCCTAGGGTGCGGCCGATGGCCTCGTCCTCCGCGCGCTGGGAGCAGCCCTCCAAGGGCCCCGTCGTGTCGCTGTGCGCGTACGCCGGGGGTGTCGCGGTGCTTCGCGACGGCGCGCTACTCCTCCTCGAGGACGGTGGCGCGCAGGCGTCGGTCGTGGCGGAGCACCCGGCGCCTCCCGGAGCGACCCTCGCGGCGAAGCTGGGGGACGCGTGGTGGGTGACGTGCGGGGAGTCGAGCCTCGTGCGCGTCGGGAAGGGAAAGTCCGCTCGGTTCGCGGAGGAGTACGGCGCGATCCGTGCGCTGGCCGCGAACGAGGAGGCCGTCGCCGTCGCGCGCGGCGCGCAGATCGAGCTGTGGTCGCATGCGGGGAAGCGGAAGTGGTCGGCCGCGTGCGCTCCGGCGCGCGCTGTGTCGTTCGCGGGGACGAACCTCGCCATCCTCGGCGACGACGGGGCGTTGTCCTTCGTGACGCTCGCGAAGGGCGAGGCCAAGGGGACCGTGCGCCTCGCCTCGACCGATCCCATCGACTCGTTTCGCCTCGCGCGGGTCGATGCGAGTCACGTGGTCCTCGCTCTGGGCGACTGGCTCGTCCTCGTCAACGCCGTGGAGCACAAGGTCGTCCGTCGCGTGCGCGCGGCGGCGAAGGTCGAGACGGTGTGTGCGGACGCGGACTGGATCGTCGCCGGGCTCGATGACGGACGCGTGCAGGTGGTGCACGTCGGGACGGGCGAGCCGCGGCTCGAGATCGTCGCGCACGGGAAGGCCGTGCGCGCCGTCTCGCTCACGAAGACGTCGCTCTACACCGCGGGCGCCGACGGTCGCGTGAAGGCGTGGGACCGGACGGGCTTCGAGGCCGGCGCGCGCGCGCGCGCGCCGGTGACCGCGATCGCCTCGCGTGGGACGCTCGTCGCCGCGGGAGATCGCGCCGGGAAGGTGCGCGTCATCGACGGCGGTCGCGAGGTGGCGGTGCTTCCCCTCGGGACGTCGATCACCGCGGTCCACGTCACGCGCGAGCTCGCGGTCGTGGCCGTGACGGCTCAGATCGTGGTGCGGGCGGAGAAGCCGTGGCGCTCGCCGAAGCCGATCGCGCTCCGCGCCCCGGCGACGGCGTTCGCGTCGGACGACACCTACGCGTTCGTCGCGCACGAGCGCGGCGGCGTCGACGTCTACGACCTCGGCAAGGGCGAGCTCGTGACGAGCTACGCGCTGTCGGACGCGCCGATCACGGCGCTCTGTCGCCTCCCGGGGTCGCTCCTCGTCGTAGGCACGGCGTCGACGGACGGTCGCGTGTTCATCGTCGACGTCTCCGAGGCGAAGGTCCTCCATCGGATCGAGGCGCACGAGGACGCGTTCGGCGTGACCTGTCTCGGGACGGACGCGCGCGGACGGATCGTGGCCTCGGGGTCGGACGACGGGACCGTGGTGCTCATCGAACCGGCGAAGGGCAAGCTCCTCGCGCGGCTCCGCGTGCGGGAGACTCCCATAGCGATCGCCTTCGAGTCGAGCGGCCGCCGCTTCGGCTGTACGTTCGCGGACGGCACCGCCGCCGTCGTGACACTCGGGAAGCAGGCCCTCGTCGAGGACCTCGGCCTCCGCGGCGCTTCGCAGGTCGCCTGGGGCACGACCCCGGTGTTCGGGCTCTCCGACGGTCGCGTCGAGCCCATCGCCGCCGACGCGAGCTGAAGGTCCGCGCACGAGGCGGAGGGGGATCGTGCGGCACGACCGCGCGGCGCGTCTACCATGCCGCAGCGCCTCGCCGGCCTCGACGGAGCCGCTTCCCCTCCGTACCGTGTCGCCCGCCGTGAGCAGCATCCCGCCGTCACCGCGCAGCGAGCGAGAAGAGACCTACGAGGGCGCGCGCATGCGCGGCTCGTTCCGTCTCGTCGCGCCGGGGATCGTCCGCACGCAGGTCGAAGGGCATGTCGATGCTGCGGCGGTCCGCTGGTACACCGCGCGCATCGACCGCCTCCTCCTCGAGGGCAAGCGGATCCAGACGTTCCACGACTGGATCGGGATCGACGGCTTCGAGCCCGACGTCCGCGCGCCGTACCGCGCCTGGGCGGACCGCCAGAAGGACCTGCTCGATCCTCCGCACTTCCTCGTCCGGTCGAAGATCGTCGCCATGGCGCTCTCCGTGACGAGCCTCGTCCTCGGTCACGGCCTCGTCGTCGTCTCGGACCGCGTGGAGTTCGAACGTGCGCTCGCGGACGCGATTCGCGACCGGCGGACGTGACTCAGAAGTGCCCGTGCGCAGGCGGCGCGAGGACCGGGGCGTCGCCGCGCGCCCCGCCGAGATCGGCGGCCTTGCGACAAGCCCGGCCGAGCCCCATCCGGCACGCGCGCTGGAAGAAGTCGATCCCTCGCTGGCCGTCCGCCGCCACACCGGCGCCCGTCGCGAGGATCGAGCCCGCGTTCTCGCACGCGAGGGCGGACCCCTTCTCGCAGGCCGCCAAGACCGTGCGCAGCCCGGTCGGCGCGTCCTCTGCGACGCCGACCCCGAGCACGAGGAGGACGCCGAGCTGTCCGCACGCATTCGCGTTGCCCAGCTCGCAGCCCTTCTTCGCGTACGTGTAGGCCTTCGCGTCGTCCTTCGCGACGGTGAGCCAGCCCGCCGCGTACACGCGCGAGAGGTCGTCGCACGCCTCGCCGAAGCTGCCCTCGCAGGCCTTCGCGTAGAGGCTCATCGCGCGCTCCACGTTCGCCTCGGCATCCTGCTCGACGAGCGTCACCGCGAGCGTCCGACAGGCCCCCATCATGCGCGCCTTGCACGAACGATCGAGGATCTCGAAGGATCGCTTCTCGTCCTTCGGGACGCCGACGCCGTGCTCCATCATCACCGACGAGACGACGCACCCCGTGTCGCTCCGGAGGGTGCAGGCGCGCTCGTAGAACTTGAAGGCGATCGCCATGTCGGCGCGCACGCCGGCGCCGCAGAGGTACACGTGCCCGAGGCGCTCGCAGCTCTCGCCGTCGCTCAGCGAGCACGCCTTGACGAGCAGACCGCGGACATCCTCGCCTCCGGAGAGGGCGTTGTCGCCGCACTGGCGAACGAGCGACTCGCGGACGGCCTCGTCCTCCGCCTTGGGGGCCGCCGCGGCGCCCGCGTCCCGCGCGCTGGGGGCGCCGACG
>JALHPN010000243.1 GCA_022842465.1 Polyangiaceae bacterium | reverse complement strand
GCCGCTGCTCCCACGACGAGCCCGGCCCCGGCCGCAGGCGCGAAGGCGGGGCTCGGCCTCAAGGCGGCCGTCGTCGCGGTGGGCGCCGTCGCCGTCGTCTCGGCCATCGCTCTCTTCTCGGGAGGGGCCGACCCCCCCGCCCCTCGGGCCCCTGGCGCGGTGACCGCGCCCGTCGCCGCGACCGAGCGCACGCCTCCCTCCACGGCGAGCGCCGTCGCGACCGAGCGCGAGCCGAAGACGGTCGCGCTCGGCGATCTCCCGTCCGCGCCCGATCCGAGGACGGGCGCCCCCGTGAAGGCCCCCTCACCCTCCGAAGGCGAGGAGATCGCCCTCCTCGCGCGGGCGCAGAAGGCCCTCCACGGGTCCCCGCGAGAGGCGCTCGCCCTCTGCGACGAGCACGCGTCCACGTTCCGGAACGGCTCGTTCGGCGAGGAGCGCGAGGCCGTCGCGATCGAGGCCCTCGTCGCGCTCGGCCGGAGGGCCGAGGCCTCGGCCCGGTTCGTGACGTTCCAGCGGACGTTTCCGGTCTCCACCCACCGGGTCCATCTCGAGAGCCTGTTCCCGGCCGACTGACCCACGCCGCGCTCACGTCGCGGGCGAAAATTGCCTATGTCTCTTCTCGAGCCTTCGCGCTCCGGAGGTCGCGTCTTGTCTCGCATCCGCACCTTGTCACTCACCGCAGCCGTCGTCCTCGCGATCGCGATCGTCGCCTGCGCGAACGACGTGGAGATGGGCGAGGTCGTCGGCGGCCCGGATGCGGCGCCCTCCCTGACCCCGCCGGCCGACGCGAGCGTGCGGGACGCGACGCTGATGCTCGCGTGCATCGGAACCCAGTGCCCCGCGCCGTGGGCCACCTGCGTCGACGACGAGGGCCCGTCCTACAAGTGCGGCGTCGACCTCACGCGGAGCGCGAAGCACTGCGGGGCGTGCGGGAACGCGTGCCCGACGTTCGCGCCCCTCCACATGCGCTCGCGGTGCGTCCAGGCCGCGTGCGAGCTCGAGTGCTTCAGCGAATTCAACCCGATCGACCCCGCCGATTGGCGCAACTGCAACGCGAAGGTCGACGACGGCTGCGAGAGCAACGTCTTCTCCGATCCGAACAACTGCGGCGTCTGCGGAAACGCGTGCGCGCCCGGCAAATCGTGCATCGAGGGCAAGTGCGGATGCCCGACCGGCCTGACCGAGTGCAACGGCCAGTGTGTCGACACGAAGAACGACGACAACCACTGCGGCGCATGCAACAACGGCTGCGCCGAGGACGACGGCACCTGCAAGCCGGCTCCGCCGAATACCAAGTACGGATGCCGCAATGGCATGTGCCGGAATCTCAAGTGCAAGGACCGCGGCGCCGACTGCAACGGCGACCTCGGCCAGAGCCTCTGCAACGGCGACGGCTGCGAGGTCGCCGACA
Organism: Polyangiaceae bacterium; assembly: GCA_022842465.1. Taxonomy (GTDB): domain Bacteria; phylum Myxococcota_A; class Polyangia; order Polyangiales; family Polyangiaceae; genus Labilithrix. The sequence continues at coordinate 11,808 of JALHPN010000243.1, read as the reverse complement.
TCGCCCGAGATCCGAAGAACTGCGGCGCGTGCGGCATCGTCTGCAAGGCGGGCGAGGAGTGCGTCGACGAGGGTAACGGCCCCGAGTGCGCCGTGCCGTGCGCCCGCGTCGGGAAGACCGCGTGCATCGACGGCTGCAAGGACCTCCTCACCGACGTGAACGCCTGCGGCTCCTGCAACGGACCGTGCGCGAGCGCGCGGCCACACCAGGTCGCCGCGTGCACGAAGGGCGTCTGCACGTACGACTGCGCGCCGGGCTGGGGCGACTGCAACGGCGACAGCTCCGACGGCTGCGAGACGGACCTCGGCGTCCATCCGAGCCACTGCGGCGCCTGCGGAAACGCGTGTGATCTGACGGCAGGACAACCCTGCATCGAAGGCCAGTGCCTCATGACGACGTGCGATGCGGGGGTGACGCGATGATCCGCACCTCGAGCCTCGGTCTCCTCGCCGGGCTCTCCGCGATCGCGGCCGCCGCGCTCCCCTTCGCTGCGAGCTGCGCGCTCTCGGAGATGGGCGCGGAGGCGACGCCGGACGGCTCTCCCCTCCCCGCCACCGACGGCGCCACGCCGGTGGTCGACGCCGCCCTCGATGCCGACGAGGAGAGCTGCGACGCATCGTCGGCCGACTGCGTGTCTCGGCCCCTCACCTGCGACGAGGCGACCTTCTGCCCCGTGCCCGTGAACGTCTCGGCGTTCACCGCGCTCGTCTCCGTCTGGGGCTCCGGCCCGAACGACGTCTGGGCGGTGGGGTCGGCCGGCACGGCTCTCCACTGGGACGGGGTCGCGTTCACGGCGACCACCACGAACACGACGCTCACGCTCGGCGCCGTCTGGGCCGCGGGGCCGAACGACGTCTGGACCGCGGGCGACACGAACCTCATCCTACGGAAGACCGGCCCGGCGTGGACGACGGTGGCGCCCGCCGGCGAGAACGAATTCTCCGGCTTCCCCGTCTTCGCGATCTGGGGTCCAGGGAACGGCGAGCTCCACCTCGGCACGGCGCCGGCCTTCGTGAACGAGGGCGATCTCGGCGGCCCCGGCAGCCTCGTGGCGAAGGTCGCTGCTCCCGATGGCGGCATCGCATGGCGTGCGCGGATCGGGCCCGGGAGCATCCGCGGCCTCTGGGGCTCCTCCGCCGACGATCTCTGGGCCGTCGGAGACGACGGGACGACCGTGCACGGCACCCGCGCGAACGGCAAGCAGCTCCACACCTGGGTCGAGGTCGACAGCCAGTCGCGCGCGACGCTCGGCGGCGTCTGGGGCAGCACCGCGGGAAACGTGTGGGCGGTCGGCGACGGAGGGACCCTCCGTCACATCACCGCGGGCGCGCCGGTCTGGGAGGTCGTCGCCTCGCCGACGACGAGGACGCTCCGGAAGATCTGGGGCTCGAGCGCCAAGGACATCTGGGCGGTCGGCGACGCGGGCACGATCCTGCACTACGACGGCGTGGGCTGGACGACGGCGACGGCCGCGTTCCCGCCGGGCCGGAAGCCGCGGCTGTACGGCGTGTGGGGATCGGGAGAGTCCGACGTCTGGATCGTGGGGGACGGCGTCGTCCTCCGCACGAGCAAGAAGACCGGAGGGTCGCCGTGAAGCTCTCGCTCGTCACCGTCCCCACGCTGACGCTCCTCGGCCTCGCGGCGATCGTCGCGTGCTCGGACGACATCGAGCTCGCCACCGTCGTCGGGGGAGACGACGCGGGCTCGTTCGTGCCCGCCGACTCCGGTGCTCCTCCCGACGAGCCGGTGCTGGACGCCGGCGCCGAGGCCTCCGTCCGTGCGTGCTCCGACGACGGGTTCTGCCCGACGGCGCTCCCCGGCGCGCAGGATCTCCGCGGCGTCTGGGGCGACGGAGCCGCCACCGTGTGGTCCGTCAGCGACCAGGGCGCCATCCTCCGCTGGAACGGCAACGTGTGGAATGTACATGCATCAAAGCTCGGCCCTCTCCGCGCCGTGTGGGGCGCCGGCTCGCTCGACGTCTGGGTCGGCGGCGAGCGCGGCCTCTTCCACGGCCAAGGCCCCTCGCCGGAGAACCTCTCCTTCGTCGCCGTGCCGCTCCCCGACGCGAAGACGAAGATCGTCTCGATCTGGGGCGCGGGGCCGAACGACATCTGGGCCGTCGGCGCGCGGGTCGAGGCGGACGGCACGGAGACGCCGCGCGTCCTCCGCTACACGGGCCCGCGAGACGCCGGCTCGAGCTTTTCGGTCGACGCCGCGTCGAACCGAGGCATCGCCTACGAGCACGTCTGGGGCGACGCCACCACGGGCGTCTGGCTCGCTGGCTCGCGCCCGCAGCCTCCTCCGGACGACTTCTTCGTCGAGGTCGCCGTCCTCCGCCGGCGTCCCGGCGCGACGACGTGGGCGGCGGTCACCCTCCCCAAGGATCCGAACGAAGATCCCGTCTTCGGCGGCATCGCCCAGTTCGGCGGCGCGACGATCACGAGCGACGCCGTCTTCATCCTCGGGAACCTCACCTCGAACAGCCCCGGCGTGTGGCGCGGCGCGAGCCCGCCCGACGGCGGGACGGCCATCTCGTTCACGTACGAGCGGGTCGGGCCTTACGGGTCGAAGCCGACGTTCGCGGCGACGTCCTTCTCGTCGAGCGACGTCTGGGCCGTCGGCGAGTACGGCCGCGTCCGTCACTGGGACGGCAAGACCTGGGAGCAGGCCGCGATCGCGACCACGAAGTTCCCGGTCGTGAAGGACTTCCGCGGCGTGTGGTCGGGCCCGAACAACCAGCTCTGGATCGTGGGTGACAACGTCGCCCTCCGCCGCGGCGTCACGAACTGAACTGGACCACCATGAGAGCCAGCAAAACCCACTTCGCGTTCGTCGTCGCCGCCGCGTCCTCGGGCGCCGCGCTCGTCGTCGCCTGCGCCACCGAGACGGAGCGCCCGAGCTTCCAGCCGGGCGACGCCGGCAGCGAGGCGGTAGTGAGCCTGCCCGACGCCGCCGAGCCGGTCGACGTCTTCGTCCCGCCCGAGCCGCGCGACCCCTTCGACACGACCGACGACCCCGTCGTGTGCGGAGACGCGGGCGCGGGCTCGTGCGCCGTCCAGCTCGTCGCCGGACGGAGCCACTTCTGCGCGCGCATGAGCGACGGGAGCGTGCGCTGCTGGGGAGACGACGAGCTCGGTCAGCTCGGCGCCGCCCTTCGCGACACGCCCGACGCGGGCGCCGATGCCGGCAAGACGGACGCGGGCCAGGCGCCGTTCCGCGTGCGGAGGGTCGCGCGCGTCTCGGACATCACCCAGCTCGCGGCCGGCGGCTCGTCCACCTGCGCGCGCCGCCAGGACGGCACGGTCTTCTGCTGGGGCTCGAACGTGTACGGCGAGCTCGGAGGCGGTACGAACGACTGGGATCCGCATCCGGACCCGGTGCCCGTCGACGTCGGGGGACCGAGCGTCCGCGTGGACGTCGGGCCGTCGGGCGCGTGCGTCCTCCGCACGAACGGCAAGGTCATCTGCTGGGGACGTGACGACCAGCTGCAGCTCGCACGGACCGAGCTCGACGGCGGGGACCGTCTCTCCCTCGCGCGCGTGCCCGGCCCCGCCGCGGTCGACGCGCTCGGCTTCGTCGGCACGCGCCTCGGTGACTACACGACGTTCGGCGTCACGAGCACGGGCGAGATCTGGAGCTGGGGCGCGCTCGCGGGGAACGAGGGCGTCCTCGGCGGCAGGCTCTCCTCCGTCTCTCCGAGCCTCGCGCCGCGCCGCCTCGCGGGTCTCGAGAAGGTGACGAGCGCCGCGGCGTCCGTCGCCGCCCTGCCGCCCGCGCCCGAGCCGCCGCCCGGTCAGCCGCCGCCGAACCCGCTCCCGTTCCGCGCCCACGCGTGCGCGATCGCGAACGGCGAGCTCTTCTGCTGGGGACGCAGCTACGTCGGCGCGCTCTGCACTGGCCTCCCCGATCCCGAGGTGAGGCCGGCGAAGGCGCACGTGAAGAGCCGCGCGTGGCCGCAGCAGGTGGCGGTCGGCGACGAGATCACGTGCGTGCGGATGACCGACGGCACGGTGCAGTGCTGCGGAACGGACAGGCGCGGGCGTCTCGGAACGGGAGGAGACCTCGTGCTCTCGGCGCTCCTCGTCCCGGCGTCCGCCCTCTCGGGCCGCGCCGTGTCGGTCGCGACCAGCGACCGCGCCGTCTGCGCGCTCATGAAGGACGGCAGCGTCCAGTGCTGGGGTGACAACGAGCGCGGCGAGCTCGGGCAGGAGGAGCGGGACGACGAGTCCCACCCCACCCCGATCGCCGTCCGCTTCTAGGCGTGCGCGGTAGGAGAGAACGATGACGACGACGACCAGAGCCCGCGCGAAGAGCCTCGCCGCGCTGTTCACGCTCGCGAGCGGGACCGCGCTCGTGGTGGCGGCCTGCAGCGCCGATCGCGAGACGTTCCGGGACGGGGCTCCGCCCTTCGCGCTCCCCGACGCGACCGCGCCCGACGCGACGTCGTGCGGGTTCCGCTGCTCGCGCGATCTCAAGAAGGTGCTGAAGGGTTGCGAGGGCGAGGACGAGCAGGTCGTCGCCGAGTGCCCGCCCGATCAGGGCTGCGGCGTCGACAAGTGCGTCGACGCCTGCTCGGCTGCGGTCACGAGCAAGGGCTCCGTGGGCTGCTCGTTCTACACGCTCCCTCCCGACGACGCGAAGTACGGCCTCGGCGCGTGCTTCGCGGCGATGGTCGCGAACACGTGGGACCGCCCGGTGACGGTGAAGGCGCAGTACGGCGGCGCGCCGCTCGACATCTCGAGATCGGTCTACACCGTGTCGCGGACGAGCGGAGACCCGGTCTACACGAAGCTCGACGGCCCCCTCCCCATCGGCGAGGTCGGCGTGATCTTCCTCGCGCAGGCGAAGGTGCTCCTCGATCCCGACGCAACGCCGTGCCCCGTCGGCACCGTCCCCGCGCTCGACGTCGATCCGCTGCGCCACGGCACGACCAAGGCGAAGGCCTTCCAGCTCGAGACCGACGCGCCCGTCGCGGCGTACTCGATCTTCCCGTACGGCGGGGCCGCGAGCTACTACCCGTCCTCGACGCTGCTCCTCCCCGTCTCGTCGTGGGAGAAGAGTTACGTCGCGGTGTCGACGGGCCTCTTCGGCGACGTGAGCGCGTCTAGCCTGAACCGCCGCACGATCCAGATCGTCGCGAACGAGGACGACACCACGGTCTCGATGCGTCCGAACGTCGACGTCGCGCCGGGGGAAGACGTCGCGGCAGCGCTCGCGGGGAAGACCATGACCTGGACGCTTTCCAAGGGTCAGGTCCTCCAGATCTCGCAGCAGTCGAGCACGACCGGCAGCCCCATCTCGGCGAACAAGCCGATCGGGCTCTTCGGCGGTTCGCCGTGCACGTTTCTCCCCGCCGAGAAGGGCTTCTGCGATCTCACCCAGCAGCAGATCGCCCCGTTCTCGCAGTGGGGCAACGACTACGCCCTCGTCCCCTATCGCTCTCGGGTGGAGAGCGTGTCGGGCGACACCATCCCGGAGACCGTGCCGTGGAGCCTCACCGCCGCCGTCGACGGGACGAGGCTGACCTACGATCCGGCGAGGCCGCCGGGCGCGCCGGAGAAGCTCGACGCCGGGCAGAGCGTGACGTTCCTCACCGACGCGATCACGAGCGTGAAGAGCCAGGACACGAAGCACCCCTTCCACGCGGCCCTCCACATGACGGGCTCGAGCTGGGGCGGCGGCGGCGGCGGGCGGGTCTCGGGCGATCCCGAGTTCGTGAACGCCGTCCCCTCCGAGCAGTTCCTCGATCGCTACGTCTTCTTCGCCGACTACACGTTCCCGGAGACGACGCTCACGTTCGTCCGGCGGAAGACGGCGAAGGGCTTCGAGCCCGTCACCCTCGCGTGCAGCGGCGAGGTCACGGGGTGGAAGCCGCTCGGCAAGAGCGGAGAGTACGAGTACGCCTGGATGCGCGTGACGTCGGGCTACGTCCCGCAGGCCTTCGCGAAGGGGACCTGCGGCTACGGTCGACACGAGGCCGAGAGCGACGGCCCGTTCTCGATCACGGTCTGGGGCACCGGCAAGGACGCGAGCTACGGCTACGTCGGCGGCGCCGGGAGCCGGCCCATCAACGACGCGCCGCTCCCCAGCGTGCAGTGACGCGCGCTCGAGGTCAGGGCTTCGGGAAGCCGAACGCGCGCACGGAGTCGGCGCCGGACGCGTGGCACTCGGTGCAGATCGAAGGCTTCCCCGAGTAGAGGGGGTCCCCGCTCCCGTCGTACTCCGCCCAGTACCAGCCGTCGGCGCGCTTCTCCATGATCGCGACGAGCTCGCGGTCATTGCCGTCGAAGCCCTCCTTCACGATCACCGACCCGACCGGCCACGAGGTGATCGCCACCTTCGCGTCGAGCGCGGCGGCGATGGTGGGGTTCACGAAGATGTCCACGTCGTCCCCGTGCGGCGCGTCACTCGCCCGCCGTTGCTCGTAGCCGGGGGCGCGGCGCCACGCCGCGCGGTACGCGGACGTGCTCGCTCCGACCTGGTCCCAGAGCGCCGCAGCTCCGTCCGGATCGTCGTTCTGCCTGCAGCCTGCGATCAGCGACGCGGCGGCCAGCACGCAAGCCGCGGTACGGAAGAGAGGAGAGCCCATGCCTCCACCTACGCGGAGACCGGGCCCCGCGTATCGATCTTTCCGCGCCCGACCCACCGCGCGACGAGTACGAAGGGAATCGCCACGAGATCCGTGGGGTCGCGCACGAGCACCACCGGCGCGAGGCCCGGCGTCGGACGCCCCGCGACGAGGGCTCGCAGGGCGCGAAGAGGCCACTGCATCCCGGCCCACGCCAGGCGATAGGCCTCGTTCGCGAGCGGGAGCGTCTTCGTCGCGGCGAACACGAGCCCCGTCGCGAGGCACGCGGCGACGAGGACGCGCGCCCGCGTCCGCGCCTCGAGGCGCGGACGCGCGACGTCGACCAGCGACACGAGGAGCAGCGGGAAGAACACCATCCCGGCCACGTCCGACAGCTTGCCCGTGACGACGCCAGGCCAGGCCTTCTTGAGGACGTGATCGTTCACGACGAGGAGCAGCACCGCGCCGACCGCGACGGGATGAGCGAGCGGAAACCGCATCGACTTACGGCGCGCGTTCGATGGTCACGTAGGCCCCGTCGCGATCGTCGTCGTAGCCGCTCGTCTGCGCTCTGCCGTTGAGCGTGAAGGTGACGGGGTCCGTACCGTCGTTCCGGAAGCGCGCGAGGAGCGTCTCGCGCCCCGTCCCGGACATGTACGCACGAACCTCGATCCAGGGGTTCGTGCCGGAGTAGCTCGGGTTCGCGTCGGCAGTCCACTGCCCGTTCGTGCCGCGCCAGGTGGTCAGCTGCTCGGCCTCGTCGTTCCGCCTCGTCGCGGTCACGAGGAGGCCCGCCCCCGGGAGTCGGTCGAGTCGGAGCTGGACCGAGGCTCCTTCGGGCTGGGCGTCGACGACGTAGCGCCGCTCGACGGTCCCCTCGGGCGCAAGCGTGATCTCCTCGGGCTGCACGCCGGACTCCAGCGTCCAGTCGACGGGTGGCGCGCTCGTCGCCACGGTGGAGACGACCGTCCCGGCGAGGAGGAGGAGACGGGCAGCGGGGTGGGCGAAGGCGCGAGCGATCATGGGTCGTCCTCCGGAGGGCATCGCCCTCCGATCCTAGCCGAGTCCGCGCCGCGATCTGGGACGGTCCCCATGACGCGACGGTCAGGGCCTTTCGCCGCTCGTTCTCGGTCCCTTTCCACCCGCTTGCTTCGGGAGCGCTCAGGCGCCATCGTCCCGGTGTGCTGCGCCTCACGCTCGCGGGGACGGACACGCTCGTGACGACGCCCCTCTGCGCCGCCTGCCACCACTCCCCCGCGGGCTGTTGCGCGGCCCCTCCCCGCGTCGCGCTCGCCGATCTCGCCCGCATCGTCCTCCGTGGTGGACGCGACTTCCTCCTCGCCGAGCTCCGCGCCGGCCGCCTCCTCCCCGGCCCGGGCAACATGTGGCTCGTCCTCCCGCGCCGCCCGCACCCCTCCGGCGTCCTCGCCTGCGGCTACCTCGGCCCCAGCGGCTGCGTCCTCCCGCCCGATCGCCGCTCCTCCACCTGCAACATCTACATCTGCGACGAAGCCCTCGCCCGCGACGACGACCCCGCCACCGCCTCCCGCACCCGCACCGTCCGCGACGACCTCGAAACCGAGCTCGCCCATCTCGACGCCGAGCTCGCCGCCCGCGCCGCCGCCCACTTCCCCTCCGGCCCCCCCCTCGACGCCCCCTTCCTCGACTGGCTCGGCGATACCTTCCGCACGCTCCCGCCGAAGCGGTAGCCCCGACGAGGGCGGCGCAGGACCGGAGGCCCTCTCTCGCCAAGCGAAAAGGAGCGGAGCCACTCCTCCGGATGCGTGGAAAAGCGTGACGAGAGTCCGACCTACTCGGGGGCCCCAAACCGCGTCGCCAGGTCGAAACGCCTCGACAGGTCCGTGGCACTCCCCACCAGGTCACTCGAAATGGTTTGGGGGGGAGGACCCTGGGCGGAACAACTCCCGCGATCCGCACGACCGCGACCTCATCGCGCAGGCGAGAGAGGGCCTCCGGTCCGGAGCCGCCCCCCCTTCAAGCCTTGATCCGCTTCATCTCCGGATCGTACATCGGCCGCAGCGACGCCACGGCGGGGTACACCTTGCTCGCGATCTCGACCTCCCAGGTCCCCTTGTCGATCCACGCCTGGTCCAGCGGCTCCCCCGCCTCGACCATCGCGAGCCCCACCGCGCCGCCGAGCGTGTGCCCGTACGACGCCGCGCGGACGTAGCCGACGGTCTTCCCGTTCCGCTTCACGATCTCGGCGTGGAACATCATCGGCTCCGGATCCTTCACGAGGATCTGGAGGAGCTTCTTCGTGAGCGGACCTCTGGCCTTCTTCTCGAGGACGGCCTCCTTGCCGAAGAAGCCGCCCGGCTTCTTCAGGTCCACCGCGAACCCGAGCCCGGCCTCCAGCACCGAGTCGGTGTTGTCGATGTCGTGACCGTAGTCGCGGTACCCCTTCTCCATCCGGAGGCTCGCGAGCGCCTTCAGCCCCGCGTGCTGGAGCCCCACGTGGGTGCCTGCCTCGGTCAGCCGCTCGTAGACGTGCATCGCCATCTCGCTCGGGATGTAGAGCTCGTAGCCGAGCTCGCCGAGGTACGTGATGCGCACGCAGAGCGCGCGGGCGAAGCCGATGTCGATCTCGCGCGCCGTGCGGAACGGGAACGCCTCGTTCGACATGTCACTCGTCGTGATCGCCTGCATCAGCTCACGCGAGCGCGGCCCCTGCACGTTGAGCTGCGTCCAGCCGCTCGTCACGTCGGTGACGAACGCGTGGTCCCCTCGCCCCTCGCCGCCCGCGCGCTCGATGTGGCGGCGCATCCACGTCTCGACGTGGCGGTGAGCGGTGTCCGAGGCGACGACCCAGAAGCGATCGTCGTCGAGCTTCGTGACGGTGAGGTCCGCCTCGAGCGTGCCGCCCTCGTTCAGCCACTGGGTGTACGTGATGATCCCGGGCTGCGCGTCGACGTTGTTGCCCGAGATGTAGTTCAGGATCTTCCCGGCATCGCGTCCCTGGACGAGGAACTTCGCCATGAAGGACATGTCCATGAGGATCACGCCCTCGCGCGTCGCCTCGTGTTCGGCCTTCCAGTACGGAAACCAGTTCTGGCGGCCGAAGGAGAGCTTCTCGACCGTGGGCGAGACGCCGTGCGGCGCGTACCAGTCGGGACCTTCCCAGCCGCTCACGTCCTTGAAGTAGGCGCCCTTCTCCGCGAGGCGATCGTGGACGGCCGAGCGCTTCACCCCGCGCGCCGTCATCATCGAGCGCGTCGGGTAGTGGCACTGGTAGACCATGCCGAGCGACTCGACCGTGCGGGTCCGCCGGTACTCCGGGTTCGACTGGTAGACGTGGAGGCGGTCGATGTTCATCCCCGTGACGTCCACGTCGGGACGCCCGCTGATGACCCAATGCGCCATCACGCGGCCGAGCCCTCCACCGGTGAGGATGCCGATCGAGTTGAGGCCGGCGCAGACGAAGTAGTTCTTGAGCTCCGGCGCCTCGCCGACGACGGGCGCGAGGTCGGGGGTGAAGCTCTCCGGGCCGCAGAAGAACTTCTTCACGCCCGTCTCGAGCGAGATCGGGACGCGGCTCATCGCCTTCTCGACGTACGGGCCCATGCGATCCCAGTCGGGCGGGATCTCGCCGAAGGAGAAGTCCTTCGGGATCCCTTCGACCTTCCACGGCGCGCAGATCGGCTCGAAGAGGCCGATCATGAGACCGCCGACCTCCTCGCGGAAGTAGCCGTGCGAGCCCGGATCCTCGAGGACGGGGAAAGACGCGGCGAGCCCGGCGATCTTCTCGGTGATGAGGTAGTAGTGCTCGGCGGCCTGGTTCGGGATGTTCACGCCGGCGTCCTGGCCGAGCTCGCGGGCCCACATCCCGGCGCAGTTGACGACGACCTCGCACTCGATGTCGCCGAGCGCCGTACGGACGCCGGTGACGGCGCCGTTCTTCTTCAGGATGCCAGTGACGGGGACGTTCTCGAGGATCCTCGCCCCTTTCATCCGGGCGCCCTTCGCGAGGGCGACCGTGACGCCGACGGGGTCGGCGCGGCCGTCCTCCTTCACGTAGAAGCCGGCGAGGAGGTCGTCCGTCTTCGCGAGGGGGAAGAGGTCCTTCACCTGCGAGGGCGAGATCTCGTGGACGTCCACCCCGCAGTAGCGGTTGAACGCGGAGACGCGGCGGTACTCCTCGAGGCGATCGGCGTCGGCGGCGACCTCGATGAAGCCGACCGGCTTGAACCCGGTCGAGTGTCCCGTCTCGGCCTCGAGCCGCGCGTAGAGGTCGCGGGTGTGCTTTCGCATCTCGGTCGACGTCTCGGAGAAGCTCCCGAACGTCACCATGAGGCCCGCGGCGTGCCACGTCGTACCCGACGTGATGCGGTCTCGCTCGAGGAGGACGACGTCCTTCTCGCCCATCTCGGCGAGGTGATAAGCGACGGAGCAGCCGATGACGCCGCCGCCGATGACGACGACGCGCGCGCGCGCGGGAAGGACGGGACTGGACATCGCCGAGCAGGATAACCCAGCCCACGCCCCGGACGTGAGGCGTCCGAGGCTGCGCGCGGCCGATCCAGACCGTCTCGCGCCCGAGACGCGACCCCGCGCTCCCGCTTCGGCCAGAGGCGATCGTGGCTCGTGTGACCGCAGAGGTGCAGGCCCCAGCCTTCACGGGCGTCCGCCGGGGTACCTTCATGATCACTGGCCGCTCGAACGGCATGGCGTGCGGGGGCTGTCACGAGACGGGCAAGGCGGACAGCCCGGGTCGCATCTGGACGTGGGAGGGGGCGCTCCCGCGGCGCTGAAGTCCGGAGGCGTCCGCGGTAGAGTGGCGTCCTCGATGACGCCACGCCTCGCGCTCGCCGGACTCCTCCTAGCCCTCGCCGCCTGCGCTTCGCGAGACGCTCGCGTTCCGCAGGCGATCGCCGTCGCGCCGCTCGCGATCCCGCCGATCGCGGACGCAGGCGAGCTCGGCCCGGAGCAGGAGGGCGTGGGATCGAAGCGCATCACGGTCCGCGACGTCGGACCGCGCCGGCCGGGAGACCGCGTCGAGGTCGAGTGGAACGGCTCCTGGTACGCGGCCGTCCTCCTCGCGCCGCGCGGGAGCGAGTGGCTCGTGCACTACGAGGGGTACGAGGAGAGCTGGGACGAGGTCGTCGGCGACGACCGCATCCGCGAGGTCACCCCGTCGCGCTGACGATCAGCGCCGGCGACGCCGGCCGCGCGCGACGGCGAGCCCGAGGCCTGCGAGCGCGAGAGCGGCGCCGGCGACGTCC
>JALHPN010000242.1 GCA_022842465.1 Polyangiaceae bacterium | reverse complement strand
GGCACGGCGCCCTGCGACCCGGGATATCCGGCTGGCGGTCCGCCCCCTGGCGCGCCCGGCGGCGGCGCGCCCGGCGGCGGCCCCCCGAGCATCACGTTCCCCGCGATCGTCTTCCCCTTCACGGGCCCGGGTACGCGCACCTCGCGGAGGGTCAGCGTGTGCGCCCCGATCTGGAGGACCATCCCCGGCGTCCAGGCGATGTCATCGACCCGCGCGCCGTTCACGAGCGTGCCGTTGGTGCTGCCCAGATCCTTGACGCGCACGCTTCGCCCGTCGAACACGATCTCGGCGTGCGTCGACGAGCAGCGCGGATCGGGGACGACGATGTCGCCCGCCTCTCGCCCGATGACCACCCTCGGCGCACCGAGCTCACGAACCGCGGGGGGCACGCTCGGGCCCTGGACCACCACGACGTACGAAGCGGACATCGAGGCGCATGCTAGCCCATGAGCGCCAGCTCACGTCCACTTCACGCGGACGCCCTGGTACGTGGGGTGCAGTACCGAGGGCATGACCGCGAGGCTCGCTGCCACGATCGTCGTCTTCGTGAGCGCCATCGCGGGTTGCGCGCCGGGGTCCTTTGACGACGAACCACGCGAGACGACTACGTTCGTCCGCGTCGACACGACCGACCCCGCCGCCCGACGCCAGTACGACGCGAACGTGGCCTTTGCCACGAGCTACACGGCACGCTGCGCAATACGCGATCCCGATCGGCCCCGCGTCTTGGTGACCGGGTTCGGACGGTTCGAGAGCGCCTGGAACAACGCGTCGGGGCGAGTCGTGAGCGCCTTGGTTCCGGAGGCCCGCTACCCGCAGACGTCGGCTCCGCGGCGCGGCAACGTCGATCCTCCCGAGCCGCAGCTGAGCGTCGGCCAGCGCACGGTCGAGCTCCCGCAGGTGCCCGGGCCGGTCGACGTGTGCGCGGTCATCTCGCCCGTGTCCTGGGACTTGGCCGCGACGATCGTCGCCAAGGAGGTGGACGCCTTCCGACCTTCGTTCGTCGTGATGAACGGCGTCTCCCCTCACCGGGAGCTCTTGCTCGAGCTCGGCGCGATCAACGCCGCCATCGTCGAGCACGACGGATCGAACCGGCTCCGGCCTGCTGCCTCCGAGGGAGAGCTCTACGCGCCGATCATTCCCGACGTCGCTCCGTCCGAGCACCTCCGGGGCAGCTTGCTCTCGTGGAGCGCGGTTCGCGACCAAGCACGAGGAGTGCTGCCCCGCCGAGGCGCGGCGTCGAACGACCTCCTGCCCTTCGAGGACGTCGTCTTCGCCGGCTACCCCCGCTCCAGCAACACGTTCGTGTGCAACAACCTCACCTACGCGCTCGGGTACCTGATGGACCACCCCCGCGAGCGCGTCCGGTTGCTCCGCGCGAGCACCCCAGAGGCCGTCGCCGTCGACGGCGTCGACGTCTCCCTCGAGGGAGACTTCCGGCTCACGCCACGGGTCTTCGTGCACTGGCCCGCGGAGCTCGCCGATCGCCCTTCGGCGTATCCGCTCGCGGCCGACGCTCTCAGGGCGATGCTCGGAACGCAGCTGGCGGCGAGCGCCCGAGGCGATCTGCCGACGCGTGGAGACAACGCGCTCGCGGCGCCCGCGTTCGCAGGCGCACGCTGACGGCGATAGGCGAGTGAGAGCGCCCCCTGTCGCCCTCTCTCAGGGCACGCTCTTTCGCTCGACCTTCGCGAGGCGAAGGGTCGCTCCACCGGCGCCGATGGCGAACAGCGCGTCGCGGACGGGAGCGAAGTCCCTGAGCCGCACGCTCGCGGGGAGCTCGAGCTCCGTCCGGACGCGCTCCCCGTCGAGGACGTAGATGCTCGTGCCCCAGGCCATGGGGGGACCCAGCACGCGGATCCGACCATCCGGTCCGCGCGCGATGGCGTCGACGTGGGTGAGAGGAGGGAGCTTGACGATGCGCCAGCTCGCGCCGTCGAAGTGCAAGAGCTCCTTGACACCGAAGACATGCTGGCCGACGAGCCACACGCCGTCGTCGACCGCCACGAGGCCGTGCGGAAGCTCGTCCGCGGCGTACTCCGCCGGGAGCGACGTCACGTGCCGATAGCTCGCTCCGTCCCAGTGAGACAGGCCCTCGTTCCGATCGAGGAACCATACGTCGTCGGCGGCGCGGCCGTCGGCCATTCGGTCGCCGTCGGAGCTCGGCGACGGGGACACCGTCCTCCAGCCGGTCCCGTCGAAGTGGACGGTAGCGGCGTCCGAGCAGCCCCAGACGTCGTTCGGCGCCGACGCGAAGAGCGGCAGGAAGGACATGCGCCCTTTCGTCTCGAGCGGTTCGAGCGCCCAGGACGTGCCGTTCCACCTCCGCGTGTCCGGCTGGGTCGAGCCCCATGGGATGCCCCCGACCAGGAGCGTACCCTCGGACGTCGCGAGGCCGTGGCGGGGAGACCACTCGGCGATCCCGGGCAGCGCGCTCCACCCCGTCGTCGCGTCCCATCGACATGCGACCGTGCCCGTGCCCGCTGCGCAGAGCGCGAACAGCGTGCCGTCAGGCGTCGGCATGGCGTTGTGCAAGAGAGGGCGCAAGTGGTTCGGGACGAAGGCGTCGCCGACGAACCGTCCCCCGAGCCCGCGCTCGCCGACGAAGTGAACCTCGCCGCCGACCGTCGTGAGCCCATAGAGCACCTCGCGAGCCCACGTGGAGAAGCCCGTGGCCAGGGTCACCTCTCCGACGACGCCGGTCGCGGGGTCGAACGTGGCATAGCCTTCGAGCGGTTCGTTGGGGGCCCCAGCGTGGTAGTGCAGGACGACCCGCACCCGTCCGGACGCGTCACCCGCGACCAGCTTTCCGCCGCGGACGTCGCGGAGGGGGCGTCCGAACGGGGCGCCGCGCGCGACGAAGTGATCATCGACCCACTCGCGGAGCTGAACCCGCCCCTCCGGGGTCGTCGACGCGGCCACGACGCGAGCACCATCGCCCCAGAGCCCGATGGTCCTCTGGTCGTCGACCTCCCTGCATTGGTACCCTTCGATCCGTCCGGTCCCGATGCCCGCGAACCAGGTCTGCCCGCTCGGCGAGACCCACACCTCGCGGATCCCCGATACGCCGTCCTGGAGGCCGCAGCCGACCAGCGCCCGGCCGTTGGCGTCGATCACGAGGCCATTGCCCGCGGCGGCATAGGCGACACCGCCCTGCGGAAGCGACTGCAGGGCGTCGACCGGCCCTCCCGCCCCGAAATTCTCGCTCCAGGCCACCCCATCCCAGTGCAAGAGGAGGCCGACGGTCCCGCCGCGGGCCCCGCCGACCCAGACGTCGTCGGGACCACGGCCCGAGACGGCGTTCAGGACTTCGTCCCTGCCTCCGACCCGCATCACCGAGACCTTGCCAGAGACCTCGCGCAAGACCGTGCCTTCGTCGCCGACGCTCCAGATCTCGCCGGTGGCGACCGCGGAGATCGCGCGGAGCGCGACGCCGGTGCGCTCGGGGTTCGCCCACGACCAGGCGTACGTGCTCGGCTCCGGTGTCGCGGCGTCCGAGAGAGACGGAACGCTCGCCGACGGCGGGTCGGTCACGTCGGGGGCGCGGTCGGGTACGGGTTCGCCGACCGCGAGGGTGCCGCTGCACGCGACGGTCAGCGCCGCCGCGACCGCGCCGACGGCGCCGCTCAGGATCCCTCGCGCCGAGCGCGCGCTCTTCGAGTCCTTCCCTACCAAGGCCAAGTCGATTCTCATGGCAGAGGATTCACGCCGTGCAACGGGATCCGTCACGGAATCCACCTTGCCTTGCCCGACACCTGGCGGTCCGTCGTAAAAGGAACCAGGCCTTTGCGCGCGCTCCGAAGCCTCGTTCTTGCAGCCGCCGGCAGCGCGTCCGTGCTCGTCGCACGCGACGCATGCGCGGAGGAGCCTGCCTGGCGCTTCGTGTACGACGCGCAAACCGACGGCTGCCCCTCGCGCGGTCAGGTGCTGAGCCAGATCGTCGCGCGCCTCGGCTTCGATCCGTTTCGCGGAGAGGCAGAGGCCACGTCGGAGCTCTGGATCTCCCTCCGCAAGGACGACCGCGGTCCGATCGCGGTCGTCGAGCGGCGTGAGGACGGGAAAGCGCTCGGGGAGCGCGTGCTTCGGGCGACGTCCGACTGCGTCGAGCTCACGGCGGCGGCGGCGTTGGCGGGTAGCATCTTGATCGATCCCACCGGAGCCATGGCCCGGCGGGAGGCGCCTCGAAGCGCGCCCGCTCCCGAGCCCGGCGCGTCACGCGCGGAGGACCCCTGGTCAGAACCTGTCACGATCG
The DNA here is from genome assembly GCA_022842465.1 of Polyangiaceae bacterium. Lineage (GTDB taxonomy): Bacteria > Myxococcota_A > Polyangia > Polyangiales > Polyangiaceae > Labilithrix. The sequence goes on along the minus strand of JALHPN010000242.1, from coordinate 8,986 downwards.
TCGCGCCGCGGAGGCCCGAGCCGCGCCTCGGTTTCCTCCTCGGAACGCGCGCGCTCGCGAGCGCGGGGCTTGCACCGGCTCCCTCCGTGGGACTCGCGATCGACGCCGCTCTCCGGCGGGATCACCTCGAAGTGCGCCTCGAAGTCCGAGGCGACCTCCCCGTGGAGTCCGAGCGTCGCAACGCGGGGGCGGGCGTCTCCACGTCGCTCCTCACGGGGGCCGTGGCCCCCTGCTGGGCGAGCGGCGGACTTCGGCTGTGCGGCGTCCTCATGGCCGGAGCCCTCTTGGCGCGCAGCGACGGCATTTCGCCCGCGGAACGCGACGCCACGGCCTTCGCCGGCGTCGGCGTTCGTCCGATGCTTGCCACCCGGCTCACGGGGCCCCTCTACCTCGTCGGTAGCGTGGAAGGGCTACTCCTGCTCCGCCGTCTGGCCCTCGAGCTCCGAGGGGAAGAGGTCTGGTCCTCTCCGATCGTCGCCGGGACCGCGGGTCTCGGCGTCGCCGTGCTTTTCCCGTGACGGATTCGGCGACGGTTCGCGAATCTCCGGAAACGGTGGCGCATGCGGAGGTCCACGGAGGCTGGGTCGAAGAGGTGTTCCGAGCGCATGCGCGGTTCGTCGCCAATACGCTGCGTCGATTCGGCGTGTCCCCGAACGACATCGCGGACCAGGTCCAGGAGGTCTTCTTCGTGGTGTTCCGGATCCAGGGGTCGTACGACCGCGCGCGACCTCTCAAGCCGTGGCTCTTCGGGATTTCCTACCGCGTCGCCGGTCGCTATCGACAAGCGCAGGGGCGAGGGCCCGCCGCGAGCGACGACATCGACGATGTCGTCGTCGCCGACAGGACGCCGCTCGCCGACGCCGAGATCGAGGCAAAGGAAGCGCAGGCGCTGGTGCTCGCCGCGCTGGAGCGCGTCGACTTGAGCCGCCGCGCCGTGCTCATCCTCGCCGACCTCGAAGGTGAGCCGATTCCCGTGATCGCCGAGGCGCTCCAGATCCCTCTCAACACGGCGTACTCACGCCTTCGTCTGGCCCGCGAGGAGTTCGAGCGAGCCGTGACGCGCCTCTGCCGCAAGCACGGGGAGCGCACGTGAGCGAGACCCCGCCGCTTCCCCCTTCGACCCGCCGTCTCCTCGATGCCGAGCGACTGCGGGACGAGCTGCCGGAATCGGGCGTCGACGAAGCCTGGCAGGCCTTCGCGTCGCGGCTCGCCGCGATCCCGAGCGCAGTGCCGCATCCCGTGGCCCCCGTCCGCGAAGGCGCGGGCGAGGTGTCCCGCGGCGCGCGTCTTCTGAAGGTCGGAGGTGCGCTGCTCGTCGCGTTCGGCGTCGGCGTCGCGACCGGAAGGGTGCTTCCGAGGGATGCGGACGTCTCGCCCCCGACGGTCGAATCGGCCCGCCCCACGCCCTCGGCGAGTGCTCCGGTCGAGCTCCCTGCGACGAGCGTATCGACGGTGCCGACGCCCGAGCGTGAACCCGAGCGGCGACCGCTTCCCATGGCGGCGCGTTCCGCCGCTCCCCCCCTCCCGCAGACGAGCGCTGCGTCTCCACGCGCGACCGCGAGCGCCGCGGATCCTCTCGCGGACGAGCGGGCACTCATCGAGGGCGCGCGGACCGCCCTCCTACGCGGACGTCCGACCGACGCGCTCGAGCTGGCGCGGCGGCACGAGGCGCGGTTCCCGGACGGAGAGCTCTCGGAGGACCGGGATTTCATGGTCGTGTCTGCGCTCTCCGAGCTGGGTCGCCCCGACGAGGCGCGCGCCAGCGCTCGCCGATTCCTCGCGCGCTACCCGAAGAGTGCGCTCCGCAAGACGGTGGAGCGATGGGCGCTCTGATCCGAGTCTCGGCGGCGTACGTGTGCGCATCCACGGCCCGCGCGCTTGTATCAACGCGCAGGGGCGTGGCGAATCGTCGCGCCCGGCTCGGCGGTGGAACGTCCTGCAAGGCGCCGTGCTAGCAAAGAGCCATGGCGTTGCGAACCTCCGCACTGCTTGCTGCTGGTTTCGGTCTCCTCCTCTCGATGGCCAGCGCGTGCTCTTCGTCGAACACCACCGCGGCGCCCGACGCCACGGGCTCGTGCCGCACCCTGGCGTCGAAGTGCCACTCGGTGAAGACGCCGCTCGCGCAGGAGTGCCACGACCTCGGCCACGACGGAGACGACCAGGTGTGCGGCCCGCGCCAGGCCGAGTGCCTCGCGGCGTGCGAAGGCGGTACAGGACACGACGACGAGCAGGACGTCGACGCCGGCTCCGAGGCCGGAGCCACGACCGATGACGCCGGCGCCGACGTCAACGCGACCACGCCCTGCGCGACCTACTGCGCGTGCATGGCGGCGACGTGCGCGTCGCGGCCGAACTACCCCTACGCGGACGAGGCAGGGTGCCTGGACGCGTGTGCGAAGTTCCCGAGCGACGGCCTGACGTGCGTGAGGACGGCATGCGAGAAGGCGAAGGCCGCCGCCGACAAGGCGCACGAGTGCGACCACGCGTCCGCGCCGGTCGGCTGCCACTGACGGCGCGCGGTTGACGCCGCGACGCTGCAGAGGCGGAGTGTCCCGATGGCCAGCATCGTCTTGACGGCGGACAGGGTGCGCGCCCCGCGCGTGCACTCGACCTCCGCGGTCGGACTCGCGTGGCTCGTCCGCCTCCGCTGGGCGTTCGCCGCAGCGCAGCTCGTGGTCGGCCTCGGCGCCGAGCTGCTCGACCAGCCGTGGTCGCTCCCGGTCGTGGGAGCGAGCGCAGCCGTCACCGTGCTCACGAACGCGGTCCTCTTCCGCTGGGTCAGCCGCGACGCGAGCGGCTCCGCTCCGCCCTCGCTCATGCCCTTCCTCGTGCTCGACGGGGTGCTCTTGACGGTGACGCTCCTCGCGTCGGGCGGCGCCTCGAACCCCTTCTCGGTCCTCTACATCGTCCATGTCGCGCTGGCCGCGCTCCTGCTCGATCGCCGGGCGACGCTCCTCGTGGCCGGGACGACGATGCTCGGCTTCGCGCTGCTCTTCGTCGCGCCGTCGCTCCGGAGCAACGCGGCAGACCACGCCGGACACACGCACGCAGGTCACGCCGCGCACGCGGGTCCCGGCTTCGAAGCCCACCTGCGCGGCATGCTCGCGGCGTACGCCCTCACGGCGATCTTCGTCGGCTACTTCGTCCACCGCGTCGCACGGGAGCTGGCGCGTCGCGAGCGCGAGGCCGCCGAGCTCCGCGACTGGGCGGCGCGCACGGAGCGGCTCGCGTCTCTCTCCGCGCTCGCCACCGGCGCGGCCCACGAGCTCGGCAGCCCGCTCGGGACGATCGCCGTCGCAGCGAAGGAGCTCGAGCGCGCGGCAGCCGCCCCCGCGCCGCTCGACGTGAGCCAGATCCTCGCCGACGCACGCCTCGTCCGTGCGGAGGCCGAACGCTGCCGCCTGATCATCGGGAAGATGGGGACCGGCGCCGGCGACGTCCAGGGCGGCGCTCCGAAGCGCGTGGCTGTCGCCGACGTCCTCGCGAAGGTCACCTCCTCTCTCGGCGACGCCCGCGGGAGCACCCTCGGCCTCGGCACTCCGCCCGCCGGCGCCTTCGTGGTCGCGACGGAGGATGCTCTCGTGCAGGCCATCGTCACTCTCGCCGTGAACGCGTTCGACGCGATCCGCGAGTCCGGAGGCGCAGTGACGCTCGACGTGAGCGTCGAGGAGGGACGGGTCGTGTTCCGCGTCGGAGACGATGGGCCCGGCATCTCTCCAGACGTCGTCCGTCGGCTCGGCGAGCCGTTCTTCTCCACGAAGGACGGCCAGGGCATGGGCCTCGGGCTCTTTCTGACGCGAAGCTTCGCGGAGCGGGTCGGCGGCGAGCTCGCGGTCGACAGCGAGCCGGGGCGCGGCGCGACCTTCACGCTCGCGGTTCCGGGAGGCGTGGCGTGAGCGAGATCGTGGCGCGGACGGTGCTGGTCGTCGACGACGACGATCGCCTACGCGACCGCCTCGTCCGCGCGTTCGCCGCACGGGGGCACGAGGCGCGCGGCGCGCGTGACGTCGCCGAAGGGCGCGCCCTCGCCTCCGCGGAGAGCCCCGAGTGGGCCGTCGTCGACCTTCGCATGCCGGGAGGCACGGGCCTCGACCTCGTGCGGGAGCTCCTCGCCATCGACCCTGCGACCCGCGTCGTCGTGCTGACCGGCTACGGCGCCATCGCGACCGCGATCGAGGCCGTGCGCGCGGGCGCCGCCGACTACCTGACCAAGCCCGCGGACGCCGACCAGATCATCCACGCGCTGGAGGGGACGACGAAGCGCGCCCCCGTCGACGACGCGGGCAGCACCATCCCGAGCCTTGCGCGCGTCGAGTGGGAGCACATCCAGCGCACGCTCGCCGACTGCAACGGCAACATCACGCAGGCGGCACGCGCGCTGGGCATCCATCGGCGCTCGCTCCAGCGGAAGCTCGCGAAGTTCCCGGTCCGACGTTGAACGCGACCTCGCGCGACGCGTGGGGCGCGACGACTTGCCACGCCCCCCGTACCGTCCGATGTGCCAAGAAAGAGCACATGGCGCGTGCCTCCTTCCTCTCCGCTCGCCTCCTCGTCGTCGCCTCGTTCGCCGCGTCCGGCGCGGCGCTCGCGACCACCGCGGTATCGTCGACCGTGCTCGCCTGCGGAGGGGCGACGTACAGCACGCGCGGCGTCGTGAAGTCCTTCGGAAAGGACCGGGCGTACGTGAACATCGCGCACGAGAGGATCGCCGGCTACATGGAGGCGATGACGATGTCGTTCGAGCCGAAGGACGCCGAGCAGCTCCGCAGCGTGGAGGTCGGCGACCAGCTCGCCTTCACCTTCACGGCGACCGACGAGGGCCGCCGCGTGCTCCAGGCCGTCACCAAGGTGCCCACGCGCGCGCGCCGTTGAAACCGCGGGCGGAGCGGGTGAGCTCACCACGGGCCATGAGAACGAACCGCCGGCGTGCGCGAGCGTGGCTGCCGCTCCTCCGAGCGGTCCTCCTCGTGCTCGTGGCGTCGCTCGCGACCAACGGTCGTCTGCCCTGGCTCGCCCGAGAGCTCGTCGGCAGTGCTCCCCACGTGTGCCATTGCGCCGCGAGCCACGCCGACTGCCTCTGCGTGCGCTGTCACCCCGACGAGCCCGACCTTCGCTTCACCGACGTGTCGGTCACAGGGACGTGCGGTGATTCCGAGCGCGCTCCCCCTTGCGCGTCGTACCGCGCGGTCGTGCCGGTGCCCATGACGCTCGGCGCTCTGCCCGTCGTAGGCGTCGCGGCGCGTCCATCGCCATCGAGACTTCCCCTCGGGGCGCCGACGATCGGGCCCGCGCTACCGCCTCCACGAGCGTGACCTCGGCTCCTCCACCCGGCACGCGACGACGCCTGGTCGTCTGCTGTGCCGCGCTCGACGTCGCGCCGCGGCCCGCGGGCCCGCGGACGCGCTCGCGCGCGGTCAGTCCCAGAACTCTCCATCTCGTCATTCGAGGACGTTGCACCCATGAAGAAGCTCCACGCGCTGGTCGCCACGACCAGCCTCCTGTCGATCTCTACCGCCTTCACCGTCGCCTGCGGCGATGACACCGAGGAGGCCTCGCCCTCCGCCGTCGACGGCGGCACCGCCACGAACGACGCCACCTCCGACGCCGCGACGCCAACGCCGACGCCCCCAGACGCGGGCCTCGACGCGGCGTCACAGATCACGACCCTGACGTTCGCCGCGAAGGTCGGCACCGAGACGTTCTCGTGCAACGCCACCTTCCAGCTCGGAACACCCAGCACGGCCGTCACGCCGCTCGACTTCCGATTCTACGTCTCCGAGGTCGAGCTCGTACGTGCCGACGGAACGAGAGCGCCGCTCGCGCTCGTCCCGGACGGCAAGTGGCAGCTCGACGACGTCGCGCTGCTCGACTTCGAGAACGGCGCCGCAGGCTGCGCGAGCAACGGCACGCCCGACACGAACGCCGTCGTACGTGGCATCGCTGCCCCCGGGAGCTACACTGGCGTGCGCTTCGTCGTCGGCGTGCCGTTCGCCAAGAACCATGGCAACCAAGCGACGGCCCCGTCGCCCCTCAACCTCGGCCAGATGTTCTGGTCCTGGCGCTCGGGCTACAAGTTCTTGAAGATCGACGGCCAGCCCGAGGCCGACGCCGGGCCGCGCTTCAACCTGCACCTCGGCAGCGTCGGCTGTCTCGGTGAGGACCCGGCGGACGGCGGCGCGGTCACGAGCTGCGAGAAACCGAACCGCGTGCTCGTGAGTCTCTCGGCCGAGGCCCCCCTCGACTTCGGCACGAAGCGCGTCGTCATCGACTGGGCGGCGATCCTCGCGGGCTCCGACGTGACCGTGAACGGCGGCGGCCCCGGGGGATGCATGTCGGGCACGACGGACCCCGAGTGCGAGCCGGTCTTCGACCGTCTCGGCATCGACCTCGCGACCGGCGCCCCCAAGCCTGGCGGCGCCGCGTTCAGGCTGGAGTGATGGCCATGCGACGAGCCCTCGCTCTTGCGAGCGCCGTCGTGCTCGCGGCCGCGTTCGGCGCGTGTGGGGGAGACCCCAGCGCGCCGGACTCGCCCCCTCCCCCGACGAGCACGCTCGACGCCGCTGACACGACCGCGCTCGACGCCGGCGCCCCCGACGCGAGCGACGCCGGCCCTGCCTACGCCTTCGATCTCCCTCCGGGGTTCCCGCGCCCACGTGTGCCCGCGGACAATCCGATGTCCGAGGCGAAGGTGGCGCTCGGACGAAGGCTCTTCTACGACAAGCGCCTCTCCGGCAACGGCTCGCAGTCGTGCGGCAGCTGTCACCAGCAGAGCCTCGCGTTCACCGACGGGCGCGCGCGCGGCATCGGCTCCACGGGGGCGGCGCACCCACGAAGCGCCCAGAGCCTCGCGAACGTCGGCTACGTCTCCACGCTGACGTGGGCGCACCCGCAGCTGCGCGAGCTCGAGACGCAGGCGCTCACGCCCCTCTTCGGCACCGAGCCGGTGGAGCTCGGCATGCGCGATCCGGCCGACGTCGTCGCGCGTCTCCGCGGGGATCCGGTCTACGAGGACCTCTTTCCCCGTGCCTTCCCGGAGACGGCGTCTCCCTTCACGTTCGAGAACGTTCCTCGCGCCCTCGCGGCCTTCCAGCGCACGCTGCTCTCTGGTTGGTCGGAGTACGACAAGCACATCGCCGGGCAGGCGTCGGCGTTCGGTGCGTCGGAGAAGCGCGGGCTCGAGCTCTTCTTCTCCGAAGAGCTCGAGTGCTACCACTGCCACGGCGGGTTTCTCTTCAGCGACTCCGTCGCCCACGCTGGCTCGACGTTCTTCGAAGCGCTCTTCCACAACACGGGGCTCTACAACATCGACGGCAACGGCGCGTACCCGGCGGACAACCCTGGCCTCTTCGAGATCACGACGAACCCGGCGGACATGGGCCGCTTCCGCGCGGTGAGCCTCCGCAACGTGGCGGTCACCGCGCCGTACTTCCACGACGGGAGCGCGGCGACGCTCGACGACGTCCTCGACCACTACGCCGCCGGCGGCCGGACGATCACGACGGGCCCGCACGCCGGGGTCGGCAGCGCGAGCCCGCTGAAGGACGAGCTCGTCCGTGGTTTCACGCTGACAGCCGAGCAGCGCGTCGACGTCCTCGCCTTCCTGCGAAGCTTGACGGACACTCGCTTCCTCTCCGACCCGCGTCACTCCGATCCATTCGCCGCCGACGCGGGCCCCTGACGGGTTCGGTCTGCAACGCGCGGCGGCTTCACGTGCGCTCGGACACGAGCCAGGCGCGAATCGTCTCCTTCACCGTCAGCGGCGCGGGCAAGCCCGAAGCCGCGGAGTACCCGACGTGGACCGAGACGTCTGCCTCGTCGAGGTAGAAGCGCGTCCCCATCCGCTCGCCCACGGTCGTCACGAGCTCCGGGAAGCGCTCGAGGGAAGCGGTCACCATGTGCTTCATCGGCCGCATCCGTTGGGTCGCGTCGACGAGCGGCCGTTCGGGTTCGGTGTCGAGCCAGCTGCCTGACCACGGCTCCGGTCCCGTGAGATCGATCGACCACGTGATGATCGCCGGCCTCACGGCATGGCGCAGATGGAATGGCGGGTGGTGGACCACACAGCGCAGCTCATATCGGCTCGCCCGTCTGTGCCGCGCGCTGCGATCCCGCGTCGACACGGTCACGGCGCGCAGCGTGACCTTCCAATCCCATTCGGCGGGCAGCCCGAGGCCGAGCTCGTCGGCCCACACCATGGCGGGAGATCCGCGGAAGCTCCGGAAGTGCTCGGCCACACGCGCGCGCACCGCATCGCGCGGCGCGTGGAGGAGATTTGCGAGGATCGCGAGCTCCTTCTCCGCGACGAGCTCGTCGATGCACCGGTCGAGCGCTGTCACCGCTGCAGGCGCCGTAGCTCGCGTCAGCACCCCGAGAAGGAGGACGAAGAGCCTCGGAGCGTAGCTCACGCCGGAAGGATCGCGCGCGGCGGGATCACGCAGCGCCCGGCCGTGCGCGAGGAGGAGGTCTCCCACGAAGGTCGCGAGCGTATCGTCGGCGAGCAACGCGTCGAGCCGCGCGTCGTCCGACTCGTCCTCGATGCGCGTCCCCTCGTGCGCGGCACGATCACTCGCCTCGTCGCGAGCGCCCAGCACCGAGAGGAGCTCCTCGAAGCGTTGCGCGAGCGCAGGTTGGTCCGAAGGAACGGCGGAGAGAATGGGTTCAGGGCTGGCCACGTCGAAAGCAGTATATCGGACGCTTCTTGGGCCCCCGTGGACGAGTAAGCGAGGGCCTTGCACGCCACGAACGATGCGGTGCGGTCGCGCGCCATCCGCCACCCACGACGCGGATCAGGGCCCGTAAGGGTTCGGGGGAGCTTTGTCGCCGGTCGGCTTCGACGTGGGGGCCTCGGGCGTCGTCGCCGGGGCCGCGACCGCGGAAGCGGGGGCTGGGGGCCGCGGCCGGCACCGTGGGGCCGGGCGCGGGCGGCCTTCGGGTTTCCGGCGAGTATCTGCGACGCGCGGCGCATCGACCGGCGCCGACGCCGACT
>JALHPN010000241.1 GCA_022842465.1 Polyangiaceae bacterium | reverse complement strand
AGCGCGCGGCCACCCGCAGCGGCACGCCGTGGCGCGGCCTCAGCGTGATGGCGGGCTGCGCCGGCACCGGCGCGCGCGAGACCCGCTCGAAGCGCGCGCGCTGGATGATCGACGCGAGCACGAGCACCCCCTCGAGGATCGCGAAGTGGTTGCCCACGCACACGCGCGGGCCGCCGCCGAACGGCAGGTAGACGTACCGCGGGAGGCGGGCCGCCGAGCCGTCGAGCCATCGGTCGGGACGGAAGGCCTCTGGATCGCGGAAGAACCGCGGATCGTGGTGCATCGCCCACGGAGACACGAGCACGGTCGTCCCCTTCGGCACGCGGTAGCCGCCGAGCAGCACGTCGCGCGAGGCCTCGCGCCCGATGATGTGCGCCGGCGGGTAGAGCCGCATCGCCTCGTCGAGGACCGCGCGCGTGGTCGGCAAGGACGCGATGTCGTCCGCCGACGCCGCGCGACCGCCGAGCACGGACTCCACCTCCGCCGCGACGCGCGCGTCGACCTCCGGGTGCTCGGCGAGGAGGAGCAACGTCCACGACAGCGCGTTCGCGGTCGTCTCGTGACCGGCCATGAAGAGCGTGATCGCCTCGTCGCGGAGCTGACGGTCATCCATCCCGTTCGTCGCGTCGGCCTCGTCACGCGCGAGCAGCATGCGGGAGAGGAGGTCGTCGCCTCGCTCCGACGATGCGCGTTTCCTGCGGACCACCTCCATCACCATCGCGTCGAGCTCGACGGCGGCGCGCCGCCCGCGTCGACGCTCCGGGAACGGGAACCACGGAGGGAAGAGCCGACGCCACGAGTGGACGAGGGCGTGGAAATCGTCCATGTACGCATCGACGATCGGCCCGACGCGCTCGTGGGCTCCGTTCATGGCCGTGCCGAAGAGCGTCTCGACGACGATCTGGAGCGTCACCTCGGACATGTCCGCGTGGACGTCGCGGACCTCTCCGTCGCGGAGCCCGCTCGCGTAGTCCCGCGCGAGGCGCGTCATCGCGCTCGCATACGACGCGACCTGCTTCTTCCCGAGAGAGGGGGCGATGAGCTTCCGCTGCCGCCGCCACAGCTCGCCCTCCGACGTCAGGAGACCACGGCCGAGCACCTCGGCGAGGCCGCGCGTCACCTCGTCCTTGACGTACGCGGCGTCCTTGTCGAGGAGCAGCTCGCCGACGAGATCGGGATCGGCGAGCAGCATCACCCGCCGGCGGCCGATGTCGATCGCCATGATCGGGCCGTACTCCGTGTTCAGGGCGAGCGCGGCGCTGTCCGGATCGGTCGTCATCGCGCGGAAGGCGCGGGCCCTGTCGCGGAGCGTCCGCGGCCCCGGCGGGAGCGGCGCGGCGGACGGCGTCGTGGCAGTGGAGGAGGACGACATGAGAGGCCCAGCATAGCGCTGGGTGAGGCTTCTTCCCGATCGGACGCCGATGCGGGAAGATGATCGTCATGGGGAGACGGGGGAGGATGCGCGGCCTGGCGGCGAGCGCGGTGGTCGCCTTCGCGATGGGAGCAGGCGCGTCGCCGGCGCGGGCGGACGACATCCCTCCCCCGCTCGTGCCCGTGAATCCCACGGCCGTGCCCCCGCCCGCGCCGGCGCCGAGCTACGCTCCGCAGCCGGCGCCGACTTACGCTCCGCAGCCGGCGCCGACCTACGCTCCGCCACCCGCGCCACGGGCAGAGCCTTCCCACGCGGCGCCCGCGGCCGCGCAGCCCGAGAAGGATCCCGACGAGGTCGGGAGGCCGTCTCTCACCCAGCTCGGCGTCGGGCTCGCGTACGTCAACGTCGCGCCGCTCGCGAGCTCGCGCAGCGCGCGGGCGAGCGAGGCAGGCCTCCTCCTCGAGCTCTCACGCACGACGCCGCTCTCCGAGAAGGTGGACTTCGGGCTCCGCTTCGCGTGGGGCCTCACGGCATGGGAGCGCTTCCCGCGGTGGGCGAAGGCCGGCTACGACGCCGGCCGGTGGACCACCGAGGCGTACGAGAACACGTACAACTACACGCGCAAGCGCGGCCCCGACGGCACCTACGATCCGAACCTCCACGGCCTCCGCCTCATGGGCGGCTTCTTCGGGATGATGTTCCTCTGGATCGGCTACGTCGCCTCCGGCATCGCGTACGTCACCGCCGTGCTCGCGCCGACGACGTTCCTCGAGATGGACGCGACCGCGAACTACAACTTCGGCGACCCGAGCCCGAAGGGCGTGAACCCGTACCTGAAGGCGGGCGTCGCGCTGATGGCCTTCGTCCACCCCGAGCACGGCAGGATGGTCGGCGCCGTCGGCCCGACCCTCGGCGGCGGCGTGCGCATCGGGACCCTCCACCTCGGCCTGACCGGCACGTGGTCGCCCGCCGGCCTGCACGGCGAGGCGCGCGAAGGCCGGAGTCACATCGTGACGGGCGGTCTGACGATCGGCGTCCAGCGCTGACTAGAAGAAGCGCGTGCCCTCGGGGCGCGACAGCTGCGCGATCGGTACGTCGACCTCGACCTCGTCGCTCGGGATGAACGCTGGCCGATCGATGCAGAGGAAGCTCTGCTCCACGTCGGTCGTGTTCTCGTAGCGGTGCGCGAAGCCGCGAGGCCACGTGTGCGCCATCCCCGCCGAGACCGGCTCCCCCTGGAGGAGGAAGCCGTCGCCGAGCACGAGCTCGGACTCGTCGATCTGCTGGTGCACGTGGGTCGGGAGCACGGTCTTCGCGTGGATGCGCTCGCGATAGACGCCGCACTCCTTGGTCTCGAAGACGACGTCCACGAAGCCGAACGACTTCGGCTCGGTCACGAAGGCATAGTCGCTCGTGTCACGGTGGATCTCGATCGTCGGGACCGCCGCGCCGGAAAGCGCGACGAGCTTCGTGAGGCGCACGTCGACGCGATCGACCTGCGGGCGCGGGACGTCTGCGCTCGGCGGAAGGAGGAGCCAGGCCGCGACGGCCTCCGCCGCGCTCTCGAGGAGCCGGAAGCGGGCCGCGATCATCACGAAGCGGAGCTCGCCGAGGATGCGCGAGTAGTCGATCGTGTTGACGAGGCGTCCCTCGCGCGCGGCCGCGCGCGTGTCGAAGTGCATCGTCACGTCGAGCTCGACCGGCTGCGGCGTGTTCCGCTCGTGGCCGAAGAGGCCCACGATGCAGTCGAAGCGCATCCCCCGGAGCGAGAGTCGGTCGAGCGGTTTGTGGTTCATGCGACCGAGAGGCCTCCATCGACGCGAAGCGTCTGGCCCGTGACATAGGACGACTGCGCGAGGAAGACCACCGCGCGCGCGACGTCCTCGGGCGTTCCCTCGCGCCGGAGCGGAACCCGCCGGAGCATGTCCCGGCGCTGCTCGTCCGTCGTCTCCCCCGCCATCGCGACCGGCCCGGGACCGACCGCGTTGACCCGCACCGCCGGCCCGAGCTCGAGCGCCCACGCGCGGGTGAGCTGATCGAGCGCCGCCTTGCTGGCGAGATAGTGCGGAAAGAAGTGCGTCGTCGTGTACGCGTGCGACACGGCCATGTCCGTGACGTTGACGATCGCCCCCCCGCCGCCGGCACGGAGGAGCGGGAGGAGCGCTTGGGTCAGGAAGAAGGGCGCGCGGACGTTGACGGCGAACATCCGATCGAAGGCGGCCGGCGTGACCTCCTCGAACGCGAGGTGCTCGTAGGCAGCGGCGTTGTTCACGAGGAGGTCGAGCGTCGTCGTATGCGTCATCACCCGAGAGGCGAGCTCACGCACGCCCGCGTCCGTCGCGAGATCCGACGAGGCGACGATGCACCGCCGCCCGGCCGCGCTGACGTCCGAGGCGAGCGCGGCGACGTCTCCCGCCGCGCGCCGCGTGTGGACGACGACGTCGAACCCCGCCTGGGCGAGCGCGCGCGTGATGGCTGCGCCGACCCTGATGGCTCCCCCCGTCACGAGCGCGATCGGCATCGCCTCGTCACGTAGCGCGGGGCGCGGGGCCTGTCGAAGGCTTCCGCGTCGCCTGCTCCTCGACGACGGCCTCGAGCTGCTCCGCGGCGACGAGGTCGAACGCGGCCTCCGTCGCGCAGGCCCACGCCGTGCCGAGCGCGAGACCGCCGACCACGTCCGTGGGCCAGTGGACGCCGAGGTAAACGCGCGTCGCGCCCACCGACGACGCGAAGGCGCCTGCGGTCGCGAGCGCGAGTGCGCGCCGCGCGCGGAGCCGACGACCGCGCGCGAGCACGAAGGCGAGGGTGAGGTAGAGCGACGACGCCGACATCGAGTGCCCGCTCGGAAACGACGTCGAGGTCACGCGCTCGAGATGCGGCAGGAGCTCGGGTCGCTGCCGCCGGAAGATGCGCTTGATCCACAGCTCCGCGGAGACGCCGCCGAGCGCGCCGACGGCGAGCTGCGCGACGAGGCGAGGTCGCTTCCGCGCCGCATACATCGCGGTCCCCGTGATCGCGACCGCGCCGAAGACGCTGCCGATGGACGTGACCGTCTTCGCGATCGCGGTCCAGAGCGGACGACGCGCGTGCCCGATGCGGCTCATGACGGCGCGGTCGAGGGCGCTCCCCTTCGACTTCGAGGCGACACGACTCACGGCGAAAAACCCTCCGATCGCGCCGAGGGCGACCGCGGCGAGCGACGCTTGCTCCGCCCAGCGACGCCGTCGCCGGGCGGTCGGCGCGGCGCGATGCGGCTCGGCGGCTGGGCTCCGGGACGGATCGTCGACCAGGTCGGACGCGAGCAGCTCGTCTTGGACCTCGGAAGCTCCAGCGGACTCCACCATGGGGACCTGGACAAGCGAGCCGCGTGCCGAAGACGCGCCGCGTCATGTGGCCCATGCACCCCTGATCCGCGGATCCTACCTTCGCCGGTCCGTGCACGGTGGCTCCGAGAACGGCGGGCTACGCCGGTCGCAGCGCGAGCGCCGATCTCACCTGGCGAGCTCGTGCGCAACCCTCCCAAGGAGGCGGAATCGCACGGCCGCCGCGAGCCGCTCCCGCTCGGAAAAACGCGGGCCCCGCGGCTTCGGCGCGCGGCACGTCCTCTGCTACGGCTGGAGGACGGAACCTCTTCGCCCCATGCGCCTCCCGCACGCCCTCACCGCCGTCGCCCTCCTCACCCTCCCCACGCTCACCTCGGTCGCGCACGCCGATTCGGCGACGCACGCCGATCCTCAGATCCAGCGCCTCCTCGACGCGAAGAAGACGCTGAAGTGGAACTACGCGGCGCAGGGGTCGAGCGACCGCTACGGCCACGCCGAGGCGCTCGTCGATGCGCCGGCGGACAAGGTCGCCAAGGTCGTGTCCGACTTCGGGCGCTACAAGGAGCTGCATCGCAAGTTCGCGACGGCGCGCGTCGTCGCGAAGGAGGGCGACGCGACCGACGTGTACATGCGCTACCCGGTCAAGATCGGCCGCTTCACCGTCGAGTTCCACGAGGTCATGCGCTTCGGGCAGCCGCGCCAGGAAGCGGGCGCGCACGTCGTCGAAGGCCGCGGCGTGAAGGGCGACATGAGGACGGGCCACACGCGCATCGCGGTGAAGCCGGTCGACGACAAGCACTCGCTCCTCGTCATCGACGTGCTGCTCGTCCCGAAGATCCCGGCGCCGCAGGTCCTCATCGACGAGGAGCTCCGCGACGGCGCGGAGGACTTCGTGAACGGCATCAAGGACCGCGCGCAAGGTCGCCCGGGCGCCGTCACCGCTCTCTGATACGCTCGGGCGCATGCTCGAAGTGTTCTGGGGAAGCGGGAGCGGTCCCGCCTGGCGCGTGCTCCTCGCGCTGGCGATCAAGAAGGTCCCGTACGAGTCGCGCGTGCTGTCCTTCTCGAAGAAGGAGACGCAGACGCCCGAGATGCTCGCGATGAGCCCGCGAGGCAAGGTGCCGGTCGTGAGGGACGGCGACTTCGTCCTCGCGGAGTCGCTCGCCATCCTCCACTACCTCGATCGCAAGCACCCGACGCCGCCGCTCTTCGGCACGACCCCCGAGGAGGCGGGCCGTGTGATGCAGGCGATCATGGATCACGAGTGCTACGGCCTCGCCGCGATCTCCGCTTTCGCGCGCCCGCTCCTCTTCGAGCGTCTCGACGTGCAGCGCGACCAGTGCGTGCTCGCGATCGACGGAGCGCGCGCCGAGCTCGAGAAGCTCGAACGCGCGCTCGATCGGCGCGAGTGGCTCGCGCTCGGATCCGTCTCCGCGGCAGACATCTTCGTCTACCCGCAGATCAAGACGCTCGAGCGCGCGCTCGGGAAGCCGGGCGCCGCGACCGTCGAGCACGGGCTCGGACCGATCGCGACGGTGTTCCCCAACCTCGGCGCCTGGTGCGCGCGCATCGAGGCGCTCCCGGGCTACGACGCCACGTACCCGCCGCACTGGCGTCAGGGCTGACGGTCACGCGGCGCGATCAGCCGCGCGGACAGACCGTGACGGCGATCTCGCCCTCGACGCTGTGAGACTGCGCGCTCGCGCGGAGGCGGATCTTCCCCTTCGCTCCCTTCTCGCTCGGCGCCTCGAGGATCTCGATGCGGCCGCTGTTCGAGATGATGTTGTTCGACGAGCCGAGGACGAACGTGACCGTCTGGCTGCCGGCCATGTCCGTGAAATCGAGCTTGAGGTTCCGCTCGGTGCCGGCCGTCCACGGAACCGACGTGAGGATGCGGCGATCGACCTCGGGGCTCTGCCCATCACACGTCGCCTCGATGTCGTAGACGGTGATGGACGCCTCTCCGTCCTTGTCCGGCGTCGCGATCGCGGACTTGGCTACGAACGGCTTGCCGTCGATCGTGCCGGAGAGCGGCGAGCTCGCCACCGGACCACCCGAGTCGTCCCCGCCGCCGTCGCTGCTGCTGCAGCCGACCGAGAAGACCGCGAAGGTCGAGAGAGCCACCACGCCGAAGAAGCGATTCATCATGAGCAAAACCTCCAGAAAGGCCCGGCATCGCCGAGTGGGCGATGGACGGGTCTCTGCGGAGGTCATTCACGCGAAGGTGGTTTTCTTCTCGCTGCGGCCGGCAGCCCTCGCCGTGTCGTCCCGAAGGCCTTTTGCGGGTAGGCTCCGGAGAGGTGTCGAGAGCGCGCGCGATCGTCGGTTGGGTGTGGAAGGCCACGGCGGTCGTCGGGCTCACCGGCCTGCTCGTGGCCTCGGTGGGCAAGCTCCACGCGAGCGAGCTCGACGCCGTGCACCTCGCCGACGTGAGCTCGGACGGGCTCCCGCTCCTCGGGAGCGATGCGCCGCTCGCGCTCGCGATCGAAGGCGACGCGCTCGTCTTCCTGGGCTCCCCCGATCGGCCGCGGCCGGACCCGAAGACCGGACGTGCGCTGGGTGCGATGCGCGTCGCGCGACGTTCCGACGTCGGACGTTCACGTCGCACCTCTTCGCGTGAGCTCGCCGTCCTCTCGACCTCGAGCTGGTACGCCTATCCCGAGGTCGCGGTCTCGAGGGCCGCTTACGCCGTGACGTTCCGAGACGCCCCTCCGAGCAACTACGACGAGACGACGGGAGGGCCGGGCTTCGCGCGGATCGACAAGACGAGCGGGCACCTCGACGGCGACGACGCGCTCGTCGGCGCGTTCCACCTCCGTACCGTCGGCTTCGGCGACGGCTTCGTGACCACGTTCGTGACGACCGCGGACGACGGCCGGACGGGAGCGTTCCACGCGCTCGTCTTCCCAGACGGGGAGCGAGCTCGCGCGCACGTCGATCTGGAGCGCACGGTCGCCGAGCTGCTCGGTGACGCGATCGCCACGGCGGAGAGCCCGATCGAAAACCTCGTCGCCGTCGGCGGCCAGATCGTCGTCGACGTGAAGGAGGCCCTGGATCCGACCGCGACGCCGCCGGCGCGTCATCGTCTCTTCGTGTTCCCTGCCCGCGGTGGAGCGAGGCGAGAGCTCGCGGAGATGAAGCTCTCCGCCAGCCAGGGCGACGTCAAGCTGCTCGCCGGCAGCCGGGACGGCGTGTGGCTCGAGACGACCCGGAGGCTCGACCGTTCCTCCGCGAGCACGGAGAGGGTCGTCGAGCGCACGCTGTGGCTCCTCCCCCTCCGCGAAGGCGCGGCGCCCACCGAGGTGCACCGGCTCTCCCTGACGGAAGACGACGCCATGCGACTCGTCGCGTTCCCTGCGGGCGACGATCTCGTCTCGACCACGTGCGACGCGCCACAGTGCCCCGGCCGTGCGCTCGTGCGCCTTCGTCCGGACGGCTCCACCGAGTCGATCTCGCTCCCGACCGCGCTCGCGCGCCTCCATCGCGTCCTCGCCGCGGACGAGCGCGAGGCCTACGCCGTCGTCGCCGGCGACGAGGTCTTCCGTCTCCGGCTACGCTGAGGCGGATGCTCCTCTTCAAGAAGCCCTTCCACGAAGGCCTCGCGAGCGGCGCGATCACGCTCACGTTCCGCCGGTGGAACAAGCCCCACGTGCGCGTCGGCGGTCGCTATCGCTGTCATCCGATCGGTGTCCTCGAGGTCGACGACGTCCGCCGCGTCGCCGTGGAGGCCATCACCGGCGCCGACGCGAAGAAGGCCGGCTTCTCCTCCCGCGACGCCCTCCTCGGTTACCTCGCGGAGCTCGGCGACCTGGACGAGGGCACGGAGGTCTGGCGCGTCGCGCTCCGCCACGGCGGCGACGGCGACCGCGTGGAGCTCGCCCTCGAGGACGATCTCACGGACGAAGACGTGGAGTCGATCCGCGCGAAGCTCGCCCGCATGGATGCGGCGACGCCGTGGACCGCCGAGACGCTCGCGATCATCGAGGAGCGACCGCGGGTCGCCGCCTCGCGCCTCGCGGAAGCGCTCGGGCGCGACACCTTGGCGTTCAAGGTGGACGTCCGACGGCTGAAGAAGCTCGGCCTCACCCAGAGCTTCGAGGTCGGCTACGAGATCGCGCCGCGCGGGAAGGCGTACCTCGAAAGGGTCCGCGCAGCAGGCGGTGATCGGCTCGTTCGTGGATCGAGGACAGCCCGGGGCAAGGCCGTTCTGCCGCGATCCTCGGGTGGGACACGGGAGAGGCCGGCGCGCGGAATCGCGAAGAAATCGCGCTGACCGGCGCCCTCGAGCCCTCCGCGGAGGACGGCCCGGCCCGTGCACTCCCCTCCCGCATGGTGAGGGTCCTCGGCCTCGTGCTCCTCGGCGCCCTCGTGGGCTGCGCAGCGGACGTCCCCGACGAGGCACGCGGAGGAGAGCAGACGGGGACGACGTCCCAGGCCATCATCAACGGCACCGCGTCGCCGGAGACGCAGAACGCGGTCATCCAGCTCGCGCTCGACAAGGGGACCGGCCCCGAGTCGCTCTGCACGGGCACGATGGTCGCGAAGAACCTCGTCCTCACGGCGCGTCACTGCGTCGGCCAGGTGAACGACGCGCAGACGGCCGTGACGAATTTTTCGCCGACGTGGCTCCGCGTCTACGTCGGCCAGAGCTCGCCGCAGAAGATCGTCGCGCGCCAGGCTCCCGCCGCGATCGGGAAGAAGATCTTCAGCTCCAGCACGAGCAGCATGTTCCCGGACATCGCCCTCGTCCTCCTCGATCGCCCGATCGAGAACCCGATCGCCAAGATCCGCATCGACGGCGGCGCGAAGGTCGACGAACCGCTCACGATCGTCGGCTACGGCCTCCAGGCGAACGGCACCGAACCCAGCGTCCGCATGCAGCGCACGGGCAAGAAGGTGCTCCAGACGTACCCGGCCGAGGTCGAGGGCGAGGCCCTGAACCCGGGCGAGTTCACCTTCTCCGAGGCCGCCTGCTCCGGCGACAGCGGCGGGCCCGCCCTCAGCGCGACGACCGGCGCCGTCATCGGCGTCGCCTCGCGCGTCGGCAACGGCACGGAGCCCACGCAGGCGAACCCCGCGAGCTTCTGCCTCGGGGCGAACGCCCTCGACTTCTACACGGCGCTCTCCGCGTCGAAGCCGTTCCTCACGACGGCGTTCAAGGAGGCCGGGGCCTCCCCGCTCCTCGAGACGAGCACCGCGGAGCCCGACGACGACGACGAGAGCACCACCCGCACGAGGGCGAAGACCTCGTCGGACGAGGACGACGAGGACGAGGACAAGCCGAAGGCGACGAAGCGCACCGCGCTGCCCACGACGAGCAGCGGCTGCAGCGCCTCCCCCTCCGGCCGTGCGGACGGAGCGCTGGCCCTGGTGGGCGTCGCCCTCGCGCTCGGTGCCGCGAGCCGCCGCCGCCGGTCCCCGTGACGAGACGGGTCGTACCGAAACTTTCCTCCTGATTCCGGGAGCAACGCCAGAAATGAGGACAGGAAGCCTCGACCTGGCTTGCTACGATCCAGACATGTGTTAGGAGGTGCGCGGCCATCCCTGGGAGGGGATCCCCGCATGCTCCAGACTGCTCGTCCGGCTTCGGTCTCGGTCGCCACGCTCGTCGCCGTCGGCGCCACGCTCCTCGCCTCGTCCGCCCGCGCCGACGTCGCGTCGAGCAACGTGTGCGACGCCTCGCTCGACTGCACGTCGAAGGGCAACGCGACGCTGAAGGCGGAGAGCCGCGAGCCGATCATCAGCTCGATCGGCACGGGCTGGCTGCCGGCGTGCGCGACGCCGGATGCGCAAGGTCACTGCAGCGACGAGAACATCCAGGTCTCGACCTCGATCGACCTCGCGGCGTTCCCCGAGCCGTCACGCGAGCCGCTCTGGATGGTGGACATGACGAAGGCCGCCGTCGTCGCCGCCGCCTGGCCGACGCCCGCCGCCTTCGAGCTGACGGTCCCGACGGCCCCGACGATGGACGGGATCTTCAAGGTCTCCCACACGCTCATCCCTGCCGTCCGCGTCTACGCGAACATCCTCGGCTTCAAGCGCGAGTGGATGTACGACGCGTCGCGCTTCGTCACGGAGAACGCGGCCAACTTCGACTACAAGGCGACGAACACGGTCATGTTCGCGCCGTGGGCGATGACCCAGGGCGTCGTCAACAAGGTGCCCGCGCCGACGCTGACGAACACGGCGCTCCTGAACGTCGACCTCGTCAAGAACAGCGACAACGAGGTCCAGCTCGGTCTCTCTGCTTCCACGAGCCCGACGTTCACCTTCCGCACGACGAAGGTGTCCCTCGCCGGCGCGACGGCGATCACGAAGGACGCGGTCACCGGCAAGCTGCCGATGGTCGACGCGGACTTCCTCGACCTGAAGGCCGATGTCGAAGGTGAGATCACCGTCGACGGCGAGCTCATCGCGGCGCCCTACGTCGCGATCAAGAAGATCGCCGGCTTCACGATCCCGGGCGGCCCGATGGTGCTCGATCTCACGAACCCGCTGAACGCGCCCAAGCGGCAGTACACTTCCGAGCCGCCCGTCGCCATGAAGTTTCCGTCGGTGACGGTGCGCATCCCGCTTCCGAACGTGAAGGTGCCGAAGTCGCTCGATCTCGACGCGGCGCAGGTCGGCCAGCGCTCCGAGAAGGCCGTGACGATCCCCAATACGGGCGAGCTCGGCGCGAAGCTGAAGGCAGAGAGCTCCGACCCGCAGTTCACCGTCGACGTCGCCCCCGCGATCGGACCGAAGGCGGAGGGCACGATGACCGTGCGCTTCTCGCCCGCCAAGGACGGCGAGCAGACGGCGACCATCACGGTCCGCTCGAGCGATCCGGACTCGCCCGTCCAGACGATGACGGTGAAGGCGACGGGCACCAAGGTGCCGGTCGTCGCCCCCGCGCCCGAGGACACGGGGCCGCCGCCGGCGGCCGGCGAGATCGCCGACAGCGGCTGCGGCTGCAAGACGGCAGGGTCGTCGTCCGGCGCGCCGGCCTCTGCCGCGCTCGCGGGCTTCGCCGCGGTCCTCGGCCTCGTCGTTCGTCGTCGTCGCGCCCGCTGAGGCGTCAGCGCGACGCGATCCAGGCGTTCATCCGTCGCTCGATCACCGGCAGCGGCGCGCACCCCGACGAGAGCAGCTCGTCGTGGAAGGCGCGCAGGTCGAACCGAGCCCCGAGCTTCGCCTCGGCGCGGCGGCGGAGCTCGCGGATCGTCAGGTAGCCCGTCATGTACGACGTCGCCTGGCCGGGCCATGCGATGTAGCGGTCGACCTCGGACTCGGCGTGCGTCTGGGTGATCGGCGTGTTCGCGAGCAGCTCGGCGACGGCGCGCGGGCGATCCCAGCCGAAGGCGTGGATGCCGGTGTCGACGACGAGACGCACCGCGCGAAAGGCGAGCGCCGAGAGCATCCCGAACCGCGCCTCGGGCGAGGTGAAGAGGTCGAGCTCTCCCGCGAGCCGCTCCGCGTAGAGCGCCCAGCCTTCCCCGAACGCGCTCGACCACGAGAGGCGCGCTATGGCGGGATTGTCGGCGCGCTCGGCGGCGATCGCGAGCTGGAGATGGTGACCCGGGAGCCCTTCGTGAAAGGCCGTCGACTCGCCGTCGACCCGGCTCTGCCTCTCCGCCTCGTACGTCCGGATGCGGTACGTGCCGGGACGACTGCCATCGACGGCAGGCACGAGGTAGTGCGCCGCCATCTTCTTCTCTTGGAAGGCAGGGATCGGCTCGATCCTCATCGGCGCGCGAGGAAGGACACCGAACGCGCGAGGAAGGGCGGCCTTCGCGCGCTCGTACGCGCCCTCTGCCTGCGCGATGACCTCGGCCTCGTCCCTGTAGAGGAAGCGGGGCTCCGTCCGGAAGCGCTCGAAGAGCTCCTTGGGGCGGACGCCGCCGAAGTGGCGCGCGGAGAGCTCCGTCATCTCGCGCAGGAGCTCCTCGAGCGCTGCCTTGCCCTTCGCGTGGACCTCTTCGGGCGTCAGCGCCGGGAGCGTCGTCGAAGCGCGGAGGAGCGCGCGATAGCAGGCCGGTCCGTCCGGGAAGCCCCCGAGCCCGGGTGACCGGCGGGCGCGGGGTAGGACCTCGTCCGCGAGGAACGCGCGGTAGCGCGTCGTCGCGGCGCGGAGCTCTCCGCCCACGATCCCTTCGAGCGCCGCGCGGAACTGCGGGTCCGGATCGCGCTCCGCGGGGCTCACGAAGGGCGACGTCGAGGGAGGCGACGCGAGGAGGGCATCGACCTGATCGAGCGTCGCCGTCACCGCGATCGCGGTCGCCACGCGGCCCTCGCCGAGCCCTCGGCGGACGAGCGCGATGTGCGCGTCGATCCAGCCGGGCATCTTCCTCCACCGCGCGAGGGTCTGCGCCCGGAGGTCCGGCGTCCCGACGGGTTGCGCGGCGGCGAGGTTGCCGAAGCGCACCTGCCAGCCGTTCATCTGGCTGACGTCCCATGTCTCCTGGCGGCAGACGCGCGTGGCTCGCGCGGCCTCGAGGAGCTCGCGCGTGATGTCGGCCGCGAGCGCCGCCCGCGGCGGGAGCGCGTCCGCGCGGACGGCGGCGAC
>JALHPN010000240.1 GCA_022842465.1 Polyangiaceae bacterium | reverse complement strand
GAGGGAGGCGCGGGCGCGCCGTCGCCGTCTACCGCCGTGCCGTCCGGCGACGCCACGCCCTCGCCGGCGCCGTTCGGCCCGCAGCCTCCGCAGGCGGCGGAGGCGACGAGCGACGCGAGGAGAAAGGGGCGCGTGTTCACGGGTCGAACCGATAGCGCGAGCACGCGCGATCGTCGACCCGTGATCCGTCGCGTCAGGTGCGTCAGGCGCAGCGCCGACGGCTCCGCTTCCGCATCGCGGCCGCGAATCCGAGGGCGACGAGGCCGAAGGCCCCGTACGCGCCGTTCGTGGTGCGGGTCGTGCCGGCCGTCTTGCAGCCGCAGCCCGAGTCGGCCGCGCCCTCGCCGTCCGGTCCTGCGCCCGGCTGGCCCGCCTTGGGGCCTCCGACGGGACCGTTCACGCCCTGGGCGCGAACGGTGAAGGTGAGCTCCGGGGTGTCCGGATCGTTCGTCGTCGCGGTGATCGTCGCGGTCACGACCTCCTCGTCGGTCGGCTCGAAGCCGATGTTGAGGGCGCCGGTCGACTTCGGCCCGATCGCGACGGGACCGTTCGGCACGACGAAGCGCGGATCGGAGCTCTTCAAGCGCACCTCGGCGGTCGCCTCCCCGGTGTTCTCCATCAACGCCGGGAGCGTTCCGCGCGAGCCGATCGACGCCTCGCCGTCGAGCCCCTCGAGGGGACGGCGGACGTTCGGGAGCGGGATGCGGATCGTCTTGTCCGCGAAGACGTACTTCTGCGGCGGTGCGTCGTAGGCCTTCGTCACCTTGACCGAGCTGAACGTGATGGTCGTCGGCGGATTGAAGTTCATGTCGCCGAGCCGCGAGAGGGTCGCGGACGGCATGACCTCGATCTCGCCCTTGGCCGAGAGCTCCGCCTCGATCGTGGCGGGGAGCTCGATGAAGTCGAGGTTGCCCTCGGGGAACGGGAGCTGCGCGAGGGACGTGCGGCTCATGTCGCGGCCGCCGACGGTCACCTTCGTCGTCTTGAACGTGTAGGTCGGCGCGGTGCGGGCGTGGAGGGCGACGCTGCCGGTCGTGATCTTCTCGAAGACGTCCGACATCTTCGAGAAGTCGACGGAGAAGAGCTGGCTGTTCTGGAGCGCGGGCGCCGCGACGGTGATCTGCGTGCCGTCGAACGCCCAGCCGGTGAAGGAGCCCGCGCCGGTCGCCACGTAGTCGTACTTCGCGCCGGGGGCCTTGTTCATGAGGCGATCGGCGGTGAAGACGTAGCCCTGCTCGAAGATGCCGATGTCGACGAAGAGCTCCGCTTGCGGGATGAGCGTGTGGCTGATGGCGATCGTGCTGTCCTGGATGGGGAGCGAGTCGACGCTCAGCATCAAGAACTTCGGATCCTCCCAGGAGGCCTTCACGACGGCGCTCCGCGGGAGGTCGGCCGTGAAGAGGGAGCCGCCGCGGATGCCGGCGGACAGGGCGATGCTGGCGCGGACCTGGAGGCCCTTGTTGCAGTGCTCCTCGCCGTTGTCGCAGGACGGCATCCAGCCCGTGTCGATCGAGGTGCGGAGCGCGTCGCGCCCCTCGAGCTTCAGCTTCGCCTCGGCGTTCGAGCAGCGGCCTTGGGCGCACGAAGCAACGTCTGCGCGTGCACTCGCCCCGACCGCCGACACCCCGGCGAGGGTCACTGCGGAGACGAAGAACCGAAGAAGCTGCGAGCGCTTACCCATCTGACCGCACCTCTGTTGGAATCTTACACCGTAGTCGATGTAGGACAGATGCGGAGTAGCACACGCATGTAGGTGCGCAACGACGGATCATACGATTTGCGATCCGTCGGATCGTAGCCGCAGTCCGTGCGCCCGAGGGCGCGAGCCGTGCGCGCACGCGGTCCGAACCGCCGCCCCGCCGCGTAAATCCAGGCCGGGCAACGTGGCAGGGGCCTTGCTGGAGCGGGCCCATGGTCCTCGGCTCCCTCCTCGCGCTGGCCCTCTCCTCGGTGATCGTGACCGGCGTCTTCCGCGCTCAGCCGCCGCTCTGATCCGAGGGCGGCGACGGCTTCCTCGGGAGCTCCAGCTCGATCTCCGTGAGGTCTTGACCCGGCTCGGAGCGGACGTGCACGGTGCCGCCGTGGGCCTCGACGATGCGCTGCGCGATGTAGAGCCCGAGCCCGAGCCCGTCGCTGTGCGTCTTGTCGGAGGGCCCCCGCGCGAAGGGATCGAAGAGCTTCGCCGCGACCCTCGTCGGGATGGTCTCGCCCTCGTTCCGGACGCGGAGCACGATCGTGCTCTCCCGTCCCCGAACGTCGACCTGCACCTCGCGCGTCTTCCCGTGGGCGGCCGCGTTCCCGAGGAGCGTGAAGAGGACCTGAGCGAGCCTCTCGTCGTCCCCGAGGAGCTGTAGGTCCCCCTCCCTCGTGAGCGCGAAGTGGTGTCGAGGCTTCGTCCGTCGCTCCTCCTCGACGACGCGCGACGCGAGCTCGCCGAGGTCCATCGGCGCGCGTGTCACGGGGAAGCTGTCGGCGAGGCGAGCGCGCGTCAGATCGATCAGCTGATCGACCATGCGCCCCATCCGCTCGCCGCTCGTGACCACGCGACCGAGGAGACCGCGCGTCTTGTCGGAGAGCCCGGGCTGCTCCAGCGCGTACGTCGCGGCCATCGAGACCGCCGTGAGCGGGTTCCGCAGGTCATGGCCGAGCATCGCGAGGAACGTGTCCTTGAAGCTCTCCTGACGCTCGAGGCTGTCGACGAGCGCCTCGGACACGGCCCGCGCCCGCCGCTCCGCGTCGAGGGCGCCGCCGAACGTCAGCACGATGCTCGCCACCTGCCGACGCGTGACGAGGAGGAGCAAGAGCCCCAGCGCGACGAGGGACGCGACGACGAGGACCTCGGTGAGCGTCATCGATCGCTCCGCGCGCGCGCCGCGGGACGCGCGGTGCTGCTCCTCCACGCCGACGAAGCCGGCGAGCTCGCGGCGCACGTCGGCCATGAGGCGGCGCCGGGCGAGGGTGTCCTCTCGCCCCTCGCGCGCGGCCCCCGTTCGCGCGTGCGCGATCGACTGCTCGGCGAACTGCCGCCACGCGCGATGACGCTCGACCACGGCGTCGAGCCGCGTGCGCTGGTCGGCGTTGTCCGCGACGAGGGCCCGCAGCGCACCGGAGCTCGCCTCGATCGGGAGCGCCTCGAAGGGCTCGAGCGTCTCCTCGTCTCCGGTCAGGAGGAAGCCGCGGAGGCTCGTCTCCTGATCGAGGAGCTGCGTCTCGAGCCTGTGCGCCGCTTGGATCACGCGGTCGGTGTGATCGACGCGGGCGCTGTCCCGGCGCATCGCCGCGACCTGCGCAGACAAGACCACGGCCACGATCGCGAGGAGAAGAAGGGGCGCCGCGAGGAGCCGGACGAGGAGGCGCGGGAGGGACGGCGGCGTGAGCGCCTCGGGCGCGCGTTCCGCGGCGCGCGCCCCGGCGCTCGTCCCCACGTCGGCCAAGACGGTCATTTCTCTGGGTATCGCGCTTCCGGGAGGGCACGACAAGCCTCGCGGTGAGCCTCCCCCCCGAGACGGGGACGCCGATCGCACGTCTGCGACACGGAGACCGAAGGGAGAGGTGGCCGCCGGGCCAGCGCGGGGGCATCCTAGCGGACCAGATGCGCCTCCGAGCAGCCGTGGGACAGGCCTTCGCCGCCGCCGCCGCCCTCGTCCTCGCGGCGAGCTGCGGATCGCGGACCGGCCTCTTCGTGGACGGCTCCGGAGGCCTCGACGCGACCCTCGACCCCAGCGACGCGGGCGCGAGCCGGGACGCGCCGACGGACACGCGCGAGGAGGCGGCGGTGCCGTGCGTGCCGGGCCGCTTCGATCTCGATCGCGGCTTCGCGCAGCTCGTCTTCGTCATCGATCGCTCGGGGTCGATGGACTTCGCGCTCGGGTCCGACGCGAACCCTCTCCCCGGGACGCCGAGCCGCTGGCAGGCCCTCCGCGCCGCCCTCGTCACGGCCCTCACCCCCTTCGACCAGGAGATCGCCTTCGGCGCGAAGTTCTTCCCGGAGCCGTTCATCATCAACTCCGGAATCGAGGGCTGCACCGTGGATCTCGGCGTGGCCGTCCCGCCGAAGCTGTCGAACGTCCAGGCCGTCCTCGCCGCATACGACCAGAACCGCCCGCGCGGAGGGACGCCGACGGCCGAGGCGATGAAAGCCGCCGCCGAGCTCGTGAAGGCGCAGCGCGGCGTCGCCCGAACGCTCGTCGTCGCGACGGACGGCGCGCCGAACTGCAACGACAACCTCGATCCGCGCACCTGCGTGTGCACCTCGCAGCCGGATGCCTGCAACGGCCCGATCGATCCGTCGGTCTGCCTCGACGACAAGGCGGCGATCGCGGCGGTCCAGGAGATCGCCGACGTCGATCGCATCCCCGTCTACGTCCTCGGGATCGGCGGGAGCGCGAACGTGGCCTTCACGCGCACGCTCGACGGGATGGCGGTCGCCGGCGGCCGCGCGCGCGCGACGACGCCTCGCTACTACCCCGCTCAGAGCCCCGACGAGCTCGCGACCGCGCTCGCGAGCATCCGGGACAGCATCGCGCGATGCACGTTCCTCACGCCGTCCGCTCCGACCGACCCCGACCAGATCCAGGTCGTCGTGGGCGGGGCGCCTGTCCTTCGCGATCCGACGCGGACGAACGGATGGGACTGGGTCGACCAGAGCTACGGCCAGCTCGCGTTCTTCGGCACCGCGTGCGACGCGGTCTCCCAGCCGGGCGGCGGCCCGGGCGTCCAGGGCGTCGTCACGTGCGGTCCATGACGACCGCTCAGCGCGGGTAGGCGGCCGAGACGGCGGCGACCACGTCGGCCGAGGCGGCCTTCGACGGGTCGGGGAACTTCGGCGCGATGGTGAGGTTCGCGTTCCACGCCATCGCGCGGTAGTGCGCGTTCGCGTCGGTCGACCAGGCCGCGACGTGGTTGTCGAAGCAGTGCGAGAGCCACGCCGTCGTGAGCTTCTTCGTGCCCATCTTCGTCAGGCACGTCGCCTCGTCGCCGGACTTCAGCACCTCGGCGGCGTACTTGCACCACTGCGGACGGCTCGTCGAGTTGACGCGACAGTAGCATCCCGTCGAGCACGTGCTCGTGACGCCTCGGTCGAACTGGTAGACCTCGCCGTTCTCCCAGATCTCGCCGTCGAGCGGGAAGATGCGGGACGACTGCCCGAGCGTGTGCAGCGCGATGATCTCGAGCCCCTTCTGCCAGCTCGAAGGGTCCCGCTTCTGGAGGCCGTCGAGCGCGGGGATGAGCTTCGACGCCTCCACGATCCATCGGGCGACGCGCTCCGGAGGCGGGTTGGCGACGACGACGACGAGGCCGTTCCGGTACGTGCAGCGCTGCGCCTCGTGGGGCCAGCCCGGATAGGTCGTCTTCGTGCAGCTACCCTCCACGTAGGGCTTCACCGAGAGCGTCTCCACGAGCGACGGGGGGACGTCGAGCTCCGGGGCCGCGGCCTCGGCGGAGGTCGTGTCGGGCTCGGGCAGACCGGCGTCCTCCGCGAGGGCGGCAGGGGCATTCGGCTCGTCTCCGCAGGCGGCGACGGTGAGGAGAGGCGCGAGGGCGACGGCGGCGAGCGCGAGGAGGCGGCGGGGCAAGCTCCACGAAGGATACAGGCGTTGGCGGGCCCGGGAGGCCGTGTTGTGCAGGCGTCCGAGGCGCCCCTCTCACGACGCGCCTACACGTCATGTGCAACGTGCACGTCGTGGCAAGGCGGACCGCGCTCAACTACCTGAAAGCTCGTCTGATCTCGCCCGGCACGCCGGGTGCTCGTGATCCACTCCGCGAGGCGAGGACGGACGCTCCCGGGGGGAGCGGACGACGACGCGTCGAGTGAACCACGACCTCTCCGAGGACGCGGCGGCCCTGCCCGCGCGCCCCCCTTCCCAGGTGCAAGAACCTCATGTCGTTCCCGTTGCTCTCGACCCCGATGCCGCTCGACGCGAAGGCCTTCCACTACCGGGGCGTCACCGCGGCGTCGCCCGTGATGCGGCGGCTCTTCTCGATGCTCGAGCAGATCGAGCGCACGAAGGACAGCGTGCTCCTCGGCGGCGAGCGCGGCGTCGGCAAGGAGCGCGTCGCGCGAGCGCTCCACGAGGGCGCGGTACCCGACGCTCCCTTCGTCGTGGTCGACGGGGCGTCCGCCGTGAACGCGGCGGGCGAGGCCGAGGCGATCACCGCGCTCGGCGAGGCCTTCGCGCGCGCCGCCGGGGGGACCCTGGTCCTCCGCGAGGTGGACGAGCTCCCGCGCACCGCGCAGGACGCGCTGCTCCAGCTCCTCCCGGTGTACGCGGGTACCGTGCGCGTCGTCTCGACGACGACGCGGTCGCTCGAGGACGAGGTGCAGAGCCGGCGCTTCGCCGAGGAGCTCTACGACAAGCTGGCGGCCGTCCGCATCTTCGTGCCGCCGCTCCGCCACCGCCCCGAGGACGTCCAGGTCCTCGCCCGCGTGTTCGCGGCGGAGCTCGGCGCCCGCCCCCTCCCCCCGGCGGTCATGGCCGACCTCGCGACGCGCAGCTGGACGGGGAACGTCGACGAGCTGAAGCGAACCGTGAGCACGCTCGTCACGGAGCGAGCCGCCCGTGAGTCGGGGGTCGTCCCGTCCGGGGACGGCGCGGAGCCGGAGGCGCTCGAGGAGGGCGCGATCGGCCTCGACCAGGCCCTCGAGAGCATGATCGACATCACGGTGCCGTACGCCGATCTCAAGGAGCAGCTCTGTGCGCGGTTCGCACGCGTCTACCTGACCGTGCTCATCGCCCACACGCGCGGCAACCGGACGGAGGCCGCGCGCATCGCCGGCCTCGACCGGACGTACCTCGGCCGCATGCTCGTGAAGCTCGGGGTCCCCGTCCCGCGGTGACCCTCGCCTGCCGGGTCCGGCGTGGAGTAGGCTTCGCCGGCCATGCCGGAATTCATCTTCACGATGCAGGGGGTCACGAAGGTCCACCCCCCGGACAAGAAGGTCCTCGACAACATCCATCTCGCCTTCTATCCGGGCGCGAAGATCGGCGTCATCGGCGCGAACGGCTCCGGGAAGAGCTCGCTCATGCGCATCATGGCGGGCGTCGACAAGACGCACGGCGGCGAGGCGAGGCCGCATCCGGGCACGCGCATCGGCTACTTCGCGCAGGAGCCCGACATGGGCTCGGCGAAGACCGTCTGGGACGCCGTGAGCGAAGGCGTCGCGGAGACGAGGGCCCTCATCACGAAGTTCGAGGAGCTCTCCAACAAGCTCGGCGAGCCGATGAGCGACGACGAGATGAACCGGCTCCTCGAGGAGCAGGGGCAGCTCCAGGACAAGCTCGACGCCGCCGACGCGTGGAGCCTCGATCGCCACGTCGAGCTCGCGATGGAAGCGCTCCGCGTGCCCCCGCCCGACGCCGAGATCGACAAGCTCTCCGGCGGCGAGAAGCGGCGCGTCGCGCTCTGCCGCCTCCTCCTCTCGCGCCCCGACATGCTGCTCCTCGACGAGCCGACGAACCACCTCGACGCGGAGTCCGTCGCCTGGCTCGAGAAGTTCCTCCACGAGTACACGGGCACGGTCGTGGCGGTGACGCACGATCGCTACTTCCTCGACAACGCGGCCGGCTGGATCCTCGAGCTCGATCGCGGCCGCGGCCTCCCGTTCAAGGGCAACTACTCCGGGTGGCTCGAGCAGAAGAGCGCACGTCTCTCCCAGGAGGAGAAGACAGAGTCCGCGCGCAACCGGAAGCTGAAGCAGGAGCTCGAGTGGGTCCAGGCGAGCCCGCGAGCGCGTCAGGCGAAGAGCAAGGCGCGCCTCGCCGCGTACGAGAGCCTCCTCGCGGCGTCCCAGAGCGCGTCCACGGACACGACCGAGATCTACATCCCGCCGGGGCCGCGTCTCGGTGACCTCGTCATCGAGGCGAAGAACCTGAAGAAGGGCTTCGGCGATCGCGTCCTCATCGACGACCTCTCGCTCCTCCTCCCGCGCGCCGGCATCGTCGGCGTCATCGGCCCGAACGGCGCCGGCAAGACGACCCTCTTCAAGATGCTCGTCGGGCAGGAGAAGCCGGACGCCGGCGAGCTCCGCATCGGCGAGACGGTGAAGGTGTCGTACGTCGATCAGTCACGCGACGCGCTCTCGGGCGACAAGAGCGTCTTCGACGTCATCTCCGGCGGCGAACCCACGCTCACGCTCGGCAAGCGCGAGGTGCCGAGCCGCGCGTACTGCTCGTGGTTCAACTTCAAGGGGTCCGACCAGCAGAAGAAGGTGAAGGACCTCTCCGGCGGCGAGCGCAACCGCGTGCACCTCGCGCGGTTGCTCAAGGACGGCGGAAACCTCATCCTCCTCGACGAGCCGACGAACGATCTCGACGTCGAGACGCTCCAGACGCTCGAGACCGCGCTCCTCGGGTTCCCGGGCTGCGTCGTGGTCATCAGCCACGATCGCTGGTTCCTCGACCGCATCGCGACGCACATGCTCGCGTTCGAGGGCGACGGGAAGGTCACCTTCTTCGACGGCAACTACCAGGCCTACGAGGAGGACCGGAAGAAGCGCCTCGGCGACGAGGCCACCCCCAAGACGAAGCACCGCAAGCTGGGGCTGTGAGGAGTCAGCGAGACGCGAGCGCTCCGAGGAGCGCGCTCGTCTGGGTGCGCATCTTCGAGGCGCCCGCCGCCGGGCTGCAAAGGTAGGCGGCGCCGACGGCGAGGACCGCGACGAGGGCGCAGAGGAGGACTGCCGGGTGGACGCCGCGCGCCGGGCGCGCGGTGCGCACCGTCGCGATCGGAGCGGGGACGTGCGAGGGCGACGCGGCCAGCGCCGCATACGTGCCTACGGGGTACTCGCCCGACGGCATCACGTGGCCGGAGGGGGCGTGCGCCGCCCATGGCATCGGGGTCGGAGAGGAGACGAGCCGCAGCGTGGCCGGGGGCTCCCCCGTTCGGGCGTCACGAGGCGCGTCCTCCCAGTCGACGTCGATCTCCGCGGCCGGGAGCGCCGCGCGCTTCCCCTCGTCGTGGATTCCGATCGCGTCGCACACGCGACCGAGGCAGGTCTCGACGTACACATCGGGCTCGACCTCGCGGCGGACGGCGACGCTCACGGAGGAGCTCGGGTTGCACGGCGCGTTCCGGCGTGCATGTCCGCGATCATGGTGGGGCGGCTTCCCAGGGGGCGGCCTTCGTGCGCAGGCGGATGCGCTCGGAGTGCACGCCCCGCGCTCACGCCCTGTACACGCGTCGATCCGAATCGACCCCGAGGAAGGCGACGCGCTCGAGCGCGCCCGCGTCGTCCGTCGCCGCGGCCGGACGCTGGTCGGCCTCCACGTCGCCACGACGGATCGCCTCGTACTCCGGCAGCTCGAGACGCTTCCTCGCGGCGAGGGGGGCGCCGAGCGCGAGCTTCTCGGTGAAGGGGCCCGCCCCCGGCTGCACGCGTCCCGCGAAGTACTCGGCGCAGCAGCCCGAGCCGTAGCTGAAGAGCCCGACGCGGCCCCCTTCGAGCTGCTCCGCCTCCGCGTCGAGGAGCGAGGCGAGCGCGAGGTAGAGCGACCCGGTGTAGACGTTGCCGACCTCGGACGGGAAGCGAAGCGACGGCGCGACCTCGATGTCGAAGCTCGCGTCGGCCTCCGCGTCCGCGAAGCCGCGGAGGGCTGCCAGGTGACGGTGCGCCTTCCGCGCGAGCTTGCCGTACGGCACGTGGTAGCAGCGACGGACGACGTCGTCCGGATCCTGGCCGACCTCGCGGGACGTCTCCTCCCACGCGTCGTAGGCGCCCGCGAGCGCGTCGAGATAGCACTGCACCGAGAGGTGGCCGTCGACGACCGCGTCCTTCTTGTAGAGCGGTCGCCAGAAGTCGGCGACGTCCCGCGCGTACGAGCCCGTGACGCCCGGCTCGAGCGCGAGCAGGCGCGGCGAGGAGGTGACGAGGAGGGCGACGGCGCCCGCTCCCTGGGTCGGCTCCCCCGCGCTGCCGAGGGCATAGCGGGCGATGTCCGTGCAGACGACGAGCGCCGAGCGGCCGCGCGCGCTGCCCGACGCGATCCAGTCCATGGCGGTGAGGAGACCGGCGGTCCCGCCGAAGCAGGCGTGCTTCGCTTCGTAGACCCGGCACCGCGACGGGAGGCCGAGGAGCCCATGGAGGTAGGCGGCGACGGGCTTCGAGTGATCGACGGCGGTCTCGGTACCGACGACGACGAGGCCGATCGACGACGGATCGACGTCCGCGGTCCGGAAGAGGCGGCGCGAGGCGTCGGCCGCGAGCGCGACGGGGTCCTCGTGGGGCTTCGCGACGGCCATGCGCCGGACGCCGAGGCCTTCGACGTACTTCGCCGGCGGGACCCCGCGGGCGACCGCGAGGTCGGCGAGCTCCACGAAGCCTTCGGGGACGGCGATCGCGAGCGCATCGATGCCGATCGAGAGATCCTGATCCTTCACGATCGCTAGGATGCCGCACGACGCAGTGCGTAGCGACCTCGTTGGAAGGGCGTCCTGGATCCGCGGAGAGCCCGCGACGCGGGTCCATCGGAGCGCGGCTAGCCGACCGCTCCCTGGGAAAAACGTCGACAGTTCAGGGTGTGGGAGAGGGGCGCACCTCTTGCTTTGCGCCGGGCATGACGCGCTTCGCCCTCCGTGCCGCCACCTGCCTCCCGCTGCTCCTCGTCGCCTGCGGAGAGCCGGCGCCGGAGCCGATCGAGGAGAACGCGAGCGAAGTCACGAGCCAAGACGGGATCCCCCTCGAGCTGACGTTCGACGCCGAGGTCACGACCGACCCGCGCACCGACGCGCGCCCCGCCGTCGTCGCGCAGCTCCAGTACGTGCAAGGGCTCCTCACGACCGCCGTGCGTGGCAACGCGCAGGTCGGGATGGTCTCGCTCGACGGCATGGCCGAGCGGGCCGACGGGGCGAAGAAGGTCGTGACGTACAAGGCTGCCCTCCCGGTCCTCTGGCCGAAGGATCGGCCCGTGCCGGCCTCCTACGACCTCGTCCTCCCGCGCGACACGACAGGGTTCGCGGCGTTCAACGCGAGGTACGACGGCACGTGCGGGCGGAACGAGTACGGACAGGAGACGTTCTGGCACGACTGGAACCCCGCCTCTCTGGGTTGCGCGCCCGCCGACGAAGACGTCGTCCGCGTGACCGCGAGGGTGCTTCCCCACCCGAAGCGCACCCAGGGCAAGTACCCCGAGTACGACCGCGTCTGGTCGGACGACCGGCTCGACGTCACGATCGTGCTCGGCATCATCGCGAGCAACACGCCCTCGGACGAGAGCTACCGCGAGCTCGAGGCGACGCTCGACGCGATCGGACGCACCCTCCAGAGCCCGGTCCGGAAGGACGAGCCCGCCGTCGCGAGCGGCACGGTGCTGAAGTACTCCACGCTGTCCGGCGACATCACGGTGAAGGGACGCCTGCGCAAGGTGAACGTCGACGCGATCCTCGTCTACGAGGTCGCTGGCGCCGGATCGGACTTCGATGCACTCTACGAGAAGTCGACCAGGGACGCCGACCTCGTCGTCTACAGCGGCCACTCCGGCCTCGGGAAGAACATCGAGGAGATCGCGAAGCGCGCGACGGTGGAGGCGGGCAAGTACCAGCTCTTCTACCTGAACGGATGCCAGACCTTCGGCTACCTCGGACGCGACCTCCACGACGCCAAGATCGCGGCGAACGGCAAGGACGCGGACCCCTTCGGCACGCGTGACCTCGACATCGTCGCGAACGCGCTCCCCGCCTACGGTGACGACGGGAGGACGACGATGAGCCTCTACGGGGCGCTCGTCTCGCAGGAGCAGCCGAAGACGTACGAGGCCATCCTCCGCGACTTCTCGCGCATCCACCTCGTGGCGGTCTTCGGGGAGGACGACAACGTCTACGAGCCCTGAGATGATGCCGGGGTGACGCCCCTGCCCCTCGGCCGCCTGCTCGTCGACACCGGAGCCCTCTCGTCGTCCGCCCTCGACGAGGTCCTCGCCGCGCAGCGAGGCACCGGCAAGCGGCTCGGCGATCTGCTCGTGGAGCGGGGTCTCGTCGGGCCCGACCAGCTCGCGCAGCTCCTCTCGAACCAGCTCGGCTTCCCCTGGGTGCGCCTCGCCCACGTGACGGTGGAGCCGACCGTGCTCGCCCTCGTCCCGCGCGAGATCGCGCTCGCGCACCACGTCCTGCCCGTCCACGTGAGCCGGGCAGGCAGAGGCCCGCGACTCTTCGTGGCGGCCGACGATCCGACGGACACCGTGGCGCTCGCCGCGTGCGCACGCGCGGCGCGGATGCCGGTCCGCGCGATGGTCGCCCTCGGCGGCGACCTCCGCGACGCGATCACGCGCGCCTACGGCGAGCCGCCCGCCCTCGTGAAGGCGCGGACGTCCCTCGTGCCCGGCGGCGAGCGTGACTCGCTCCCGGAGCTCGTCGACGACGAAGACATCGTCGACGTCGTCGACGGCGGGAAGCGGCCATGTACGACCGTCCTCGCGCTGAACGCGCCCGAGAAGTTCCTCGCCGCGTGCAGGGAGGCCGTGTCGCCGCTCGGAGCGACGGTGATCGACGGGAGCCTCGTCCGCGCCGCGGAGCTGACGCTCGAGCACGGGCCGTGCGCGATCGTCGTGACGGAGGACGTGTTCGCGTTCGATCGCAGCGGCCTGGAGAAGCTCGCGCTCGATCGGGACGCCGTTCTCGTCGCGTGGAACGAGGACGCCGAAGCGCGGCACCTCTCCCCGCTCCTCGTCACCGCCGTCCTCCGCGCCTCGCGGGCGGCCTACGAACCGGGGGCGATCGTCGACGCGCGCTACGAGCTCCTCCGGGAGCTCGACAGCCCCGTCGCTCGCGCGCGATGGGAGGTGCGTCACGTGAGGACTGCGCGCCGCGCGATCCTCGAGCTCGGGATCGCCGAGCTCGACTCCTCCACGAAGACCAAGCAGCTCGCGCTCGCGAAGGTGACCCACGCCGGCGCGCCGGAGCTCCGCGATGCGGGCACGACGGAGGGCGGGGATCCGTACCTCGTCGTCGAGCTCGTCGACGGGCGCTCGCTCGACGCGCTGCTCGCCACGCGCGGCGCGTTCTCCGTCGACGAGGCGTGCAGCGTGGGCGCGGAGATCGGCGAGATCCTCGCCGCGGCGCACGCGGCATGCGTCTCGCACGCAGACGTCCGACTCGCGAACGTGATCCTCGCCCGCGATGCGTGGGGGACCGAGCGAGCGAGGCTCGTCGGCTGGGATCGCGCGGGGGGGGGCGGACGGCGCGGCGTCCGACGTCGCCGCGCTCGCGCGCGCGGTGCTCGACCTCGTCGGGTCAGGCGGCGAGGCCGACCTCCGCCCCCTCGTC
>JALHPN010000239.1 GCA_022842465.1 Polyangiaceae bacterium | reverse complement strand
CCGACGGTCGGCGCGATCGGCGGCGCGCGCCCGCCGGTCGCCATCGTCGTTGCGGCCCAGGACGGCGTCGACCCGTTCCGTGGCGTCCGCGCGGTCCGGGCCCGCCCCGGCTTCGCGCATGCCCTCGTGTTCGTCGCGACGGCGGAGGGCTTCGATCCGCCGATCGGTCTCGCGATCGCCGCCGGCGCCGACGACGTGCTCGCCGAGCGGATGTCGGTCGACGAGTCGGTCGATCGGATCGCGGGCCGTCAGGTTCGTAGCCGGGCCCTGCAGGACCGCGCCAGGTTCGACTGTGTCACGCAGGTCCGCGGCCGGCTGTTCGTCAACGAGTGGCTCTCGGCCGAGGTCGGCGTCGCGGTCGCGGAGCACGGACGCGCGTCGCTCGCGACCCTCTGGCTGTCCGGCTTCGCGGCGTCGCGGGCCGACCGCGGCTTCCTCGCGACCGAGCGCGAGGTGGAGGACGTCGCGTTCGCGCTGGCGGCGGGCCTTCGTCCCTGCGATCTCCCCTGCCGTCTCTCCGACGACACGTTCGTCGTCCTCGTCCCGGGCGCATCCGCCGCCGTTGCGGCGGCCCTGCTGCGAGACGCGCGCGCGCGAATGAACGTGAAGTCGAAGGCGGTCGGGGATGTCGTCATCGGAGTCGCGGAGGCGCCGGACGAGGGCGTCACGTGGCAGCAGCTCTTCAGCCGCGGCGAAAGCCGCCTCCGGCGGGCGAGGGCGACGGTCCCTGCGCGATCGCGGGACGACGCTGCCCCCATGTGACCATGCCGTCGGTCTTCGCGACGTCGCGACCCCGCACGCGCGGGAGCCGGACCTGGAAGGTCGTCCCGGCGCCAGGCTCGCTCTCCACCTGGATGCGTCCGCGGTGAGCCTCCACGATCCCCTTCGCGATGAAGAGGCCGAGGCCGCGGCCTTGCGAAGCGGTCTCCGTGGCCTGGCGGTTCCGCTCGAAGACGTGGGGCACGAGGTCGGGGGAGATCCCCGACCCCGTATCCGTCACCGTGAACCGGACGTCGTCGCCGTCGCCCTCGAGGCGGACGTCGATGAAGCCGCCGGCGGGGGTGAACTTGATCGCGTTGCCGACCAGGTTCGTCAGCACCTGGAGGATGCGGTCGTGATCGCAGTGCGCGAGCAGCGCAACGTCGGACTGCTGCACGGTGAGCGTGACGGACCGCGCGCGCGCGGTCTCGTCGAGCGCCTCCACGAGGTCCGTCGCGATGGCCGCGATCCGCGTCGGCTTCGGATCGATGGCGAGTCGATTGCCCTCGATGCTCGAGGCGTCGAGGAGATCCCGTGTCATTCGTGACATCCGGTCCGCCGCGCGACCGATGATGTCGACCTTGCGCGTGATGTTGGCGTCGACCGCACGCGCGGTCTCTCGGATCGCCATGACCGCCAGGACGATCGTGTTGAGGGGCGAGCGGAGATCGTGCGAGACGACCGCGAGGATCTCCTCGCGGTCTCGAACCGCCTTCTCGGTCTGGGCGTGGAGGTGGGCGTTCTCCAGCGCGATCGCCGCCCGTCGCCCGATCTCCTCGGCGACTTCGCGATCCTCCCGTGCGAAGGTTCGGCCGGGCGTGACCATCCTCGACGTGAGGACGCCGAACGAGCGGCCGCTCGTGGCGATGGGCACGGTGATCACGGTCTCCGTCGCCGACGTGGCGTCCGTGCCGGTCGCTTCGACGGTGCACGCGTCGGCGAAGGTGGGCACGAGGCAGCGCACGAGCGCGTCCAGGATCGAAGGGAGAGCGAGAGACCGGCCCAGCGCGGCGCTGCAGTCCCCGTGCAGCCGCTGGATGCGCTCCGAGCGCTTCGCGGCGACGACGTCGCGACAGGCCAGCACCGCACCCGATACGCCGCTCGCGTTGCGGATCGGAGCTGCGATGTAGCTCACCGGGACGACGCGCCCGTCGTGGGTGACGAACGCGTGATCGTCGCTCGCGACGCGGCTCGCGGTCGCGAGCGCACGGACGAGCGGGCACTCTTCGTGGTCGCCGCCGTCGGCGCGCCGCACCTGCACCACCTCCGCCGCGGGGGCGCCGAGGACTTCGCGCTCCGAGCAGCCGAGGAGTTGCTCGGCTACCGGGTTCAGGAAGGAGATGCACCCTCGGGCGTCCGTCGCCACCACGCCCTCACCGAGGCTCGCGGTGATCGCGCGCGTGAAGTCGAGCTGCGATCGGACGCGGGCCTCGGCCGCGTCGATCGCGAGCTGTCGGTGGAGGGCGATCGCGACCTGGTTCACCACCGCGTCGACGAAGACGATGTCGGCTTCGTCGAGCGAGGCGACGCTCTCGACCTGGAGGACGCCGAAGACGCGCGCGCGCTCGACGACGAGCGGGAGAACGACGAAGCGTTGGGCTCCCTCGGCGGGCTCTCGCCCTACGGCTCGAGGCGGGGCCGCGAGCGCCCGGATGGAGGGAGGTGAGCTCACGCGCGCGACCCGCGACGAGCCCGCGGCGAACCACGCGTAGGAGGCGCGCGCCCGGGCGAGGGCGGCGTCCGTCGCCGCCTCGTCGACGTCCGGGGCCTTCCACACGTGCGACAGGAGCCCAGCGTCCGTATCGAGCACGAGCGCCGCCGTCCGGACCGGTAGGTCGCGAGCCGCGACGTCGACGACGCCGGCCAGCGTCTCGTCGATCCCCGCGAACCGCGTGAGCAGCGTGCTGATCTCGTAGAGATGGCGCAGGCGGCGGTCCGCGAGACTCCTCTCGGGCATCAGGGACTCCTCTCGCTCGCTCGTGCGGTGTCCGTGACGACGCGGAGCCCATGCACGCCGAACGCCACATCGTGGGTCCGGAAGTCGTGGGCGCTGCCGCGTGTCTTGACGACCGTGAGGGTGGGACGGAGCCCGGTGTCGCTCTCCCGGTAGCGCAGGATGACGAGGTTGTCCGCGATCGGCGAGACCCCGCGGTCGGTGACCATCCCGGTCGGATGCAGCGTCCGCGTCTCGAAGGTGAGGACGACCGTGATCCCGAGGCGACCGAGGCGGGTGACCAGCGCGTCGATGAAGTCGCGCTGCTCGGCGGCCGGGACCGACTCGCGCAGGAGGTGGCTCGCGCCGTCGAGGACGACGCGCCGCGTGCCGAGGTCGCGGACCTTGTCCGTCAGCAGCGCGAGCACCTGGTTCGGACGGGCGCGCTCGCGCGCGAGGTGGACGATCTCGACCGCGCGTCCCGCGAGGGCCTCCTCGAGCGGGAGCTCGAGGCCCGTCGCCATTGCGCGGAGCTGGGCCGCCGTCTCCTCGAGCGAGACGAAGAGGCCGGGCTCCCCGGCGCGCGCCCCCGCGAGGAGGAACTGCATGGCGAAGGTGCTCTTGCCCGCGCCCGCGCTCCCGGCGACGAACGACGTGCTCCCCTCGAAGAAGCCTCCGCCGACGAGCTCGTCGAGGCCCGGCACACCGGTGGGGATCCGCCTCGGCGCGGTCTCGCGCTCCGCGAGCCCGGCGGTCGGCTCGGCGGTATAGCGCGGGAACACCGTGACCCCGCCTTCGCCGATGCGCATGTCGTGCCGCCCCTCGAGGTGAGCGGTGTTGCGGAGTTTGTACACCTCGAGGTAGCGGTGACGCTCGAGCCCTTCCTCCGTCGCCGAGAGCAGGAGGACGCCGTCGACGACCGTCTCCTCCACGCCGAAGCGGCTGATCTGATCGGCGCCGTACGGGATGTCCGTGGCGAGGAACCCGACCGCCTGCGCGTTCTGGACGAGGCTCGCGATCTGGAACGTCTTCTCGCGTGCGAACTGCGGACTCTCGACCTTGTGGAGGAAGACGGAGAGCGAGTCGACCACGACCCGCTTCGCGCCGAGCGCCGCGATGCGCGCCCCCATCATCACGAGGTGCTTCTCGACCATGATCTCGGGCTGCGGGATGAAGACGATCTCGACCATCCCGCGTGCGATCTCGCCGGCGAGGTCCCAGCCGAGCCCCGCGGCGGAGGCGAGGAGGCGCTCCTCCGTCTCCTCGAAGGAGAAGACGATGCCCTTCTCTCCGAGCAGCGCGCCGCGATAGACGAACTCGAGCGAGAGCATCGTCTTGCCGGTCCCGGCTACGCCGGCCACGAGCAGGCTCGACCCCCGCGGGATGCCCTCGCCGAGGAGCGCGTCGAGCTTCGAGATCATCGTCTTGCAACGCGGGCCGGAGGGGCCGCGGTCCTCCCGCGTGATCGTCACCCTCGGTGCGTAGACCTCCACGCCGGCTTCGGTGATGGCGAACGCGTGCTCGTCCCGGCTGTGGTTCGTGCCGCGCATCTTCACGACGCGCAGGAAGCGCTGCTGCTCACCGGACGCCATGCGCTGCGTGACCATCACGAGGCCGTCGATGATCGAGAAGAGCGGGTTCGTCTGGATGTCGGCCTCCCCGTACTCCCCGAGGAGGAAGGTCGTCGACTCCCACGCCATCAAGTTGATCGCGAGCTCGTAGCCGAACTTGCGGAGCTCCTCCTTCGAGGTGGTGAGGTCGTCGAAGACCTTGAAGCTGTCGATGACGACGATCGACGGCTTCACCGTCTTCAGGTGCGTCATCACGAGGCGCGAGACCTCGTCCACGCCCTGGGTGCGGAGGATGATCCCGAGGTCGACGAAGTGGACGGACGCGGCGAGCTTCGCGCGGTCGAAGAACGCGAACTGGCTCATGTAGCGGAGCGTCTTCGCGGTCGGCTCGGAGAGGGTGTTGAAGTAGAGGACGCGCTGCTCCGGGGAGGCGTGGTGAAAGCAGATTTCCTGGACGAGGGTCGTCTTGCCGGCGCCGGGCGAGCCGCCCACGATGATGGTCGAGCCCTTCGGGAAGCCCCCGTGGAGCAGCGAGTCGAGGTTCTGAACCCCCGTCTCGAGGCGGGCGATGCTCGTCGTCTTCTTCATGGCGCAGATCCCTCGTCGCGGTCTTCCGAGAGCGCGGCGTGCAGTGGCGGAGTCAAGACGTCGGCCGTCAGTCGTCCCAGGACGGCCAGCAGGTCCACGAGCACGGACCGAACCGCGCGCTCGAGCGAGGCGCGGTCGAGGTCGTCGATGCGGCGGTGGAGGTCGTCGCAGGAGATGCCCGCGAGGTCGAGGTGGACGTCGCGCAGCATCGGGTGTTTCTCTGCGGCGTCGTGGAGCACGCGATCCCCGATCGCGACCAGGGTGACGTCGCCGAGCGTGAGCTGCGCCCGTCGCCAGACCGCGCCGAACGCGCGCTCGAACGCGTGGACGAGCGCCGGTGCGGCGACGTCGTCGCCGAGGCGCGCTCTCCATGCATCCACGCGAGCGGCGTGCTCGTGCTCGTCGGTCATCGCCCCCCGGGCCGCGGCGCTCTCTCGATGCGCGTCGGTACGCTCTCTGGTACCACGGCGGGGAGGCGCTCGCCGCGCAAAGTCCGCGCGCCGCGCGCGGCGAGGCTGCGCTCCCGGTCTGCGACGCGATACCGGGGGCGCGTTCGCTCCATTCGAGCTATGACCCCTCGACATGGCGGTCCGTACGAATGTGCTCGTCGTGAGCGACGCGCACACGGCGGCGGTCGTTCGGAGCGCGCTCGCGTCGGCGTGTGACTGCGAGGTCGTGGAAAGCGGCGAGGCGGGCCTCGCGTCGCTGGGCCGCGGTCACGTCGACGTGGTCGTCGCGGACGAGTCGCTCGCGGACATGCGCCTGCTCGACCTGCTCGAGGTGATGGCGGCGCGTAGCCCCACGGTCCCGGTGATCGTCGTCGGCGGCGCGGGGGACGTGGCGAGCGCAGCCGAGGCAGGGCGTCGGGGCGTGTTCGAGTACGTCGTCAAGCCGCTCGACACCCTCGCGCTCGCGCGGTCGGTGGAGCGTGCGGCGGGGGTGCACCGCCAGCCGCCCGACCCGAATGCGAGGAAGCGGACGAGCGCGTCGCCGGTCATCGGCTCGTCGGCTCGGTTCACGGAGACGCTTCAGGCGATCGAGCGGGTCGCTCGCTCGACCGCGCCCGTCCTCCTCGTCGGGGAGACCGGCACCGGGAAGGATCTCCTCGCCGAGCGCATCCACACGCTCGGCCCGCGTCGCAGCCACCCCTTCGTCGTGGTCAATGCCGGAGCCCTCCCGGCGACGCTCCTCGACAGCGAGCTCTTCGGCCATGCGGCCGGGGCGTTCACAGGCGCCACGCGCCCGCGTCGCGGCCTCGTCGCGGAGGCCAACGGCGGGACGCTCTTCCTCGACGAGATCGCCGACCTCCCGCTGGAGCTCCAGGGGCGCCTCCTGCG
Source organism: Polyangiaceae bacterium (assembly GCA_022842465.1). Classification (GTDB taxonomy): domain Bacteria; phylum Myxococcota_A; class Polyangia; order Polyangiales; family Polyangiaceae; genus Labilithrix. The sequence goes on along the minus strand of JALHPN010000239.1, from coordinate 7,146 downwards.
CGTCATCGAGACGGGGGCGATCCGCGCGGTCGGCGCGGACCACGAGCGCACGGTCGATGTCCGCTTCATCGCCGCGACGCACGAGCCGCTCGCGGTCGCGGTCTCCGAGAAGCGCTTCCGCGAGGACCTCTTCTTCCGCTTGAACGTGCTCGACGTCCGCGTGCCGCCGCTCCGCGAGCGCCGCGACGACATCCCGGCGCTCGTCGCCCACTTCTTCGCGCGCGCTCGCGCCCGGACGCCTCATTCTCCGGTCGCCGAGATCGCGCCCGCCGCCGTCGAGCGTCTCTCCCAGGCGGCGTGGCCCGGCAACGTCCGCGAGCTGTCGGCGTTCATCGAGCGCCTCGTCGTGTTCGGCCAGCGCGCGCGCGTCGAGGCCGCCGATCTCGAGGCGCTGGACGAGGCGCTCGTGCTCCGCGAGGACGCCTCCGATCTCGCGATCCCCACCCTGCGCGAGCTCTCCCTGCGCCACGTCGAGGAGGTGCTCGCGAAGACGAACGGCGATCGAGCGAGCGCCGCGGTGATCCTCGGGATCGACGTCTCGACGCTCTATCGCTGGAAGCGACGCGAGAGTGGCTGAGCCGTGGAGATCTCCGCGCGCGCACTCTGGTCTCGCATCGAACGCACCCGTCTCCTCGACATCGAGGAGACGGGGGGGAGGTTCGAGGTGTTCCTCCCGCATCCGCAGCTGCACGTGACGCGCGCGAGCGGGCACCTCTCGCACGTGATGGCGCTCCGCTGGATCGAGGTGGTCGAGCCGGTCTTCGACAAGAGCGCGCCGCTCTCGAACCACCACCAGTGGCTCGACGTCGGCACCTACGACAGCAACGCGCGTCGCGCCGTCACGCGCTGGGCAATTCGTCGCGCGTCGAGCTGCGCCGACATCCAGTTCGTCTGCCGCTCGAAGCTCGTGACGATGGCGATCGCCACCGTGAACCTCGCGACGGCCCTCTCCGGGCTCAGCATGGTCGCGACGACGTCGGAGGCGATCTTCAACGGGCGCCTCGGCGAGGCCTTGCTCGGTCGCGCCGGATGAGCCGCTACGTCGCGCTCCTCCGTGGGATCAACGTCGGGGGGAACAACATCATCCCGATGGCCGCTCTCCGCGCGACCTTCGAGGCGATGGGCTTCACGGACGTCGCGACCTACATCGCGAGCGGCAACGTCCTCTTCACCTCGAAGGGGAGGGCGACGAGCCGCGCTAAGCTCACCGCCACGATCGAGAGCGCGCTCGACGAGGCGTTCGAGTACGCCTCCCGTGTCGTCGTGCTCTCCGCCGACGAGCTCGCGCGCGTCGTCGCCGAAGCGCCGGAGGGCTTCGGCAGGGACAAGGCTCGCTATCGCTACGACGTCATCTTCGTGAAGCCGCCACTCACGGCGCGGAAGGTGCTCCCGGAGATCCCGACGAAGGAGGGCGTCGACGTCGTCGTCGCCGGCGCCCACGCGCTGTACGTCCGGCGCCTCGTCGCGAAGGCGACCCAGAGCCGACTTTCGCGGATCGTCCAGGTCCCCCTCTACAAGAACGTCACGATTCGCAACTGGAACACGACCGAGAAGCTCTCCGCGCTCGCCCTCTCCCGAGCGTCCTGACGGCGGCGGGGCGGCCCGGCTCACGCAGCCATGGCGTAGGGCTCGATGTCAGAAGTCCTGGCGTCGCGGCGTATACCCGGGACCATGTGGCTTCGTCCCGCGTACCCGTGCGTGGTCGCGCTCCTCGTCTCGGCATGCTCCGCGTCGGACGGAGCCGTCGTGCCGCCAGCCGATGTCTCGGTGCCGGAGGCGGCCGCCGACGCTGCGGGACCTCCCGTGCCGTCGTCGTGTGAGGACGAGCCTCTGGCTCTCCACGCGACCGAGGCCGAGGGGCACCTCACGCGGCTCTTCCTCGAGACGACCCACGAAGGAAGGCGCGTCGCTCTCCTCTTCGATACGGGCAGCGCGACGACCTTCCTCGAGCGTCCGCGCGGCACCCCCGATCCCGCGCGCCGCGTCGCCGACCTCGCGATCGGAACGTGCTCCGTGCTCGTCGACGGGAGGCCCTACCCGACCGACGAGACGATCGCGGGGCTCGATGTCGTCGGCACTCTCGGTGCAGACATCCTCCTCGGCGGGGCCGTCTCGGAGCTCGATCTCGGCGCGAAGACGATCGTGCGGCGCGTCGCGACCCCACTCTCGTCGGAGATCCTGGCGTGGCCCACGGCGCGACTCGACGTCGTCCGCGGCCATCTCCTGGTCCACGTGACCGTCGACGGAGCACCGCTCAGGCTCATGCTGGACACGGGCGCTCCGCACATCCTCTGGGCGGGGCGCGCCGCGAACGCCGGGGATGAGAAGGTTCGGACCACCGACGCGGCCGGCAACGCGCTCGCGCTGTACCTCGGGACGGCCGACCTGGCGCTCGCGGACGGGCTCTCCTCGCGCGTCCCGATCCTTCGCGCGCCGACGTTCCCGTACTTCGAGGAGACGGTCCGCGTGTTGGGCGGCGACATCCACGGCCTGCTCGGACTCTCGGCGCTCGGCCGGCGGCGCATCGTCGTCGACCGTGACGCCGGCGTGCTCCGTATCGGCCCGTGACCCGGGACCGGAATACCCGTGCGGAGGCGCGTGCTGACGGGGCCATGTCGCGCCGATTTCCGACCCTGCGCTCGTGGACGGGGGGAGCCGCGGGGCTGACGCTCGCCGCTCTCGTCGTCGTCGAGCTCTCACGACGAGGAGAGGAAGTCGCCGTCCCGGCGCCGGCCGCCTCCTGCGTCACGACGCGGCCCTCGCGCGCGATCACGTCGAGGGCGATGACGGTCCTCTGCGACGATGTCTACGCCGAGGCCGGCCTCGACGCTCGCGAGCTCGACGACCTCCGTCGCGCTCGCGAGGAGGCCGGACGGAGCCTCCGCCGCGTCTTCGGGACACAGCGCTCCACACCGCTCGTTCTCTTCTGTCGATCGGCGGCATGCAAGGCGGCGTTCGGTGCCCCGTCGTCCGCGGCCGCTGCAGACGACCTCGGCTTCGCCAGCGCCGAGGTCGCGCTCGACGACGGATCCGTCGCGCCGTCCGCGGTCGTCGTCACCGGGCCCGTGAGCGGCACCGCGCGGATCCTGACGCACGAGCTCGTCCACGCGGAGATGAAGGCGTGGGCTCCGTACGACGCGATCCCGACGTGGTTCAACGAGGGCGCGGCCACCTTCGTCGCGAACGAGCCCGCGTGCGACCCCGCGCGCCCGCCGTCCGACGTCGACGTGACGAGCCTCACGACGAAGGCGCGATGGCAGCGTCACCTCCAGGCGTCGGGCAAGACGCGAGAGACGTACTGCGCGGCTCGCGCCCAGGTCGCGACGTGGATGGGACGCTTCGAGACCGACGCGCTGCGAGGCGAGGCGCTCGCGACGCTGCTCACCTCCGTCGCCAAGGGGACGCGCTTCGACGACGCGCTCGACGCCGTCAGGTGACCGCAGATCCGAGGACCTTCGCCGGTCGTCAGGGGACCGCGTCCTTCAGCTTGTAGAGCTTCCCGCTCGCGATCGCTCCCGCCCATCCCGCGTAGAGCGTCTTGTTCGGGCCGACGGCGACGCGGTCCTGCGACGGCACCCAGGGGCGGCCCGGCGCCTCGAGCCGCGCGCCGTTCGGGCCGAAGAACGCGCCGCCACCGTAGATGTTGCCCGCGGCGTCGATGGCGATGTTCCCGCGGTCGAGGGGCACGCGCTCCTGGAACACCACGGCGCCGGCCTTGGTGTACTTCGCGAGGAAGTAGGTCGCGGGCTGCGTCCACGCGTCGCGGAGGCCGAGGACGAGGGAGTCGTCGGCGCCGATCGCCACCCGGTAGGGGCTCAACCCCATCGCCTTGCTTGGACCGAGCGGCGTCACGGTCCCGTTCAACGCGATGAGCGCAGGCCTGCCGTAGGCGGAGTCGTCGCCCGAGCTGCCGAAGACCGTTCCGCCCGGCGCGACGCCGAAGAGCTGCGCGTCGTTCGCGCGCCACGAGAGCGCGCCGGCGGCGTCGCGGCGCTCGAGCCAGAAGAGGCGGACCGACTGAGCCTGATCGTACTCCGTGTGCGAGGAGAGCGAGCTTCCGTCGGGGAGCCGCGAGCGCAGCCACGGCGTCGTGACGGCCGAGGGCGCGTCGGAGAGGGCCTTCGTGGTCGGATCGTAGATCTTCGCGCCCGGCTGGAGGGTCGGGGGATTGGCCATCTCGAGGACGTCCGTCGGGACGCTGAACTGGACGCGCCCGTCCGGGAGCGGCGTCACGACGCGTGGGAGCGTGTCGACGCCGATCTCGTCCGAGTAGAGCTTCGTCGCCGCACCCGTGGCCGGGTCGAAGCGGTAGAAGGAGTGGACGACGGCCGATGTCCAGGGCGCGACCGGCCGTCTCCCCTCCACGTAGCCGTAGAGTGCGTCGTCGCTCCCGATGGCCAGGTCCTTCAGACGACCGAGCAGGGAGGTCGACCACGCGATCGTTCCGTCCGCCCTCACGGCGGAGAACGCGCCGCCTCGCGCCGTGGAGAAGGTGTCCTGGCAAGAGTCCTGAGAGACGTACGCCGTGCCGGCCGCGTCGACGACGAGCTGGGTGAGGGAGCACGGAGACGGCAGCTGCGTCTGCCAGGCGATCGTGGGCGTCGTCGGCCCCGTCGACGAGGAGCGGCCCTGCCGGTCCCGGCAGCCGTAGGCCATCGGCCACGGGTGCTTCAGGCAGACGTCGGTGCTCGCCGCCGGCGCGGCCTTGGAGAGGCTGACGGCGAAGGTCGTCGGCGTGCTCGAGGCCGCGCGGAACGCGATGGTGTGCTCGCCGTCCTCCTTCAACGTGAAGGTGAGGCGCGCGTCCTTGGTCGTCGGGTCGGCGTCGTCGTTCGAGGCGAGGGTCTTCCTGAAGTCCGGGCCGATCAGCCACGCGCGCGGATCGGTCGCGGCTCGGACCCAGATCTCGACGGCGTCGCCCGCCTTTCCCGAGAAGCGCACGCCTCGATACCGCCGGGCCGGGTTCGAAGGGACGTCGACCGTGCCGCCGTAGGTGAGGGTCGCGACGACGTCGGCGCGCGCCAGGCCGACGAGCTCGTCCTCCGATTCCTCGAACGGAGGGGACCCCGCATCGCCCGCGCCGCACGCGCTGGCGAGGAGTCCCGAGGCTACGAACGCGAAGAGAAGGCGGAGTCGCGGCATGAGCAGCAGCCTCCGCAAGAGACATGCCCCCCTTCGACCGAAGGCCGTGCGCCGAGCTCGCGCGGCCTTCTGCGCCGCGCGACGACGTCCGGCGTGCACCGCTTCTCGTTTCGTGATCGCGCGAGGGGATGTGCCCCGCGCGCACGACGGCGGACGCGGGCCCGTCGGGCTCGATCGCCGCGCTCTGCGGGCTGGTATCCGCGGGCCACGCCCACGGCACGTCGCGTGCTGGAGGGTTCGGCATGTCGCTCTCGCTCCGCCTCCTGCTCCTCGGCCTCGCCGTCACGGTCACCGCGTGCGCGCCCGAGGCCTCCGACGACGTCGACGACGCGGACTCGGCGCAGAGCCAGGCCGGGCCTGCGCGCGCGGGCGGCTGGCTCGGCGTGATGTCGATCGAGCGAGGCGACACCCTCCGAGGCGACCTCGACTACGGGACTCGTCGTGGCGCCTACCACGCGGGCATCGCGTGCAAGTCGGCGTTCGCGGTTCATGGCAGCCGCGACTACTGCGACATCCTCTTCTTCACGGACGACGTGCGCGTCTCCCCGAAGCGCGTCGTGTTCCGCGGCGCCGCCGCAGAGAGCATCGCTCGGACGCTGCGGACTTCGCCCTCGACGACGCCGTCCCCCGGGTACGAGCTCCGCTGCAGCACGAAGGAGTCGTGCACCTTGACCCTCACGCGGCCTCCCTGGTTCCAGTTCGCTCCCGCGAGCCGCGAAGTGGAGGACGGGACCCTCAGCGCGTCGCAGCTCGACGCGCTGCGGTCCGAAGTCGTGGTCGACTAGCTCGTCCGGAGCGACGACCGTTCGAGGCCTCGTTCGCCTGCCCGACGAGCGGCGGGTGTGGCACTCTCCGCCTCGTGGCCGCCGCCGTCGAGCCGTCCCGCCTGGCGTCCCGGGTCTGGAACACCGCGAAGACGGTCTTGCGCGGCCTCTTCGTCCATCACGCGTTCGACCACGCGGCGACGATGGCGTTCTACTTCTTCCTCGGAACGATCCCGCTCCTCCTCGTGATCGGGCTCCTCGTCGGCTCCGTCGTCCAGCGGGAAGGCGTCGACGATCTCGCCGCGCCGCTCTACCGGGCGATGCCGCGGGCCGCGTCCGAGCTCCTCCATCATGAGCTCGACGTCATGGCGGGCGCCAGCGCGGGGACCATCGCGCCGCTCAGCGTGCTCGGCTTCATGTGGCTGACGACGAACGGCGTCCACAACCTCATGGACGTCTTCGAGCTGCTCGTCGGCGCGAAGCCGCGGGGCTGGCTCCGCCAGCGGATGATCGCCACGCTCTGGGTCTTCGGCGGCGTCGGCGCCGTCGCGGCGACGACGTGGCTGCTCCTCGCGCTGAACGGCGTCGCGCGGTTCTCGGTGGCGCACGTGCCCGCTCTCCTCCGCAACACGAGCGCGTTCCTCTCCGAGGGCTTTCGCCGCTTCGGCGTCGTCGTCGTGTCGACGGCGATGATGGGCGCAGCCCTCGCGCTCTTCTACCGCACCGCCGTCCACCACCCTGCCGGCGTGAAGAGGCGAGTCTGGACCGGGACGTTCGTCGCGCTCGGCCTGTGGGCGATCGTGTCGTGGGCGTTCGGCCGGTACGTCCAGACGATCGCCGACTACGCCATCTTCTACGGCAGCCTCGCGACGATGGCCGTGATCCTCCTCTGGCTCTACCTGACGAGCCTCGCGCTCCTCGTCGGCGCCGAGGTCAACGCCGTCCTCGAGGGCAGGCGCGATCCGCCGCGCGATTGAGCGTGGGGCGGCAGGCGTCCAAGGACTGGGCCGATCGCGATCCAGGTGACGGCGGGGAGAGCGCGCGATCGTCGGGGAGGACGGGCTTGCCCACATCGGCACACTCGTTGCTCGAGCCTGCGCGCGATGAGCAGCCTCCTCGGTCCACGCGCGCTCGCCGCTGGCGGCTGGGCGTCGCTGCTCCTGTCGGCGCAGGTCGCGTTCGCCGACCCGCCGAGGCCGATGGTGCGCGCGCCGGCGCCCCCTCCCGTCGTTCGCGCGCC
>JALHPN010000238.1 GCA_022842465.1 Polyangiaceae bacterium | reverse complement strand
CGACGCGAACCGCTTCCGCGCCCTCACCCTCGACGCTCGCGGCTGATCACGCGCTTCGCGGGACGCGGTTCGTCGAGCGGAGTGAGCCGTTCGACGACGCGGTTCGTCGAACGGATACGTCGTCATCGGGCTCTTTCCTTCCGTTGCTTCTCTTCCAGGGCGTCCGCGAGTGCGAGCAGGGGCGAAAGGGCCGCGCGTCGGGCCTTGCGCTCCTCCGTCATCACCTCGGGCGTGAACGCAGGCGTTGGTGGCAGCGCTGCGGCGCTGCTAGCCGCGTGCACCAGCGCGGCGAGGGGGCCGCCGTGCTCGGCGACGACGCGGGCCCGTTCCGCCTGCACTTCGGGCTCCAGCGCCGTCGCGCGCGCCTCCAGCTCGGCGGCCCTGTCGGCCATGCCGACGTCTCGATACTGCGCGGCGGTTGCGCGCAGCGATTCCTGTTCTCGGATCTTCGACATGGTTGCTCCTTGGTACGTGCAAGATGCACGCATCACCCTTGCCAGCTGGTGCAGTAGCGGCGACTCGCAGGGCTGCCGGGCAGCTGGCCGGCGACGTCCAGGCGGGCGGCTTCGATCATCGCGCGGACGCGAGCGCCGGTGCTCGGGTCCGTCAGGGCCAGCTGGCCCGCCAAGATCGGATCGTCGCAGCGCAGCTCCTCCCCACGCAGTAGCTGTCGCAGTCGTTCGATACCGGCCGCGTCGTCGGCCGACGTTGCCGAGGTCGCGTCTCGCAGGTGGATGCCGGGCAGGGCGACCTTCCAGCCGCCCAAGGCGACGGTGCGCATCCAGACACGTCCGCCTTCGGCCTCGCGGACCATGTCCGCGACCACGCCGGCCGCGTCGCGGACGTTCAAGGGCAGGTCCACGGCCGCAAGCACGCGCAGGAGGATGCGCGGCGGGAACCACGCCGGGTTCGGCTGCAGCTCGCCTGCGACGTAGACGAACTCGTCGCCGCGGTGGTGCTGGTCGATCCACTGCACGGCGACGGCTGCGGCCGCGTCATGGGTCGCGGTGACGACGATGGTGACGGGCCCGCGACCATACTCCCACGCGTCGGCCTCGGCTTCGCTGCGCACCGTGGTGGACGTGTCGATCGTCTCGCGGCACGTGTGGATTGCAGCCACGAGGGCGGACACGAGGTCGCCGTGCGAACCCGCGCGCCGGGGCTGAGAGATGCTGAGGCTCCCGCCCGGTGCGGGTCGCGCCGTGACGGAACGCAGCTGCGCCATCAGGCGGGCGTTCGGGGGGAGCTTGATGCGTCCCTCCGCGAACGCGGAGCGTGCGGCCAGATACATGGCTTCCTTGCCGGGCCGGCCCTCGGGGGCGCTGGTGATGCCGAGGCCGAGCGGTTCCGCATGCTCTCTTGCGGGCTCCCGCGACCAGCCGTCCAAGGTCACCGACCTGCAGCCGTGGCGCGCGGTGACGGTGGCGAAGTCGCGGATGACGGCGGACAGCTTCAGGGGCACGCCGCGTTCGGGGCGAAGCTCCAGCAGCTCCAGCAGGTGCATCGTTCCGCCGGCCTCTCCGACGATGGCCAGGCAGGAGTCGTCACGCGAGAGGCCGAGGTCTCCACCGGCGGCGACCTTGGCGCCCTTCGGTGCGCTGATGGTCGCGGGTCGGTTCGGGTCGACGGCAGCGGCCAGGGCGACCGGATCGAAGAATGCGCCGCCGCCGCTGCCGTCGTCGTCGCAATCGAACTCGCGGGCGGCGTTCGACGGGTCGCGCTGCCGTTCGGCGTCGACCGTCATCGCCATGGCCTCGTCGTTGTCGCGCATCAGCAGCGTGGGCGCACGCGCGGCCACGGCGGTCGCTGGGGCCTGCCAGTTCCGTTCGAACAGCTCGCCCATCAGCGTCGGCACCGGCCACGGGGTGCTGATGAAAATGACCCGGCGGGCGCGCGGCTTGATGGCGGCGAACGCGTCACGGTCGGTGACGGCATAGGCGCCGCCCTCGTCGGACAGGAAAAACTGCGCCTCATCCAAGATCGCCACCAGGATGGTGACGCCTCGTCCTGCAGCGCCACCGCGGGACGCGGCGACCGCTTCGAAGGCGACGAGGCGGCCATCACGGCGACGCAGAGCGAAGCCGTCGGAGGTCTCGCGTTCGATGCGGCGACGCAGGCGGGGAGACCGGCGGGCGAGATCGAGGCCGGCGCGGACCGCGAGACCGGCGAGCCTGCGCGTCGGGCCGAGCACGACGACGGTGGGGACGTCGCCGGGACCGCAGGCGCTGACGTCGGCGGTGGCCATCGTGTAGAGCGCGAAGGCGGCGGACAGCAGCGTCTTGCCCGACACGCGGCCGAGCAGCAGCACCAGCACGCCCCGGGCGAGGGCGGGGATGGTGTCGACGTCGCCGAACAGGGCGCGCGCGGTCTCGCGTTCCTCGCCTTCCAAGTCGCGGGGCTCCAGGCCATCGAAGGCGACGAGGCAGAGGACGCGTTGGCCGTGGGTGAGCTGCAGGCCCAGCTCGTCGCGGGCGAAGTCTACGAATCTCATCGGGGCGTCTCCCAGGGGTCGGGGTCGTCGTTGCTGCCGTGCTCGGCCACGAGGCCGGCGAGCACGGACAGTTCACGGAGGCAGGCGCGGTGCTCACGCAGCCAGGCTCGGGCTTCCACCAGGGCCTTCGGGTCGCCGGCAGCCCCGAGGGCGAGCAGGCCGCGGAACACGGTGTGCGCGTCGGCGGTCGCACCGACGAGGCGGGCCAGGGCGGGGTCGTTGAAGCGGGCCAGCAGCTCCGCGCCGTAGGCGCCCCCGTCCTTGACGTAGGGGGACAGCCACGAGACGCAGCGGGCGGGGTCGAGGGTGGCCACGCCTTCGGCGCGACGCTTCAACCAGCGGCGCCGCGCGGCGGCCTTGGGGTCCGTGAAACGGCCCGTGACCGGGTCATTCAGCGGGCCCGCATCGTCCGCATCGGGCAGGGCCGTCGTCCCTCCGTCCGTCGGGCGACGAAGGGCGAGGCGGGGGCGGCCGTGGCTGACCTCCACGGTGACGTCGGGGGGCTTCGTGGTCACGGCGACCCCGCGGCGTGCTCCAGGACGATCACGCCTTGCAGCAGCGCGATGCCGATGCGGACGGGGTGGCGCTGCCCGCGGGCGCGGACGAGGACGTGGTCAGAGTCGACGGCGCGCAGCAGGCAGTACAGCTCGTCGCCGTCCAGGAACTGCAGCCGGACGTCGTGGCCGACGGCGGCGACAAGGGCATCACGCAGGTGCATCGGAGGACCTTTCAGGCGGTGCAGGGAAGGCGGCGGGCCGGGCGCGTGGCCCAGGGCTTGGGTCGGGCCGCAGCTGGGGGAAGTGTGAGGGCGTCGGCCGCCCTCCACGCCGTCGTCGCGGCGTGGAGGGGGCGCGACACGTCGGGGCATGCCCAGCTCCGACCCCGCCGAACGGCGGGCACCGCCCGCCGCCGGGGGCCGGCGGGCAGACTCTTGGTCTCGCGGGGAGACCGGACGCGAAGTGCGCGAACGGTGGTCGCGGGCGAGGGCGTGGACCGAGGCGCAGCGGTCCACGCGCTCGCAAGGTCGCGTGATGGTTCGCGGGCGTGCGGGTTTGCAGCCCGCGGCACCATCGCAGCGCCTGTCGCGGCGCCACCGTGGCAGGTCGTGGCTGCCGACTCGGCGGAGCACGACACGACCGGCCTGCCACCGTGGCGGCTGCCTCGGCTCGGTTCCAACGAAGTAGCAGGATGGACGACAGGTTGGAGCACGCGGGCACGACGTTGCCCCAGGACGGCCTGTCCACGCCCTTGGCTACCCACCCCGCAGGGTGGTCGCGAAACGCGCGCAGCGGAGCGGTGGAGATCTGGAAACGGCATCGCGGTGCCGGGGTGCCGGTCGGCGGCTTCCGTTCCGGGACCGCAAGGGCGCAGGCGGCGCGGGCTCACGTCGTCCCCCCTGCCACCGTGGTCGGCCGGTCCTTGTCGTCGGTCACGGACGTCAGGTCTTCCCCGCGAATCATGGCTTGCAGGGCGGCCAGGACGCCGGGGGGCGCAGGGACCGCGTTGGGGGCCGGTGCGCCGACGGCGGCCACGGGGCGCGGGGGGGCCAGCTTGGCGGGCCGGGCAAACTTCGCGCGCAGCGTGTCCTTGCCGAGCACGCTCCGGACGTTCTGCCGGAAGACGGCATTCCAGTCTGCGCGCAGCTCGCCGTTGCCCCGCCAGTAGTCTCTGAAGTCGGCAAGGACGGCGTCCACGTCCAGCTTCGCGTCCACGAGGGGCTTCGCGTCCTCGGGCCTCGGCTGGAAGCCCTCGGGGCAGAGCGTCTTTGCTGCTCGCCCTCTCGACCTTGAACGCCCGGGGCTGGTGGTGGTGCCGTCCCCGGTGGGGACTACAGGGGCCTCTTCTCTTCTTTTCTCTTCTCTACTCTTCTCTCCAGCGTTACCGCTCGTTTCGGTAACGGCAGGTAACGCGTTACGCGTGCCTGCAACTGCACGCGGTGCCTGACGTTGGCGCTCGCGGAATCGACGGACGCGCTCCGCCGAGTTGTCGGCCCGGCACCACGTGGCGAAGGCCACGACGACCAGGACGCGCCGGCCGGGGTCGCCCTCCAGGCGCACCATCGGCTCGTCGTCGGGTGCCGACGCCGTCAGCAACGACAGCGCCTGCTCCACCTCGCGCCGGTTCCCACCCACGACGTCGTGGACGGCGTCCAGGTCGGAGCGGAAACCTGCCGGCAGGGGGAGGCGGCCGCTGTACGCGCGCGCCTTCTGGACGAACTCCAGGTAGACGAACCTGACCGCGCGGGGGAGCCCGCGCTTGTCGCCCTCGCAGAGCGAAGCGTGGAACGGGACCCACCCGGCTCTCATCGCGCCGTCCCTCGGCCGGCACGCCGCCGCTCCAGCTCTGCCTCCACCAGGATGCGGTGCTCGTGCACGGCGACGACGGCCAGGCGCTCGATCATCGCCACCTGTTGCTCCAGCCGCTGCAGGGCGGCCTCGGCCTCGTCCGGCGCGCCCTGCCAGACGACGGCGAAGGTGTCCAACAGCTCGCAGTTGTCTAGAAGCGCGTTCGTCACGCGCTGCGGAACACACGCGACGCGCAGGCTGAAGCCGACGCTGAAGTAGCGGTCCTGCAGGGCGCTCAACCGGGCGCGCTGGTGGATAGTGGGGAGCGCGTACGCGCGCAGGCCCTTCGGCGTGGTCCGATCGTCAGTGGCCATCGGAGGCTCCGTCCTGGATGCGGGCAGCGGCCGCTCGCACGGCGGCGCGGGCCTCGTCGCGCGGCGTGGCTGCCGGCGGGGCCTTCGGCGTCGGTGCGACGGGGCGCGATTGGATCCACGCCTCCAGGTCAACGCGTCGGGCGACGACATGGCGCCCGACCTTGAAGGCCGGGAACTCGCCACGGCGTGCCGCGTCTTCGAAGACCCGCGGCGTGATCCCGAACAGGGCACAGTTCCCCTTGTGCGGGAAGTCGGGCAGGGGCGACGGACCGAGGACAGCGCGGCACCGGCGCGCCAGGTCGGCGTCGGCCTCCAGCACGCTCACCGCCGCCGACAGGAGGATGCGGACGACCTCCGTCATCGGGTCCCCTCTGCCTTCGCATCGGCGCGAAGCTCCAGAAGCCGGGACCGGAAGGCCAGGACGGTGACCGACCGCGGCGTGCCCAGCGCAACCGACGTGATGGCAGACCGCGACAGGCCGAGGACGCGGGCGGCTTCGGCTAGCCCCACCCGGTCGATGAAGCCGACGACCACCGCCCGTTCCTCCGGCGTGATCGCCGGGACCTCACGTACGCCACCGCGTTGCATGAGGTGCAGGATTGTCTATTCAGTTTTCACATTCCCGCAGATACCCGAGTGCGTGCTGGCCCCGGGTATTCGCGCGCGTCACGACTCGTACAGCTTCTGAGCCTGCTTCGCCGTGAGACCGGCGGCGCGCAGGCCGGCCTTGACCACGGCCTCCACCGCGCGCTGGACCTCCCTGGGCGACGCCGACGGCGCAGGCTGATGCCGTCGCGCAGCGGCTTGCATCGCTGGGCGGATGCGGTCCGGGTCGCCGTGGGGTGCGCCCAGCGGAACGGCAGCGGCCATGACCAGCATCACGGCGTCCGTCCACGCTGGGTCCCCGATCGTCGCGTCGTCCCCGAAGTCCGCCAACCGATCAAGGCACTCCGCCACCGCCTTGCACAGCGCCGCCGCCCGCTTCGTGGCCTGCGCGGGACCGAGCGGCAGCCGCCCGGCGGCGGACAGGTGTCGCCGCGCGACATGGGCCAGCTGGCGGAGGGTGCCTTTCTCCACGCCCAGCCTGGCCGCCCGCAGCACGTCGGCCAGCTCTCCGTCCACGTCGCGCTTGCCCTTCGCGTACGCCTGGCGCTGCAGCGACGGCGCACGCAGTCGGCGCTCCAACGCCTCCAGCTCACCCAGGACGGCGCGCCGGTCCTCGTCCGCCGTCTGCTCGGCCAAGCGGACGGACAGGGTCAGCGCGTCCACGTCGTTGATCGGGACGGCGGGCCCGCGCTGCCGCGGGCCGCCCTTCCTGGCTGCCATGGCAACAGCCTACCGGCGTCCGGTCCGGGCCGGGCGTGCCGCCCGCGCTTCGTCCAGGCGCACGACGCCCTGGCGGGCCTCGATGGCTTGCGCGACCGCGTCGGCGTCACCCCACCGGCCTTCGGCCCGGGCCCGCTGCAGCTCACGGCGGAGGGCGTCCGTCTGCTGGTCCACCCCGTCGGTCCACCCATCTGCCGCCGCGTCGGTTCGCGTAGTTGGCGGGGCCGAAGGCGCCGGGGTCGGCACGCCAGACCCCACGATTCCCACGCAATTCGCGTGGTTTTCCGGCTTCGAGTCCCGTCCGCCCCGCAGTAAGCACTGGAAACAAGGCCTGTTTCCACGACGAGGGTTCCGTCAGATTCCTTCTGACGGAACCCTCTGTCGTTTTGTCGGAACGCCTCGGGCGGAACGTGGACGGCCGTCGGCAGTGCTTCTGCCGCCGCGGTGGCGCCGGCTTTTTTTTCCTCGGGCGTCTCGGTCGCCGGCCCGGTCGGCTCGGGCGTCCGGGGCGTCGAAGGCGTGATGAGGCGCGTCGCGCACCGCGCGCGCTGCTCGCCGCGTGCTCGAGGTGTTCGCGGTCGTCGACCGCGCCCGCTCACCTCGAGCAGCACGGCTTCGACGTCGCGAGGGGAGCGCCGTTCGCCGCGAGCGTGAGCCCGCGCAACCTGGCGATCGTCGCGTCGTCGTCCGGAGCCGAGCGCTGCGCGAGCAGGGCCTCGAGCTCCCGCGCGCGCTCTCGCGAGCTTGCAGGCCAGCCGGTCTGGGCCCGACCGGCCCAGCGTGGCTCGGGGCGCGCGCTTCGTCGCGCAAGGCGTGCGCGCTCACGCATCGGGTGCCGTGTCGGGCCACAAGGAGTGACGCTGGACCGCGGCCGCGTTGGGCAGGATTTCCACGTGTCCCCGAACGAGTCGGCGCTTGCGCGCCGAGCGACGGCCTCGGCTTTGCTCGCGCTCTGAGGATGTGGAGGGTGTGATGCACGGGAGATCGTGGGTGATGATGGTCTCGGGAGCCGCGTGCCTGCTTCTCGGCTGCGAGACGCCGCCGACGATGAGCGTGACCTCCACGCCCCATGCCTCGGCTGCGGAGCCTCCGACGGAGGGTCCGACGCGCGCACGCGGGTGTGGTCCGCACGACCGACCCGTCGCAGCAGTTCTCACGGGCGAGGACTTCGTCGTCACCTTCGACAAGCCCCTTCGCGGCAAGGCGATCAACCAGTATTGGATCGCGCTCGCGCCGTCGCACATACCCGATAGCGACACCACGGGGAGGACGGTGTTGGACCGCGGGATCACGAGCGTGCGTCTCCGCGCGCTCGCGCCTGGCGACTACGAGGTGCGACTCTACGGCGAGTATCCGAAGAAGGAAGGCCACCTCTTGGCGAGAGCCCCGGTGACCGTGCATGGATGGCCTGTGAGGGCGGTCGCTCAACCCGAGAGGCCGGACGGGCAGGCCCCCTGAGCCTGGGCGTCTTGTGCTTCGGCGTGACGAGGGATCACGCCGAAGGCACGATTGCGGTCGCTCGCGGCCGACGGCGACGCTCCTCGAACAAGGGGCACCACCTCGACCGCGAACCGCGTCGTCGAAGGAGACAGCGGCGCTCGCCAGTCACTCGGTCCTCGGGGATCGGACGAACATGGCGTACGCCTCCACGTTCGTGACGTCCGGCCGCGCGCGCGGCGTCGTCGTCGCCATCGGCGACGGCACCGAGATCGGTCGCATCTCGGGGATGCTCGCGAACGTCGTGCAGCTCGCCACCCCCCTCACGCGCAAGATCGCTCACTTCAGCCGCGTGCTCGTCGTCGGCATCCTCGTGCTCGCCGCCGTCGCCTTCGCGGTCGGCCACTACCGCGGCGAGGCGCTCGCCGACGTCTTCATGGCCTCCGTCGCGCTGGCTGTCGGCGCGATCCCCGAGGGCCTGCCCGCAGCCGTCACGGTGATCCTCGCAATCGGCGTCGCCCGCATGGCGCGCCGGAACGCGCTCATCCGGCACCTCCCCGCCGTCGAGACGCTCGGCAGCACCACGGTCATCTGCTCCGACAAGACCGGGACTCTGACCCAGAACCAGATGACGGTGCAGACCGTCGCGACCGCCGGCGGGACGTCCGGGCGCTCCAGGCGCGCGGGCACGTGGTCGCGATGACGGGGGACGGCGTCAACGACGCCCCCGCGCTGAAGCAGGCCGACATCGGCGTTGCGATGGGCATCGCGGGCACGGAGGTCGCGAAGAACTCGGCCGCGATGGTCCTCACCGACGACAACTTCGCGCCATCACCGCGGCCGTCGAGCAGGGACGCGGCGTGTTCGACAACCTGACGAAGTTCATCGTGTGGACCATCCCGACGAACATCGGCGAGGGCCTCGTCATCCTGACCGCGATCGCGGCCGGCGTCGTGCTGCCGATCACGCCCCTGCAGATCCTCTGGATCAACATGACGACTGCCGTGCTGCTCGGCATGACGCTGGCGTTCGAGCCGAACGAAGGCGACCTGATGGAGAGGCCGCCGCGCGATCCGAAGCTCCCGCTGCTCTCGTCCGAGCTCGTACTGAGGACGATCTTCGTCTCGCTCATGCTCCTCGGAGGGGCGTTCGGGCTTCACGCGCTCGAGCTCGCGCGCGGCGCCTCGCACGCCGAAGCCCGGACCGTTGCGGCCAACGTCTTCGTGGTCGTGGAGGCGTTCTACCTGCTGAACTGCCGCTCGCTGCTCCGCTCGATCCATGCGCTCGGGTTCTTCACCAACATGTGGGTCTGGGGCGGCATCGGAGCGATGGCTGCGCTCCAGCTCCTCTTCACGTATCTCCCGGTCATGAACGTCCTCTTTGGCACCGCGCCGATCGACGCCGCGTCATGGGCGCGCATCCTCGGCGTCGGATTTGCCGCGTCCGCGCTCGTCGGCGCCGAGAAGGCGGTGCGCCGGCGCACTCGGCGCTCGGGAGACCCCTCGGTGGGTGAGAGCGCGGCGGGCTCGGGCAACGACCGGGCCACCGGATCCGGGAAGGACGGAGCCGTCCATGCGTGAGCGAAGTTGGGGGGGCGTCCCGTCTAGGCTAGTGAAGTCCGTCGCGAGCGCGGGCGGCGCAGGGCGCGGCGCCGTAAAGCGGCGCCGGCGACCCTCCGTCCTGCGGGCCTGGATCCGGGATCCCGTACGGAGGCGCGACGCCCCCGTTGTCACCGCTCGAGCTCGCGCTGCTCGTCGAGCTGGAGCTCGTGCTGCTCGTCGAGCCGCCGGAGCTCGCCCCCGACGAGCCGGACGAGGACGTCGAGCCAGAGCTCGACCCGCCCGACGACCCTCCCGAGCTCGTCCCGTCCTCCGTCGCCTTTTCCCCGCACGCCGTCGCGGCGAGGGACGCTGCGAACGTGAACGCGGCGAGGCGGTCGAGCCTCCCCTTCGCCGCGGGCAGCGCGCTCGCCGCGAGGGCGGCCGGGAGCGTCGTCGCGCCACAGAATGGGCACTCCGGACAAGGCACACGGCCCCATCACGCGTTGCGGCATGCGGGTTGCTCGTCCCACGCGCATGTCGACGAAATCGAAGGCGCGCGCGGCGCGCCGTGCCGCGGAGAAGCAGGAAACGGCGCCCGAGAGCACGAACCTCGGGGAGCGCGAGCGGATCGTGGCCGGAGAGCTCGGCCGCGCGCTGGTGTCGATGATCACACTCGGGGCACTTTCGGACGACGCGCCTGCCTCGTCCCGCGAGCTCGCGACGGCGTCGTAGCGACGTCAGAACGTGATCGTGACGGCGTCGGCCGAGCGCTTCGCCTCGCCGTGGAACACGATCTCGACGTTGTTGCCGTCGGGATCGAGGACGAAGGCCGCGTAGTAGCTGGGGTGGTACGGGCGCACGCCCGGCGGGCCGTTGTCCTTGCCCCCGGCGGCGATCGCCGCCGCGTGCGCGCGCGCGACGGTCTCGCGGTCCGAGGCCTGGAAGGCGAAGTGCGTGCGTCCCGTCGTCACGCCCTCCGCCGCGGGCGACGCGGCGTCCGAAATGACGAGCTCGTCGGCCCAGAAGAAGCCGGGCCCCTCGCCTCCGAGCGGGACGCCGAGCACGTCGAGGATCGCGCGGTAGAACCTCTTGCTCGCGACGAGATCGCGGACGACGAGCTGGAGGTGATCGAGCAGCCTGCCGCGCGAGAGCGTCTGGGTCTCCATGACCCGCGAGTCTACTTCGGGTCGCCGCCTTGCGTCTTGCAGCCGAAGACGATGTCGATCTTGCCATCGGCGTTGCCGAGCACGTCGGTGCAGCTCTGCTCGCAGATGAGGATGCGTGTCGGTGCGGACGGATTGTCGTAGCGCCATCCCTTGCCGCTCGCGCAGTCCGCGCTGTAGTCGAGCGTCTGCGCGGCGCCGCCGTTCGGCGTCCACTGGACGTTGACGCGGCCGGTGTCGAGCTGCTCCCCCGACGGCGGCGCCGGGAGCGCGTAGTCGCAGCCGAGCGCTTGCTTGCGGATCTCGCCGAGCGCGGTCACGAGATCGGTCGTGATCTGCGCGGGGTTTCCGTCGGCGATGAGGACGGCCTTCGTGGTGCCGCCGCCTGCGGCGATGGTGTTCAGGTTCGAGAGCTGCGATCCGACGCCGATCACGTAGGTGCGGATCTGGGGAAGGCCCGAGCCGGCGGCCGTCGCCGAGCCCGACACGTTGCTGCTGCAGCCCATGGGCTCGCCGTCGGTGACGAGCACGACGGCGACCTTCTTGCCCGTCGCCGCGACGCTCTGCGCGTGCTGGACGGCGCCCTGGAGGGCGGGCACGGTCGGCGTGGAGAAGCTCGGATCGGGCTGGTTCTGATCGAGTGATCGTCCGAGCGCGCCCGCCGCGTCCGGCAGCGCGGTCATCGGGACGAGCGGGGTCGCGTAGTTCGCCACCGTGCACTGCTGGTTGCCGCCCTGCGGGAAGACCTGCGTCGAGGCGGAGAGCCCCGCCGACCGCGCGTCGCCGAAGAACGCCTTCAAGCCGACGAGGACGCGGTCCCACTTCTCGTTCGGCTGCGGGTTGAACTTCATGCTGCCCGAGCGATCGACCATGAAGACGAGCGAGACCGGCTCGGCCTGACCGGAGGCCTGCGAGGTCGCGCACGCCGTGCCGACGAGGCCGCCGTTCGGGCCGCCGCTTCCGCTGCTCCCGCCGCCGAGGATGCCGCCGCTGCTCGACGACGCGCCTCCGCCTTCGCCGTCTCCGAACTCGGAGTCGCTCGAGCTCCCGCACGCGAGGAGGAGCACGGTGAGGGAACCGAAGACGAGGAGCGATCGCATGAGCATGGGCAAGCAGGCCTCCGACTCCCTGAGTCTACCCGACGGGCTCGCGATGCGCCTCTGCCGGGCGCGTCGAAGCGTGCATCTTGCCAGGATCGATGGGCGGCATCCTCGGGGCATGTCCCCCCGATGGATCGCGCTGGATCCAAGCGTCAGGGCACGAGCTCGTCGAACTGCACGCCCCAGTTGAAGAGGTCCTTCCCGAGCCGGGACGGCGTCGCGTCCGAGTCCCGGAGGTTGCCGCGCGGACCGGCCGTCGGGCCGATGCACTGGTTGCCGTCGATCGTGCGGTGCATCGCGTACCACACGCGCACGGCGGCGCCGGCGGCGGGCGTCTGCGCCAGCGTGATCTCGACCGTGTCGTCGCCGCTGATCGCGACGCTGGAGATCGCCACGTCGGCGTTGTTCACCCGCACCCGGAAGCCGCGGTTCACCACCGCCGCGACGCGCGTCGTGTCGAAGACGAGCGGCGGGGACGGCACGTGGTACTTGATCGCGATCACGTTCGCGGCGCGCGAGAGCTGCATCGGGCGGAGCGGCTCCCACGTCTTGCCGCCGAGGACGACGTGGGCGTAGACCTTCGCGACGTACTCGCCGAGGTGGCGCTGTCCTTCGCTCGTGTAGTGGAGGCAGTCGTTCGCGTTCTGGAGCTGGTAGGCCGGGCCGACGAGGACGACCTTGCCGGGGGCCTGCACGTGGGCGGCGAGTTGCTGCACGGCGACTCTGCTGTACTCGACGTTCGTCCATCCGCTCACGCCCACGACGAAGAGCGGGACGGGCTGGGCCTGCCCGGTGATCGCCTGCGCGCTCGACTCGTAGTCGCTCTGCCACTCGACGAGGCCGTCGGCGTAGTCCTTGATCGCGTTGACCGTGCCATCGTGCCCGTTCAGCGGGAACTCGGAGATGTTCGAGTAGTGGTCGCTCTCGCCGTGGATGGTGACGACGCCGCGGACGACGTACGACTTTCCTGCGGCGTCCGCGAGCGTCTTGCCGCTCGTGATCTCGCTGATCGCCTGATCGAAGGGGCGGAGGTAGTTCGTCTTGTAGTTGCACGTCGTGTTGCGCCAACCGCCGTCGAGCGGCGCGAACCACTTCCGGAGGCACCAGTACGTGTTGCCCGAGCGACCGTGGTTCGTGACGAGGACGTCGTGCTTCGTCGGGTAGCCGGCGCGGACGTCGAACTCGTACTGCGTGCGCGCGAGGTACGAGATCTGGTTCGCCATGCCCGCGCCCGAGGTCTCCCTGCCGAAGGTCGAGAGGAACGTGTCGCCTTCGACGAGCGGCAGGAAGGCGTTCGGTGTCTGGTAGACGGTGCAGCCCGAGCCGTCGCACGGGGAGTTCGCGTTCGAGGGCCGGCCCCACATCGGCATGACGCCCGTGTTGAACATCACGTTCGTGTACGGCTGCGCGGTGGAGAGCACCGGGGAGCCGCTGTTCGACACGGCGTTGCTCTGGCCGGTGACGAGGACGTGATTGATCTCGTGGTCGACGTAGTCCGGGGAAAGGGGCCCGGGGGGCGGTGGGGGTGGCGGCGGAGGGGGCGGCGGAGGAGGGGGAGGCTCTTCGCCGGCGTCGGCGTCTGCGCCTGCGTCGGCGGGATCCGCGCCGCCGTCGCCAGCGTCGGTCCCAGCGTCGGCGGCCGTCCCGTCCGCGCCGAGGGC
>JALHPN010000237.1 GCA_022842465.1 Polyangiaceae bacterium | reverse complement strand
ACCGTCGGCTCGCTCGGCTTCGCGGCGACCTCCCCCGTCTTCGCTTTCGGAGCTCCGCCATCGACCAGGTGGTCGAACTGGCCGTCGCGCAAGGCGATGAACATCGCCTTGTGCTGCTCCTTCATCATCCCGCGCACGGTCTCGTTCATCTTCTCGTTGCCGACGTGCTCGGCATACGAGGTCTTCACGCTCTTCAGGATGCGTCCGCCATCCATGAAGAGGTGCGTGATGATGTGCGGGTGATTGACGCCCGAGTCCTCGGTCTGGATGTGGAACACCCGGTTCTTGTGCCGGACGTTGTTGTTGTAGCCGAGGAGCGGCGATACGAACTTGCTCATGCCGCGAGGACCGCTCCCCCGAACGTACCACGGGTCCTCGCGGCAACCACGCCGCGGATCACCCCCTCGTGACGCTTTCCGTCCGCATCCGGGCGCCGCTCCCCGGGGCGCCGGCGGCCAGAAAGGGGTGGCGCGTGCCCCGGCGCGGCGCTAGCAACCGCGCCGTGAAGCCCATCACCTCCCTCCTCCCCGTCGCTCTCCTCGCCTCCGCCGCCCTCGCGGCGTGCGCTTCCGCGCCGAAGCCGGAGGCCGAGACGGCCCGGACGAAGACCACGTCGGCGGCGATCACGGCCTCCGGCGACGAGCCCGCGGCCTCCGAGAAGACGGCGGCGGAGAGGTGGGCGGAGTCCAAGAGCGCGAAGGACGACACGAAGGTCGCGAGGCCGGCCGGCGAGGGGTTCGACCCGCTCTCGGAGGGCGCCGCCCTCGAGGCCGCGAACATCCCGAAGATCGAGCGCACCGACAAGAAGCTCGTTCGTGGAAAGTCGCGCGGCGAGCTCGGTGCCGCCCTCGACGTCGTCAAGACCGCCGCGACCGTCGAGGAGGCCGTGACGAAGCTCACCTCACGCCTCGGCAAGGTCTCCTGGACCGAGAACGGCTCGAAGCACATCTGGATCGCGAACGACGCGTCGACGTGTCACCGCCTGATCCTCGAGGCCGACGGCTCGGTCCACGTCGAGACGGTCGCCAAGAAGGACATGATCCGCCTGACGACGACCGTGCGCCAGAACCCGTGCACCGGCGAGATCGAGCGCGGCGGCACGAACTGACCGCCGTCACTCGACGCAGGTGAGGTCGTCCCCTGCGCGCGCGACGCGGAACACCGGAGCCGGGCACGATGCGAGGCACACCGTGCCCTTGCAGTCGGGCGCCTTCCCGCCGGGTAGGACGTAGGTGCAGCCGCCAGCGGCGCACGCCCACGCGATCCCGGTCTTCGGGTCCGAGCCGCTCGCCTTCGGAGCGGCCGCGACGCACGCGCCCGTGAGGTTCACCATGCCCGCCGGGCAATGCGCGGCGACGGGGCAGACGCCGTCCGCGCGCGGGCTCCCGTCGGGGCACTTCGGCGTGCACGTGCCGCGGAGGCTGTCCGGCACGAGGTCCTTCTCGCAGATGTATGCGCCGCGCTCGCGCCTCGGCTTCGTGCTCCCCGCGAGCGTCGGCTCCGCGTCCACGACGAGCGCTTCGCGCAGGTGCCTCGCGAGCGTCGTCTCGTGGATCCACGCGTATCCGCCGTCACCCCACGTGGTTCCCCAGCTGTTGTGGAGGAGGAAGTACGTCGCCTTCGCGAGCTTGGCGTAGCCGGACACGACGAGCGCGTGGCCGCCGTCCGGATCGATCGCGGTCCAGTGCGGGACGTAGCGCGCGCCGGCCTTGCCGGTCGGCGCGAACGTCGCCGGGAGGTCGAGCGAGACGATGACGTCCTGCCCCGCGGCGAGGATCTCCTGGAGGTCCTCCGTGTCGGGATCGTCGAGGTACGTCACCTGCGTGAAGGTCGCGACGGGGCTTCCGCCGAGCTTCGCGGTCTTCGTCGCATCGGGCGTGAGGCCGCAGCCCTCCTTGGGAGGCTTCGTTCCGGGAGGTCGGTCCTCGCACTCGAGCCACCCCTTCGCGACCTTCTCGTCGAAGGGCCACGCCGAGTCCGGTCCGACGCCGAGCCCCACGTTCGCGCGGATCGCCTTCTTCGCGACGGGGGTGTGGTAGCGCGCCCAGATCTCCATGACGGAGACGTTCGAGGGCTTCCCGGTCCAGCGGGCGACGGCGTGGTCGATCGCGGTCGCGAGCGAGAACGCGGTGCACGCCGGAGACGTCTTCTGGTTCCGGACGGGACCCTCCGCGCCGGCGAAGCGATGGTCGACGACATGCGGCAGCGCCGCCGTGTCGGCCTTCAAGAGGCGCGAGCCCACGAGCGGCTCGGCGCCCTTCTCCTCGCGCCCGAAGAGGAGCCCGCCCGTGGCGCACGGCAGCGCGACCACCTCGCTCCCGGTCCAGACTCCGCGGCAGCCCGACCGCTCCCCCGACGTCGACGTCAGCTTCACGCCGAACGGTAGCTCCACGACGCGCTGCTGCTGCTCGAGGATCGGCAGGTCCGGGAGCGGCGGCACGGGCGGGGACGCCTTCGGCTTCGGCGGAGTCCGCGCCGCGCCGAGCTCCTTCGGCGCCACCGGCGCGGGCCCGGCGTCGACGTTCGCGTCACCTCCCACTCGACGGCACGCCGTGAAGGCGACGCTCGCGGCGACGACCGCGGCGAGCGAAGAGCGCGGGAGGGGAAACCCCAAAGCCTCCGGAGGGTAGCCGACCGGTGCGCTTGACGGCGAGGGTGGGGGGCGCCAAAAGTGCGGGGCCGAGCGACCAAGCCTTGGATCTCGTCTACTTCGTCCTCTTCGTCAGCAGCCTGATCTTCATCCACGAGCTCGGGCATTTCGCCTTCGCGAAGCTCTTCCGGGTGAAGGTGCTGACGTTTTCCATCGGCTTCGGTCCGAAGCTGCTGAAGGTCCGCGGCAAGGAGACGGAGTACTGCATCGGCGTCCTGCCGTTCGGCGGCTTCGTGAAGATGCTCGAGGAGGGGAAGACGGATGCGCCGATACTCCCCGAGGATCGCGGACGCACGTTCGAGGCCCAGGCGCTCTGGAAGCGCGTCGTCATCGTCCTCGCGGGACCGGCGATGAACATCGTCTTCCCCGTCGCGCTCTACACGTCGGTGTACCTGGAGGACCGCGAGTTCCTCCCGCCCACGGTCGGCGTCGTGTTCCCGGGCAAGCCCGCGGAGGGGAAGCTCTTCGCCGGCGACGTCGTCGTCGCGATCGACGGCGTGAAGGTGGGGAGCTTCCCCGACGTCCAGAAGGCGTTCGCCAAGCGGGCGGGGAGCGCCGTGCGCGTGCAGGTCGAGCGTGACGGCAAGGTCGTCGACGTCGCGATCACGCCCGCCGACGAGGTGGAGGTCGTCGAGCCCGCCGAGCTGGAGCTCTACGAGCACGTCGGCCGCGTGGGGATCGCGCCGTCGTTCGCGCTGCCCGTGATCGGCGTCGCGCGCACGGACTCGCCGGCCTTCCGCGCCGGGCTCCGGACGTTCGACCGCATCACGGCCGTCAACGGCCGCAAGGTGGACACGTTCGTCGACCTCGTCCGGGTGCTGGCGCAGAACCGCGGCGACAACGTGGTCCTCACCTACGTCCGGCCGCAGGCGGCGCCGCGTGCGCTCGGCGGCCTCGCCGACCTCGCCGTCCTCGAGACCGGGATCGCCTCGCTCGCGCCACGGCCCCCCGAGGAGGGCGCGACGACGCGCGACGCGGATCCGGCGGCGCGCGAGCGCGACGTGCTCGGCCGCACCGGCATCGAGAGCGCGGAGATGTACGTCGCGTTCGTGCCCGAGGGCTCGAGCGAGTGGCGCGCGGGCCTCCGCGCGGGCGACCGGATCACGCACCTCGACGGCGTGGCCGCGCGGATGTGGAAGGTGGATCGCCGCGGTGGCCACGTCCTCGACGACACGACGCTCGTCGGGATGCTCTTCCGCGAGCCGAATCGGACGCGCGAGCTCGTCTGGACGCGGGACGGCGAGCGCATGAGCGGCACCTTCCAGCTGCGACGCGAGCGGTGGGACGACGAGCTCGGTCAGAACTACGCCCGCTACGTCTTCCGGAGCACGCACTGGGCGCCGCGCGCGACGCCGAAGCTCGTGCCGAACCCGAGCCCGGTGCTCTACGCCGTGAGGCGCGGGTTCGAGCAGACGGGCAACGCGATCAAGTTCATCGTGGTCGGCTTCGTGCGCATCGTGCAGGGGCGCGTGAGCCTCGCCGCGGTGTCCGGGCCGATCACGCTCTACGACGTCGCCGGCGACGCGGGCGCGAAGGGCACGACGTACTTCGTCTGGGCGATGGCGGTGACGAGCGTGAACCTCGGGCTCATCAACCTCCTGCCGATCCCGATCCTCGACGGCGGGCACCTGATGCTCTTCCTCGTGGAGTGGATCCGGCGGCGGCCGGTCAGCCTCCGGACGCGCGAGCGGGTGAGCCTCGTCGGCATGAGCGTCCTCGTCCTCCTCATGCTCGTCGCCTTCAAGAACGACGTGACCCGGAAGCGTGAGTGGTGGGACGTGATCCGTCTCCAAGTCCGCGAGCTGACGAGCGATTCCAGGTCGCCCTGAGCCCGCCCCCGAATCGGCGTCCGAGACGCGGATGCGGGGTGGCGCCATCACCATGTGTGTGGCATAGGCCACGCGGATTCATGCGCCGCTCCTTCGCGTTCTTCGCGCTCTTGCTCGCCTTCATCACGGCTGTCCTCGTCGCCTGCGCGCAAGGGGACGTGCGGACGGAGGGCGCGGTCGACATCGCGCCGACCGCGGCGACCGAGAAGGTCGAGCCGCCGCCCGTTCCCGCGCCGACGGCCACCACGCCGCCGAATCCCGACGAGGCGCTCGCGCCCGTCGTGTCGTCGGTCGATCCCGCGAGCGCCACGGTCGGCTCGGTCGGTCCGTCGATCACCGTCACCGGGAACAACTTCGTCCCTCGGTCCATCGTGCAGCTCGACGGCGCGCCGCTGGCGACGAGCTTCGTGAGCGCCACGGAGCTCCGGGCGACGATCCCGACCAACAAGCTCACCGTCGTCGGCGCCCTCCGCATCAGCGTCGGGACGAGCCCGCCCGGAGGCGGTGCGAGCAAGGAGGTCCTCTTCGAGGTCGCGAATCCGCGGCCGCAGGTGACCGCCCTCTCGCCCCTCTCCGTCATGGTCGGCGCCGGCCCCACGGGCGTGACGGTGACAGGCTCGAGCTTCGTGCAAGGTGCACGCATCGTGTTCGGTGCGACCGATCTCGTCACCGCGTTCCTCTCTCCCACCGAGCTCAGCGCGACCATCCCGGCGGGGTCGCTCGGCGCGGCCGGAAGCGTTCCCGTCACCGTCGTGAACCCGGCTCCGGGCGGCGGCGCCTCGACGTCGATCTCCTTCACGGTCGCGAATCCCGACGCCGCCGTCCAGAGCGTCAGCCCGTCGGCGGCCCTCGTCGGGTCGGCCGCGGTCGCCCTGACGGTCAGCGGCGCCGGCTTCGTGAACGGCAGCGCGGTCGTCTTCAACGGCCAGCAGCTCGCCACGACGTTCGTGTCGGGCGGCGAGGTCCGGACCACGATCCCGGCCGCGTCGCTCGGCGCAGCCGGCGATTTCCCCGTCGCGATCCGCAATCCGCCGCCGGGCGGCGGCATCAGCGCCCCGGTCGCCTTCCGCGTCCAGTATCCCGCGCCCGCCCTCACCGCGGTCACGCCTTCGTCGGCTCCGGCCGGCTCCGGTCCGACGAAGGTGCAGGTCACCGGCGTCGGGTTCTTCATCACGTCGCAGGTGATGTTCGACGGCGCCCCCGCGGCCACGACGTACGTCGACGGCACCCGGCTCGAGGCGACCCTCTCCGCCGCGCAGCTCGCGACCGCCGCGCCGATCACGGTACGCGTGACGAACCCCGCTCCGGGCGGCGGCACGTCGTCGGCGCTGTCCTTCACCGTCACGAACGCGGTCCCGACGATCACGGGGCTCAATCCTCCGTCCGTCGTGTCCGGCTCGCCCGATCGCACGATCACCGTGACGGGCACGGGCTTCGTCCCGGCGAGCACGGTGCAGAGCAACGGCATGAACGTGATGGCGTCGTTCGTGTCGGCGACGCAGCTCACCGCCGTCGTCCCGTCGAGCCAGCTCCTCTTCCCGGGGAGCGTCGCCATCACGGTTCGGAACCCCGCTCCCGGCGGCGGCACGAGCGTCGCGCGGAACCTCACCGTCGGCTGCGACACGTCGGGCGTCGACGTCGCGCTCGGGCCGCTCGGCACGGTCACGGCGCTCCCGACGACCTTCGCCAGCGCGACGGCGATGCCGCGCTTCACCACCGCAGGCGCCTGCACGGACGTGAACCTCGACGGCGCGAACCTGCAGCCCGCGCGCTTCTGGATCGTACAGAACACGGCCGGCGTCCCCGTGACGCTCTCGGCGTGGGCCGACTGCACCCTCGGCGGCAAGCAGGACGACGCGTACCTCACCTTCTACAAGCGCCCCACCTTGCCCGCGAACGACGCGGAGCGCCTCGGCTGCACGAACGTCGTCTCCGAAGGGCTCAACGGCGTCGGCGGCTACTCGAGCCCCGAGCGCGGCGTGAGCGAGTGGTGCCCGGGGCTGACGAAGGCGAACGGCGGAGGGCTCGTCCTCGGCGTCTGCGAAAAGGCCGTCGTCCACATCCAGCCGTGGAGCGCCACGAGCACCACCTACGTCCCGCCCACCACCGTGAAGGTCAAGCCGGAGTGACCGCGTGAGCGACCAGGATGGTCGCGGCGCGAGGGGGGCGCCCACGGCGCGGAGCGTCGCAGCGCACGTCGTCGTCAGGGTCCTGCGGGACAAGGCCTTCGCTGCCGCCGCGCTCGACGCCGAGCTCGCGCGCGCCGTGCAGCTGGAGCCGCGGGATCGGGCGCTCGCGACGGAGCTCGTCTACGGCACGCTTCGCCTCCGCGGCTTCCTCGAAGCGCGCCTCGCGCGACACGCTCCTCGCGGGCTCGGTGGCCTGCCCGTCACCGTTCGGGCGCACCTCCTCGTCGCGAGCTACCAGCTCCTCGCGCTCACGCGCGTCCCGGCCTTCGCGGCGGTGAACGAGGCGGTCACGGCGATCCGGCGCGACAAGGGCGACCGCGTCGGCGGGTTCGCGAACGCCGTGCTCCGGAAGATCTCGCAGGAGACGAAGCCCACCGAGGACGAGCTGGCGCGCGCGGCGCTCGACTCCGCGGAGCCCGCGCTCGTGCAAGCGATCGTGAGATCGATCGGAGAGGAGGGAGCGCGCGCGATCGTCTCGTCCTTCGGCGAGGCGCCGCCCGTCGGGCTCCGCGTCGAGGATCCGTCCACGCGCGACGCGTGGCTCGCGAGGCTCCGCGAGGCGAGACCGGCGGCCACCTTCGAGCCCGGGCGCGTCTCGCCGCACGCGATCGTCGCCCGCTCGGCGGGGCTCGTGACCGAGCTCCCTGGCTACGACGAAGGCGCGTGGACCCCGCAGGAGGAGGGCTCGCAGGCGATCGCGCTCGCGCTCGGCACCCGCAGAGGAGAGACGGTGCTCGACGCGTGCGCCGGCCGCGGCAACAAGACGGGCCTCCTCGCGCGCGCCGCGTCTCCGAGCGGCGCGGCGGACGCGGCCGACCTCCATCCGTCGAAGCTCGAGCGCCTCGTGACCGAGCTCGCGCGCATCGGCGTCGCGCCGCGGGCGACGTACGCGGTCGACTGGTCGCAGGGGACGGGCGGCATCGCGCCCGGGTACGATCGCGTGCTCGTCGACGCGCCCTGCTCCGGCACCGGCACCCTGCGCCGCCGCCCCGAGCTCCTCCTCCGTCGGGCGGAGGCCGATCTCGCCGCGCTCGCCACGCTGCAGCGCGCGATCCTGGCGCGCGCGTCCTCGCTCGTGAAGCCGGGTGGCCGCGTCGTCTACGCCGTGTGCAGCGTGCTGCGCGAAGAGGCCGAGGAGGTGGTCGCGACGGCCGATTCCCTCGGCCTCGAGCCCGCGCCGTTCGACGCCGAGGCGGCGCGTGCGATCGCAGGCGACGAGGGCGCGACCTCCTTCCGTCTCCTTCCCCACGTCCACGGCACGGACGGCTACTTCGTGGCATCCTTCCGCCGCAGGTAGAGCGAATGGCGACGAAGAAGAAGAGCGGGCCGAAAGCGGCGCGGGCGAAGATCCTCGAGGAGCTCCGCGCGTTCGGGCTGACGTACCCCGGCGCGCACCTGAAGAGCCCGTGGCCGAACCACGAGGACCTCGCGGTGAACGACAAGACGTTCGCCTACCTCTCGGTGTCGGCGTCGCCCTTCTCGATCTCGTGCAAGCTGCCGTCGTCGTCGAGCGTGGCGCTCCTCCTCCCGTTCGTGAAGCCCACCGGCTACGGCCTGGGCAAGAGCGGCTGGGTGAGCGCCGAGCTCGGCGAGGACGACGACGTCGACGTCGACATGTTCAAGGAGTGGATCGACGAGAGCTACCGCGCGCAGGCGCCGAAGAGGCTCGTCGCCCAGCTCGACGGCGCGCCCGCGGCGGCGAAGAAGCCGGCAAGGAAGAAGGAACGCCGCTAGCTCCCCGGAGGCGCGTTGCGTCATGGGGGGCCCCTGGACTAGGGTGCTGGGCCCACGGAGAAGACTGCACATGATCGACGTCCAGGTGCCCCAGCTCGGCGAGAGCGTCACGGAAGGGACGATCACGAAGTGGCTCGTCAAGGAAGGTGACGTCGTCAAGAAGGACCAGCCGCTCGCGGAGATCGCGACGGACAAGGCCGACAGCGAGCTGCCGGCGCCCTCGGGCGGCCGCATCGCGAAGCTCCTGGCGAAGGAGGGCGACGTCGTCCCGGTCCGCACCGTGATCTGCCAGCTCGAGGAAGGCGTCACCGCGGCCGCGCCCGCGAGCGAGGGGACGGCCGCTCCGCACCCGGCCGATCCGCCGGTCTCCGTGCGCGCGCCCGAGCCGGTCGCGCCCTCCGGTGGCGCGTCCCAGGGCTCGATGGGCCCGCTCGCGTCGCCGACGGCGCGACGCACGGCGCTCGAGCAGGGAGTCGACCTCGGCAACGTCCGCGGCTCGGGCGATCGCGGCCGCATCACGCGCGACGACGTGATGCGCGCGGCCGACGCGCCCCGCAACGGCCCGCAGGCGGCCCCCGCAGCACGTCCCGCGCCCGCTCCCGCTTCGCGTGGCGGCGATCCGAGCGCCCTCGCGGCGATGATCAACCAGGGCGGCGGCTTCGTCCCCGCGGATTCAGGAGGGCCGGCCCCCCTGGCCCCCCGCCCCGGCGTGGGCTTCGGAGCCTTCAAGGTGCCCCCGTACCGCCAGAACGCGGGCGACCAGATCGTCCCGTTCACGCGCCGCCGCCGCATCACGGCGGATCACATGGTCTACTCGAAGCTCGTCTCGCCGCACGTCGTGACGGTGGCCGAGTGCGACCTCTTCAAGGCGGACCGCCTCCGCCAGGCGAACAAGGATCGGTACAAGAAGGAGGGCATGAGCCTCACGATGCTCGCCTTCGTGGTGACCGCCGTGGCGCGCGCCCTTCGCGAGAACCCGGCGCTCAACGCGCGGGTCCTCGACGACGCCTACGTCGTCTACAAGGACATCAACATCGGCGTCGCCGTCGACTCGCCGGACGGCCTCGTCGTCCCCGTCGTGCGCCGCGCCGACGAGCTCGGCATCCGCGGCATCGTGCGGACGGTCGACGAGCTCGCGACGCGCGCGAAGACGGGCAAGATCACGATCGACGACCTCTCCGGCTCGACGTTCTCGGTCTCGAACCCCGGCCTCAAGGGCAACCTCTTCGGCGGCGCCATCATCGGCCAGCCGAACGTCGGCATCGTTCGGATGGGCGAGATCAAGAAGCGCGTCGTCGTCGTCGAGAGCCCGGACGGTCAGGATCAGATGGCGATCCACCCCGTGATGTACATGGCGCTCAGCTACGACCACCGCGTCGTCGACGGCGTCGCGGCGAACTCCTTCCTCTGGCGCGTCCGCGAGATCCTCGAGAAGGCCGAGTTCGAGGTCTGACCCGACCCTCGCTCTAGGTCGCCCGACGACGGCGCGTCCGTCGAAGCATGATCGCGAGCACGGACACGACGCCGGCGAGGAGGGCCCACGACGGCCGCTTCGCCGTCCTGCAGGAGCAACCGTCGTCCGGGGGCACGTCGTCGAGGAGGGGCAGCGTGCCGCCGTCCGGGAGGCCGCCGTCGCCGTCGAGGCTCCCGCCGCAGCCCAGCCCGGACCGCTGGATCGGCCACGGAGCGCGTCGCGGCTCGGTGTCGCCGCCGAGGACGCACTGGGTATGCGTCGTGGTCCCCTCCGGGCACGCGATGGGCCCACGGATGTCGCAGAAGCGCGCGAGCGGCTGGAACGTCGCCCCGTCGTCCGCGGAGAAGCCTGCGATGAAGCCGCTCCGCTCGTTCGAGCACGCCCAGAGCCCCTCGTTCGTCGCGGTGAGGCACTGGATCTGGATGCGCTCCGCGCCCCCGTCGGGCGGGGGCCCGCTGACCTTCGCGCCCTTCGGAGCGAAGACGAGATCGGTCGCGTTCGCCGCGTGGAGCTCGTCGAGCGGACCTCCGATCCACACGCGCGAGCCGTCGGGCGACAGCGCGAAACCACGGAGCGCGCCCTGGCCGGTGAAGACCACGCGCACGCTCTTGCCGCCGTCCTCGCTCACGAAGATGCGGGTGGGCTTGTCGTCCGCGGCAGAGGTGCGGAGATAGACTCGGTCGGCGTTCTTCGGGTCCACCGCGGCGATGAAGACGGAGCGCTCCTCGGCCACGAGCGGGATTTCGAGGGTGGACCACGTCTTCCCGTGGTCTGTCGACGTGAGGAGCACACCGACGGGAGCCGTGCCCTGACCGCGGACGCCGCTCAGGTAGAGGCGCTCGGTGTCGCTCGGCGCGACGTCGACCGTCTCGCCGAGGACGGAGGGGTCGAACGCATCCGAGATCGTCTTGTAGGTCGCGCCCTCGTCCGTCGTCTCGAAGAGATTCGACGAGAACGTGACCTGCCCCGCGTCGTTCTGCCCTTCGTAGACGGAGGCGAAGAAGACGATGCTCTTCGGATCGTTCGGCCTTTGGCTGAGGTCGACGAAGAGCTTGCCGGCGAGGACGCCCGGCTCGAAGCCGAACGTGCAGAGGCCGTCCGTCGACTTCGTCAGGCCGAGGAAGGTCGTGCCGAAGAGCGTGCCGCTCGGGCCGATCGCGTACATCGGGTCTTCGACGCCCGTGAAGCCGATTCCCTGCTCGCAGACCCAGTCCCACGACTTGCCCTTGTCGCGCGAGACGACGAGGCCGAAGGTGACCCGGACCATCACGGTGTTCGGATCGTTCGGCGCGAAGAAGACCTTGTTCGACTCGGGGAAGCGTCCGTTCGCCCATGCCTCACCCGGCAGCGCGGCGGCGAGGAGAGGAGCGAGGACGAGGGCCGGAAGGAGGCGTCTCACGCCTCGAACGCTAGCACGCTCGCAGGGAGGTCCGCCGCGCCTGGACGAGGTGCTCCACCTCACCGAGTGTCGACACGGCCGTCTCGAACGCCTCGCCCAGGAGCGCTGGCCAGCGTTCGCGAGCTAGCGCGACGCCCGCGATCGCGACGCCCGACGCCTCGTCGCGGTGGACGAACGTCGACGCGCCCGTCCGCTCCACCCCCAGCCGCGAGAGGGCCTCGGCGGCGGGCACCTCGGCGAGGAAGAGTCCGCCGGCGGTGAGGACGCGCGCGAGCTCGTGACCCAGCGCGACGAGCGGCTCCTCCGCCCCCCCCGGGGGATGCGCGAGCGTCCCGTGGAGGGCGACGACGGCGTCGAAGCTCGCGTCCGCGAGAGGGAGCGGGGCCCAGAAGTCGGCGAGGAGGATCGGTACGGTCCGCGACCGCTTGTTGCACTCGTCGATCATGGCCGAGGAGACGTCGAGCCCGACGACCTCGTGGCCCGCGTCGAGCAGGGCAGGGAGCTCTCGCCCCGTCCCGATACCGAGGACGAGGACGCGACGACGTCCTCCGAGGAGCGCGACGACCCGCGCGAGCCGCTCGCGCGAGGCGGACCCGGAGAGCGCGTACTGCCGATCGTAGCGGCGCGCGACGGCGTCGAAGAACGCGCGCGCGTCACCCATCGGTGACGAGCCCCCGGATCCGGTCGCACAGGGCGAGGTAGAGCGCCTCGTGCACGCCGGCGAGGCGGATCGCGTTCGCGCGGAGATGGGCGAGGTCGGCCGGTGACCAGGCCGAGCGCGGCGGCTTCGTCGCCCCACGCGCGTGCGCGGCGCCGAGGAGCGCGCCGAGGTAGGCCGCGAGGCCAGGCAGATCCGCGCCTGCCAGCTCCTTGTAGGCGAGCTTGTCCTCCTGGGGCGTGAGCTTGCGCACGATCATCGACTTCCCGAGCAACCTCGTCGTCCCGAGCATGCGCGGAGGGCGAGCGACGCAGCTCCGGAAGGCGGTCACGACGCGCTCGGCGGGCGAGAGCTTCCGCGGCGCTCGGACGAGCGGGGCGGGCGAGGGAGCGCCCTCTTCCTTCATGTCGAAGATCGCGTAGGAGCCCGGCTTCACGTTCTCGACGAGGACGCCGATGCGCAGCGAGCCGAGGCTCCCCGTGCCCGCGACGCGGAGCGCGGCGTCGACGATGCGGAGCTCGCCGACGGGCTGATCGCCCCGAGGGAGGCACGACACGTAGGCGGCGAGCGCGGACGCGACCGAGCTCGCGACCGCCTTCGGGAGGTCCGCGTAGCGAGGGCCCCGCACGAAGCGCCTCCTCCCGGAGACGACCTCGGTCCGTGCGTCGACGAGCGCGTCCCGCGAGCGCGCGCTCACCTGCGCGACGAGCGCGCGCACCGGCCGCGGTCGAGGGGGGAGCCGTGCCTCGCCGTCCGACGCGCGCGCCCACGCGGTGAGCAGCCGGTCGGTGAGATCGAGCGCGAGGCGACCGTCCGCCCCGAGCTCGCGTCCTGCGAGGAGCAGGCTCGTGCAGAGGCGGAGGACGTCGAGGCGCCACGGGCCGATGACGGCGTCGTCGAAGTCGTTCAGGTCGAAGACGGCGTCGCGCTTCTTCTCCTTCCCGCCGAGGTCGCTCCGCGGGTCGGGTCGGTAGGCGCCGAAATTCTCGAGGTGCATGTCCCCGCCGAGCCAACCGTCACCGCCGGGGCCGTCCGCGAGATCCTCGTTCTCGGCGAGGAGCTCGTAGAAGAGCGGCGCGCTCCCGCGGAGGAGGGCGAGCGGCGAGGCGCTCATGCGCGTCAGCTTCTTCGCGAGCAGGAACGGGAAGCTCTTCGTCCGGGCTCGGTCGTTCCGCAGCTGGCGCTCGGCGAGGATCTCGGCTTCGAAGTCACGCGACAGAGAGCGACGGGCGCGGCGCACGCGATCGTTCTACGCCGCCGCGCGCGGAATGTGTACCGTGCCTGCCGTGCCGACGCCCCGCTTGCGCCTCCACATCGCGACCGCGCTCGAGGACGGGCGGCTACGCGATGCGCCGGCGCTCGGCCCCGCTCTCCGCGCGATCGCGCGCGGCATCGCCCCGTTCGTGGCTCGCCGGCTCGAGCGGCGGCTCGTCGCGCCGCCCCACCTCCGCGTCGTCACCGTCGGCGGCA
>JALHPN010000236.1 GCA_022842465.1 Polyangiaceae bacterium | reverse complement strand
AGCCCGTCCGCGCCGCCGGGTGCGACGCCGCCGCCGCAGGCGCCGCCGCCGCAGACCGCGCAGGCCTTCAAGT
Source organism: Polyangiaceae bacterium (assembly GCA_022842465.1). Lineage (GTDB taxonomy): Bacteria > Myxococcota_A > Polyangia > Polyangiales > Polyangiaceae > Labilithrix. The sequence continues at coordinate 13,645 of JALHPN010000236.1, read as the reverse complement.
GCGAAGGCATCAACGACTGCAAGGGGACGAGCGACTGCGCGAGCAAGGACAGCGCCTGCAAGGGCCAGAACGAGTGCAAGGGCCACGGCTGGGTCGAGGTGCCGAGCGAAGCCGACTGCACGTCGAAGGGCGGCAAGGTGATCGCGTGACACCGCGCCTCGGCCACGGCTTCGGCCTCCGGACGAAGCACTATCCGGACCTCCTCTCGGGAGGCGCGCCGGTGCCGTGCGTCGAGGCCATCACGGAGAACGTCCTCGGTCGCGGCGGTCGTCCGGCTGCCGTGCTCGAGCGCGTCCGTCGCGACGCCGAAATCGTGCTCCACGGGGTCTCGCTCTCGATCGGCGGCACCGATCCGCTGCCGGAGACGTACCTCGACGCCCTTCGCGAGCTCGCCGACCGCTTCGAGGTGAAGGTCGTCTCCGACCACCTCTGCTTCGGGACGTTCGGCGGGCACCACGGGCACGATCTCTGGCCGATGCCGTACACCGAGGAGGCGCTCGACCACCTCGTCGAGCGCGTGCTCCGCGTCCAGGACAGGCTCGGGCGGCGCATCGCGCTCGAGAACCCGTCCTCGTACGTGGCGTGGACCGCGAGCTCGATCCCCGAGCACGAGCTGCTCGCCGCGCTCGCGCTCCGAGCCGACTGCCTCCTCCTCCTCGACGTGAACAACGTCGTCGTGAGCGCGCACAACCACGGGTTCGACGCCCGCGCGTACGTCGAGGCCATCCCGGCCTCGCGCGTGGCGCAGATCCACCTCGCCGGCCACTCCGTGCGAGACGGATACCTCTTCGACGATCACGGCTCACGGGTCCCGCAGGGGGTCTGGGAGCTCTACGAGCTCGCCGTCGACCGCTTCGGCGACGTGACCACGATCGTGGAGTGGGACGAGAACGTTCCGTCCCTCGCCGAGCTGACGGCCGAGGCTTCCATGGCGCGCGTCGTCGCGGCTCGCCGCACGCGCGGAGCCGCCGCGTGACCTCGACGCTCCGCGAGCAGCAGCAGCTCTTCTGGCGTGCCGTGCGCTTCGACCCTGCCCCGCCGGAGGTCGACGACGCGTTCCTCGCGCGAGGCGCCCTCTCGGGCCGCGATCGCATGGCGATCTACCGGCGCATGTACTGGTATCGGCAGGTCGATGCGCTGTGGGAGTGCTTCCCCGTCCTCGGCGAGCTGCTCGGCGAAGAGCGCTTCACGAAGCTCGCCTGCGCCTACATCGCTGCGCATCCGTCGGAGCACCCTGCCCTCGAGCGGCTCGGCCGTCGCTTGCCGTCCTTCGTCCGCATGAGCGGCGGCGCGATGCTCGGAGCCGATGCTGCCCTCGCGGCCGACGTCGCGGAGCTCGAAGAGGCGGAGCTCGCCGCGCTCGTGGCGCCCGACCCGCCGTCCGTCGCGCGCCTCTCGGACCTTCCGCTCGCGCGCCTCGCGGAGGCGCGCCTCGAGCTCGTCCCCTCGCTCCAGCTGCGCGACGTGCTCGTCGTCGCCGCGCACCGCGTGCTCCGCTCGGAAGACGTCCTGGCGGCCGACGCCGCCTCGACATGCACGGTCCTCCATCATCGTCCCCACCACGCTCCGCGCGCGCGTGTCGTCCTCCCCGAGGAGGCCGCCGCGCTGCGCATCGCGCAGGCGGGCGCGCCGCTCGCTGCCGTCTGCGCCGCCTTCGCTGCCGATCCTGCGCCCACCACGCGCGCCGCCATCACCTTCTCGCACTGGTTCGGAGACGCGCTCGTCGCGCGTGTCCGCTTCGACGGAGACCTCCGATGACACGCTTGCTCGTCCTCCCGATCGCGCTCCTCCTCGCCGCGTGCAGCAGCTCCTCCGACGCGTCCTCGGACTCGCTCGCGACCGAGACGCCGGGCCCGCTCATGCGTCCGGGCGAGAACTGCCTCCGCTGCCACTCGCCCAACACCGGGCAGAACGCTCCCGTGTGGACCGCGGGCGGCACGATCTTCACGCGGAAGGACGCCGAGCGCGACGAAGGGGTGCCGGGCGTGAAGGTCGTCCTCCGGGGCGCCGCAGGCGAAGAGGTCGAGGTCGTGACGAACGCGGTCGGGAACTTCTACACGGGCGCGCCGCTCACGAAGCCGTACAAGGTCGCGATCACGTACGAAGGCCGCACGAAGGAGATGCCGATCGACGCGCCCGCGGGCTCGTGCAACGCATGCCACTCCTGGCCGGATCCGGTCGGCGGCGCCCCCGGGCGCATCTACGTACCCTGAGCGTCACGGCGCGGGCGCGACGACCTCGAGCTCCACGAGGTCCGTCGCGTCGACGATCGCGCGGAGCTCCTTCTCCCGGGCGACCTTGGCCCCTTCCGGGAGCGCATAGGCGACGAGGTACATCCCTTGGCCGTGCACGAGGGCGCAGGACCACACCTTCGCGCTCGCGCCTCGTGCCGAGGCGATGCGCCCGACGACGGCGGCGCCGCGCTCGCCGAGGCACGTCTCGTCGCTCCGTGACGTTTCCTCGAAGGATGCGTCGGCGCGCGGGAGCGTCGCGAGCGCCTCGGGGAGCATCTTCTTCTGCACCGCCCACGGATCTCGCGCCGCGTCTCCGAGCGGCAGCGCGAGGACGACGACCGACACGTCGGCCTCGCGGTTCTCGAGGAGCAGCGCGCTCGCGCCCGCGGTGGGCTTCGGGCGGAACGCCGGCGGGAAGCGCGCGACGAAGAGCCCGCCGGGGTCACGGTGCATGACGCGGGCGTCGTCCCCCGTGCGCGCGCCCCAGACCTGGGACACGGCGCGCCCGCCGAGCGCGAGCACGAGCGCGAGGATCGCGACGACGGCGACGGCCGCGACGACGCCGCGTGGGATCGTGAGCGCGCGGTCGCCCGAGGCCGACGACGTCCTCGGGCGGTCCCGCCCCGGCCAGGTCGACGGCGCGATCTCGTGCCCGTCGACGCGCAGGATGCACACGAGCGCCGGAGGCTCGAAGGTCACGACGACGTCGGGGGCGCCGTCGAGGACGTGCCCTTCGCGGGCGGCGCCGCATGGGCCTGCCGCGGCGATCCCCTCGCCGAGGAAGACGACCTCGCGACCGCGGGCCTCGTCGAGCTCTGCGGCCACGCGCCGTCCGTCGGGCAGGGCCCACTCCCACCGATGTGCCATCGCGCCTGACCCGAGATCCAACCCTCTGGGCCCCCGCCGTACCAGTGGAATTTTGCTAACTTGGCGAAACCACATGGTCGTGAAACATGGGGTGAGGTGGTACGCCGAGTGCTCGGACCTCGTCATCATGCGTCGCTCGCTCTTCGCCGCCCTCGCTGCCCTCGTCGCCGTCTCCGCCTCCGCCGTGGCGTGCTCTGCGCCCCTCGAGGAGGAAGCTGGCTCCGGCGAGGCCGCCGTCGGGACGAAGAACCTCACCGCGAACGACTTCGGCCTGGAGGACAAGGAGATCGTCCTCACCCTCGACGACGGGCCGGGCCCGCGCACGGTGGAGCTCGCGGAGTGGCTCGCGGACGAGGGCGTCCCGGCCGTCTTCTTCATGGTCGGAAAGAACGCCGCCGCGAACCCGCGGGCCGTGGAGCGCGTCGCGGAGCTCTCCGCGCGCAGCGGCGGCAAGATCATCGTCGCGAACCACTCGATGACGCACACGACCCCGCTCCCGAGGCAGGGCGTGGACGGAGCGCTCGCGGAGATCATGAACGCCGACGGCGTGCTCGCGCGGAACATCGCCGCGTCGCAGGCGCCGCTCCCGAACGCCGTGTCGTTCTTCCGCCCGCCGTACGGCGCCTTCACCGCGCTCGGCGCCGCGAACATCTCGCGGATCAACGACCGCGGCGCGGACAAGTACGTCGGGCCGGTGTTCTGGGACATCGGCGGCGAGCTCAACGCCAACTACTCGGCGGACTGGGCCTGCTGGGGCAAGGTCACGGTGGACCGCTGCATCGACGGGTACATCGCCGAGACGCAGCGGCGAAAGCGGGGGATCATGCTCCTCCACGACGTCCACAGCCGCACCGTCGACATGCTCATGGGCACGGGCCAGGCGAACGGCCGCTCGCTCATCAAGGAACTCCGAGGGCAGAACTTCCGCTTCGTCTCCCTCCGCGCGCACGACGAGGCGGTCACCCGCTACGCCGAGCAGCAGCAGCAGCTCGCGCGGAACACGGAGATCACCATCGAGGCCCGCGTCACGCAGTCGGAGGGCGGGCGCGTGCTCGTCGACGTCTCGACGCAGAACGCGACGAAGGTCACGGCCGTCTGGGACAACCTCGACAACGGCATCACGTTCACGGGCAACAAGCAGCTCGACGTGACCCTGAGCCCCGGCTCGCACTTCGTGACGATCACGGGCTACGACGCCCAGGAGCGCCCCGTCGCGCTGCAGCGCTACAGCGTCGTCGTCGCCGCCGAGATCACGGAGACGAGCCACGAAGGCGAGAACGCGGAGGGCGCCGCGTGCGTGAACTTCTCGCTCCTCAAGCCCGGGATGGCCTTCCGGCTCTACAACAAGAAGGTCGACTGCGCGACCGAGGGCGCCTTCCACCCGCCGTACGCGTCCGAGTGTTACGCGTACAAGGGCGTGCTCCGCGCCTCGCGGGCGCCGAAGCTCGTCGGCCCGTCCGAGTGGAGTGTCGAATTCGACCTCACCTACGGCGCCGATCCCAACGATCGAAGCAAGGTCTCCTTCGTGATGGACGCCCAGACCGGCGAGATCGAGACCGGGAAGCGGTTCGCGCGGCCGGGCAACCTGCCCGAGGCGCCCATGACCTCCTCCTCGACCGACTGCGCGCATGGGGAATGGCGAGGGCAGCTGCACTACCCGAAGCGCGGTGGCGGCGTCATCGTGGAGGACTTCCTCGCGCGCGCCGTCCGGAGCCCCCAGACCGGCGGCCGCATCGACTACCGCGAGTGATCGCCCGCGGGTCGGCCTGAACGGCCACCCGAGCGCCCTGCCCACCCTCCCGGTGCGCAGGGCGTTTCTGCGTCGAGAGCGCGGCTTTCCGCGCGCGCGGGGGATCACGCAGGCGCCGAAAAAATTGCGCACGTTCGGCCGAAGACGAGGGCTTGTACGCGCGAGCCAGGCTCCTCTATAAGGACGCCGGCCGACGTCCGCGTGGAAGGGCCAGTTTCGCCTTCCATCCCGCGGACAAACGCTCCCTCACCAGCGTTTCGGAGGGCTTCGGGGCCGCGTCCACGGATCGCGTACCCGGCAATCCTCCGCACCGCGTGCTCCCGAGATCCCTCATGCAGATCTTCCCGAGGTCGCTCAACAAGCTCCCGCTCATCCTGGGCGGAGTCGGCGCCGTCGTGCCGGCGCTGCTCATCGGCGCCATCTGGTACTACGTGACGCCGAAGAACTTCCAGGTGGGCTACGCGCCGACGCAGCCGGTGCCCTATTCGCACCGACTCCACGTCGGGCAGATGGGCATGGACTGCCGGTACTGCCACTCGAACGTGGAGGTCGCGGCGAAGGCGGTGATCCCGCCGACGCAGACCTGCATGGGCTGCCATGCGCTCGTGAAGACGGACAGCGCGCGCCTCGCGCCCGTCCGCGCGAGCTGGGAGTCGGGGAAGCCCATCGAGTGGGTCCACATCCACAAGCTCCCGGACCACGCCTACTTCGATCACAGCGCGCACCTCGCGGCCGGCGTCGGCTGCAACACGTGCCACGGGCGCGTCGATCAGATGGAAGTCGTCCGCGCCGATCAGCCGCTCGGCATGGGCTGGTGCCTCGACTGTCACCGCAACCCGACGCCGAATCTCCGGCCGAAGGACCAGGTCACCAACATGGAATGGAAGCCCGAGATGGCCGCCAACTGGACGCCGCCGGAAGTCCATCCCCCCCAGCACTGCTCCGGGTGCCACCGATGAGCCGCCGCGAACCGTACTCGTTCAACCAGCCCTCCGAGGACGGCGCCCAGGTCTTCTGGCGCTCGCTCGAGGCGAAGGCCGACCCCGAGGCCGCGCAGAAGCGCGCCGAGCTGGAGTTCCCCGAGGGACTCGAGGAAGCGAAGGCTGTCCCGAAGGACCTCGTGACGCTCCGTCGCGCCAAGGAGGCCCCGACCGGCGACGTCGGGCGCGCGAAGGTCGGGCGCCGCGGGTTCATGTTCTTCGCCGGCGCGACCACGGCGCTCGCCGCCGAAGGCTGCGCGCGTCGCCCCGTCGAGCACCTCTTGCCGTACGCGAAGACGCCGGAGCAGATCATCCCCGGCGTCCCGATCCACTTCGCGACGGTCCGCCAGTATCGCGGCGACGCGATCGGCCTCCTCGTGGAGAGCCACGAGGGGCATCCGACGAAGATCGACGGCAACCCCGATCACCCGTCGAGCCGCGGAAAGACCGACGCGCTCGCGCAGGCGGAGATCTTCGAGATCTACGATCCGGACCGCGCGACGGCCCCGCAGCGCCCCAAGAAGGCCTCGGGCGGCGTCGGCGAGCGTCAGACGTCGACGTGGGCCGAGGCCGACGCGGCGATCGCCGACCTCGCTCGCATGGCGCAGTCGGACGGCGGCAAGAAGCTCCGGTTCCTCCACCCGCCGACCACGTCGCCGACGTTCCAGCGCCTCCAGAAGGCGATCCAGACGAAGTACCCGAACGCGAAGTTCCACGTCTGGTCCTCGGTCACCGAGAGCCAGGCGCGTGAAGGAGCGCGGCTCGCGTTCGGACGCCCCGTGAACGTGGTGCCCGCGCTCGACAAGGCGCAGGTGATCGTCTCGCTGGACTCGGACTTCCTCGGCACCGAGCCGGGGAACATCCGGGCGACGCTCGGCTTCTCCGCGGGCCGCAAGCTCCGCGAGGGCACGACGACGATGAACCGGCTCTACGTCGTCGAGCCGAGCTTCACCGTGACGGGCATGAACGCCGATCACCGGCTCCGCCTCCCGGCGAGCCAGGTCGAGCGGTACGCGCTCGCGCTCGCGAAGGAGCTCAAGACCAAGCACGGCGTCGAGCTCGGGCCTCTCGAGGCCGCGGTCGCGAAGGCGGACGTGACGGGCATCGATCCGAAGTGGATCGCGGTCGTCGCGAAGGAGCTCGCCGGGGCACGCGCGAAGGGCGCGGTCCTCGTCGGCTCACGCCAGCCCGCGCGCCTCCATGCGCTCGCGCACGCGCTCAACGCCTCGCTCGGCAACGCCGGTCACACGGTCGAGTACTTCGACGTCGCGGACCCGGCCGAGCCCGACCACGTCACGAGCCTCAAGGCGCTTGCGGACGACATCCAGGCCAACGGCGTCGGCACGCTCGTCATCCTCGGCGGCAACCCCGTCTACGACGCGCCCGCCGACCTGAAGCTCGCCGAGAAGATCCGGAGCGTGGGCTCCACGATCTACCTCTCCTCGCACCACGAGAACGAGACGTCGGTCGCGTGCACGTGGGCGCTCCCCGCGGCGCACTTCCTCGAGGCGTGGGGGGATGCCCGCGCGGTCGACGGAACGGTCTCCATCCAGCAGCCGCTCATCGCCCCGCTCCACGGCGGGCGGAGCGACCTCGAGATCCTCGCGCGCTTCGCGGGCGAGAGCGCTCCGAAGGGCTACGAGCTCGTCCAGGCCACGATGAAGGGCTCGGTCGCCACCGGCTCCTTCACGCGCGTGTGGAACGAGGCGCTCCGCAAGGGCGTTGCGGGCTCCTCGTCGGCCGCGTTCGGCGCTCCCGACGCGCTCCGGGCGGAGATCGCGAAGGCGCTCGACGCCGCGAAGCCGGCGGCGATGCCGACAGCGGACGCGCTCGAGGTCGACTTCGCGGTCGACCCGAAGCTCGTCGACGGGCGCTACGCGAACAACCCGCAGCTCCTCGAGCTGCCGGATCCGACGACGAAGATCACGTGGGACAACGCCGCGCTGGTCTCGCCGAAGACGGCGCAGGCGCTCGGCCTCGAGAACCGCCAGCTCGTGCGCCTCTCGCGCGAGGGGGTGGGCACGGTCGACATCGCGGTCTGGATCTCGCCGGGGCAGGCGGACAACGTCGTCACCCTCCACCTCGGGTGGGGACGCCAGAAGGCGGGCCGCTACGGCGATCGCCACGGCTTCGACGTCGGGCCGATCCGGACGACCGACGCGATGTGGATGGTCTCGGGCGTGAAGCTCGCGAAGCTCGACGCGGCCGAGGCCGCCGCGCTCTCTCCGAAGCTCCGCAAGGTCGGCCTCATCGCCGGCGAGTCCCCCATCGCGGGCCGCGTCCGTCCGGACGAGCCCTTCGACGCGGGCACCTCGCTCTACAAGATCAGCCAGACCCAGGAGCACGGCGGGATGGAGGGTCGGCCGATCGCCATCGACGCGACCTTCGAGCAGTACAAGAAGAACCCGTTCTTCCCGCTCTTCCCCGACGCCGAGCGCAAGGACACGAACAAGGACGGCGAAGTCATCGGCGTCCGCAGCTCGGGCTCGCCCGATCCCTCGGTCCTCCCGCTCTGGAACAAGGTGGACTACTCGCAGACGCACAAGTGGGGCATGGGCATCGACCTCTCGTCGTGCACCGGATGCAACTCGTGCGTCATGGCGTGTCACATCGAGAACAACGTCCCGGCCGTCGGCAAGGAGCAGGTCGAACGCGGTCGCGAGATGTCGTGGCTCCGCATCGACCGCTACTTCGTCGGCGTCGACGCGGACAACCCGCAGATCGCCTTCCAGCCCGTCGCCTGCGTGCACTGCGAAGAGGCGCCCTGCGAGAACGTGTGTCCGGTCAACGCGACGGAGCACTCGCCCGAGGGCCTCAACGACATGGCCTACAACCGCTGCATCGGCACGCGGTACTGCGCCAACAACTGCCCGTACAAGGTCCGGCGCTTCAACTTCCTCAACTATCACTCGAGCGGCGGGGCCTACATGGACATCCCCGAGGTCGAGAAGATGCGTTACAACCCGAACGTCACGGTCCGCATGCGCGGCGTCATGGAGAAGTGCACGTACTGCGTGCAGCGCATCCAGGAGGCCAAGATCGACAGCAAGCGGACGGGCAAGCCCATCAAGGACGGCACGGTCGTCTCGGCGTGCCAGCAGGCGTGCCCGGCGGACGCGATCGTCTTCGGCGACCTGAACGATCCCGAGAGCCGCGTCGCCAAGTGGCGCGCGACGGACCGGAGCTACCGCCTCCTCGCGGAGATCGGGACGCACCCGCGTACGAGCTACCTCGGCAAGATCCGAAACCCGAACCCGGAGATGGGGAGCTGAGTCATGTCTTCCGCGAACCTTCCCATCAAAGCGCTCGGTGAAGTCCCCCTCGTCGGCGAGGGCACGACCTTCCGGTCCATCACGGAGACGGTCTGTCGCGTCACGGAGAACAAGGCTCCGCGCGGCTGGTGGATCGCCTTCCTCACGGCGGCGAGCTTCACCGGCATCCTCGGGCTCGCCGTCGGGTACCTGTTCTGGACCGGCGTCGGCGTCTGGGGCAACAACGCCCCCGTCTACTGGGCGTGGGACATCACGAACTTCGTCTGGTGGATCGGCATCGGCCACGCCGGCACGCTGATCAGCGCCGTCCTCTTCCTCTTCCGGCAGAAGTGGCGCACGGCGATCAACCGGTTCGCCGAGGCGATGACGATCTTCGCCGTCATCTGCGCGCTCATCTTCCCGGGCATCCACGTCGGACGCGCTTGGTACGCGTACTACATGTTGCCCATCCCGAACGAGATGGCGCTGTGGCCGCAGTTCAAGTCGCCCCTCATCTGGGACGTCTTCGCGGTCTCGACCTACGCGACGGTCTCGACGCTCTTCTGGTTCGTCGGCCTCATCCCGGACCTCGCGACGCTCCGTGACCGCGCGCGGAACCCGCTCCGCCGCGCCATCTACGGCGCGCTCGCCCTCGGCTGGCGCGGCGCGAACCGTCACTGGCAGAACTACGAGCGCGCGTACCTCATCCTCGCCGCGCTCTCGACGCCGCTCGTCCTCTCCGTGCACAGCGTCGTCTCGTTCGACTTCGCCACGTCGGTCATGCCGGGCTGGCACACGACGATCTTCCCGCCCTACTTCGTCGCGGGCGCCGTCTTCTCCGGCTTCGCGATGGTCATGACGCTCATGCTCATCACCCGCGCGGTGTACGGCATGCGCTCGCTCGTGACGATCAAGCACCTCGAGCTGATGAACAAGATCATCCTCGTGACGGGCAGCCTCGTTGGCTACGCGTACGGGATGGAGTTCTTCATCGCCTGGTACGGCGGCAACGAGTACGAGCGCTTCGTGTTCGTGCACAACCGCCTGACCGGCCCGTACGCCTGGGCGTACTGGACGATGATCAGCTGCAACGTCCTCAGCCCGCAGGTCTTCTGGTTCAAGAAGCTCCGCACGAGCATCCCGGTGATGTTCGTCGTGTCGATCCTCGTGAACATCGGCATGTGGTTCGAGCGCTTCGTCATCATCGTGACGTCGCTCTACCGCGACTTCATCCCCTCCTCCTGGGGCTACTTCCGCCCGACGCTGGTCGACATCTTCACGTACGGCGGGACGCTCGGCCTCTTCTTCACCCTCTTCCTCCTCTTCATCCGCTGGGTGCCGATGATCGCCATCTCGGAAGTGAAGGGCGTCCTCCCCGAGGCCGACCCCCACCACGGGCACGACGATCACGCGCACGGCGACGAGGACCACGCGCACGAGCCCGCCGCCGCGGAGGCAGAGTAGTCATGAGCAACGACAACCAGACTCCGGCGCTCATGGTCGCCGAGTACGAGACCCCTGGCGCCGTCCTCGCGGCCGCCGAGAAGGTCCGTGACGCGGGCTACAAGGTCTTCGACGCCCACACGCCGTTCCCCATCCACGGGATGGACGCGGCGATGGGGCTCCCCGACAGCAAGCTGGGGCTCATCGTGTTCCCCATCGGCATGCTGGGCACCACGCTCGCCTTCCTCATGATGTGGTGGATGAACGGCGTCGACTACCCGATCGTCATCGGCGGCAAGCCTCCGTTCAGCCTCCCGTCGATGATCCCGATCATGTTCGAGCTGACCGTCCTCTTGTCGGCGTTCGCGGCGGTGTTCGGGATGTTCCACCTGAACCGCCTGCCCCGGCATCACCACCCGCTGTTCAACTCCGAGCGGTTCTCCGCCTTCTCGAACGACAAGTTCTTCCTGTCGATCGAGTCGACGGACCCGAAGTGGAACCTCGACAGGACCAAGAGCCTCCTCGAGTCCACGGGCGCAACGTTCGTCGAGGTCGTCGGTGACGACGACGAGGGCGGCGCCGACCTCGCAGGAGAGGAGAGCCACGCATGAAGGCTTCACTTCACATCGTCGTCGTGGCGGCTCTCTCGGTCTCGGCCCTCGCGGGTTGCCGCGGGCAGACGTCGCGCGAGACGCCGATCTTCGGCATCCGCAACATGTACGATCAGCCGAAGTTCGAGCTCCAGGAGGAGACCTCGATGTTCCCCGACAAGCGGACCATGCGTCCCCTCGTCGAGGGCGTCGTCGCGCGGAGCACGGAGGTGGATCCTGCGATCGCGCTCGGTCGCCTCGAGGATCAGTCCGGCTACGTCATGGAGATCCCGAAGGACGTCGTCACGCGCCTCGGCGGGCCCGAGAAGTTCGCGGCGCGCGGCAAGGAGCGGTACGGCGTGTACTGCACGCCGTGCCACGACAACACCGGCGGCGGTAACGGCCTCGTGAAGCAGCGCGCCGTGAAGTCGGGCGCGACGGCGTTCGTCCCGCCGACGTTCCACTCGGATCGTCTCCGCCACATCCCCGACGGTCAGCTCTTCGCGACCATCACGAACGGGAAGGGCAACATGCCCTCCTATCTCCAGATCCCGGTCGCCGATCGCTGGGCGATCGTCGGCTACGTCCGCGCGCTGCAAGTGGCTGCGCCGAAGACGGAAGGTGCAATGTGAGCGCCCCGAAGAAGCACGACAAGAACACGTGGGTCCTCACCGGCGCCTGGGCCGGCGCCTGGAAGATCTTCGCCGGCATCGGCGCCCTCGGCCTCGCGGGCTCGGTCGCCCTCGGCATGGGGGACCTCCGCCGCTTCGGCTACTCCTGGCTCTTCGCGTTCGTCTGCGTCCTCGCGATCGCGCTCGGCTCGACGTTCTTCGTCCTGATCCAGCGGCTCACGTCGGCGGGCTGGAGCGTCACGGTGCGCCGGACGGCCGAGTTCTTCATGAACGGCCTCCTCGCGATGATCGTCCTCGCGCTGCCGGTGCTCTTCCTCGCGGACCACATCTTCCCGTGGCTGCAGCACGAGGGGCACGGGAACGCGTCCGGCGAGCACTCCTCGGTGGTGCTCCCCGCTCTCGTCAAGGATGCGCACGCGCAGACGCCGCACGGCGAGCCGCAGGACTCGGCGAAGACGGGCGACCCGGCCGGGAAGCTGCCCGGCGCGCAGAAGCAGTTGCCGAAGGAGGTCGTGACGGGCCACGGCGACGCACCCGCTCACGGCGAGCACGCCGCCGGTGCGAGCGCGCACGGCAGCGCGAAGGCTCACGCGGAGCACGAGGCGCACGAGAAGATCCACCACGGCCTCATGGAGAAGAAGGCCGGCTACCTCAACAAGGGCTTCTTCCTCGGCCGCGCGCTCTTCTACTTCCTCGTCTGGGCCTTCTTCGCGACCCGCTTCTTCGGGTACTCGACGAAGCAGGACACGACGAAGGATCCGAAGCTCACGCTCGCCGCGCAGCGCTTCTCGGCGCCCGGCACGTTCCTCTTCGGGATCACGCTCACCTTCGCGGCGTTCGACTGGATCATGTCTCTCGAGCCCGCGTGGTTCTCGACGATCTTCGGCGTCTACTACTTCGCCACCGGCGTCGTCTCGAGCCTCGCCGTCCTCATCCTCGTGACGATGGCGCTCCGCGACGCGGGCCCGCTCAAGGGCGCGGTCACCGTCGAGCACTACCACGACCTCGGGAAGCTGATGTTCGGCTTCAACGTCTTCTGGGCGTACATCGGCTTCAGCCAGTTCATGCTGATCTGGTACGCCGCGCTCCCCGAGGAGACGACCTGGTACCACCACCGGTGGGATTACGCGCCGTGGGCAACCGTCAGCCTCGCGATCGTGCTCGGGCACTTCGTGCTGCCGTTCCTCTGGCTCATCTCGCGCAACTTCAAGCGCGACCTCTGGCGCCTGAAGGTCGGCGCGGCGGTGCTCCTCGCGATGCACGTCGTCGACATCTACTGGTTCGTCATGCCGAACTTCCTCCAGGGCAAGGACGGCTTCTCCTTCCACATCCTCGACCTCACCTGCCTCATGGCGGTGGCGGGCATCTACGGCGCGTTCGTCTTCTTCCAGATGACGAAGTTCTCGCTCGTGCCCGTGGGCGACCCGCGCCTCGAGCGGTCGCTGGGCTTCCAGAACGCGTGAGCTGAGGGACATTCGAGATGGCGATCGACAACACCCCCCCGAAGCTGAAGCTCATCGTCACGATCGGCGTCATCGTCGTCGTGACGCTCGTCGGCCTGAACTTCGTGTTCTCGAGCTACATGGCCTACATGACCGACATGGCCATGCACGACAAGCTCGACCGCGCCAACAAGGGGCCGAGCGACCTGCAGGCCCTGCACGAAGCAGAGAAGAACGCGTTCGCGAAGGCGAAGATGCCGCTCGACCAGGCGATGAAGCAGGTCGCGGCCGGCACGCGTGATCCCTCGATCACGCCGCAGGCGAGCGACGACACGGGGGCGCTGACGGGCTGGACGAAGCTCCCGCGTCCGCTCCCCAACGCGCAGATGATCGGCGCGGTCGCGGCGATCCCCGCCGCGGACGCGGGCGCGGCGCCGATGGCCGCGGGCGACGCGG
>JALHPN010000235.1 GCA_022842465.1 Polyangiaceae bacterium | reverse complement strand
GTCGCGAACGGCGCGAGCCCTCGCCCGCCCCCCGCGCCGGGCAGCGGCCCGCTCCCGCAGGGCGTGGCGACACCGCCGACGGCCTTCGCGCCGGTACCGCTCCCCGCCCCGTCGCCGACCGGTCACGGGACGGCGCCGAACAGCTCACCCACTCCCTACCAGAGCCAGATGATGCCGTCGTTCGGGCAGGGCATGCCCGCGAGCCCGTACGGCACGGCGCCCGTGCCGCCGGTGACGCCGACGGCGCAAGGCGCACCGGCCGCGCCGCCGCCGAGCGCACCGGGCACCGCGCGTCTGGGGAACACCGGGCAGCTGCCGGCGGCCCCCCCCGCGACGTCGCTCCCCGGCGTCGCCCCCGTGACGGCGACGACGCCGAACGGATCGAACCCGCTCTACCCGCCGCTCCCGCACTCGCTGCCTCGCATCACCGTCCAGTACCCGAAGGTCAACTCGACGCTGACGAGCCCGCGCGGAAGCTACATCGTCCGTGACGTGATCGGCAGCGGCGAGTTCGGCGCGGTCTACGAGGCCATCGGGCCGTTCGATCAGATCTACGCCGTGAAGATGGTGCGCCCCGCGAACCGGCCCTACGGCGAGGTGCAGGCCGAGTGGGCCAAGGAGGTGCAGCGCATGTTCTCGCTGCGCCACCCGAACGTCGTCTACATCTACGACTCGTTCGAGTCGAACCACCTCTTCTTCCTGGCGCTCGAGCGCTGCGATCACGCGCTCAAGGCGATGCTCGGGACGCCGATGCAGGAGGGGCTCGTCATCGAGATGTCCCGGCAGCTGCTCGCCGCCGTGCAGTTCCTCCACGACAACGACGTCGTGCACGACGATCTCCACGCGGGCAACGTGCTCATCACGCACACCGATCGGCCGATCGTGAAGATCAGCGATTTCGGCATCTCGAACGAGCTTCGTGGGATGGCGGCCACGCGGCCGAACGTCGTCCACCACGCCATCATGGCGCCCGAGATCCTGGCGACCGGGTACACGAGCCGCCAGAGCGATCTCTACCAGGTGGGGCTCCTCGTCTACTGGATGGTCACGGGGGAGCCCGCGATGAAGATGGAGGTCCCCTACGACGTCCTTTGCCGGCAGATCGCCGAGGGCGAGCCGCGGAAGGCCGCCGAAGCGCTCGGGACCCCGCTGGGGAACCTCATCGCGAAGATGCTCCGGCGCCGCGAGGCCTTCCGGTACACGAGCGCCCGCGAGGTCTGGGCCGACCTCCGCGAGCTCCCTGCGTGGAAGCAGCGGAACCTCTTTCCGGCGCGCTGAGGGCTGCCGCGCTGACGATGTGAGTGCCGCCCGCGACGCCTCTCACCCTGTCGCACCGAAACGCGAAGCGGCCCCATCGAGAACGGAGGAGCGCGCCTCCAGGGAAGTACACTGGAGACGCCGATGACCACCGTCGCGCAAGCACCGCTCGGCTCGGGCGAGGCGTACCGCGTGCTCCGAGAGCTCGGGAAGCGCGCGCGCCGCACGTTCGCCGTGATCCGGGAGCCGCACGAGCTCCTCGTCCTGCAGCGCTTCGTCAAGCGCGGTTTCGGGAAGCGGTCCAGCGATCCGTCCATCTCCTCCCAGCGGACGACCCTGCCGGTGGAGATGGCCTCGGAGGTGACGGAGGAAGAGATCGCGCTCCTCCTCCGCGACGCGCGCTGTCTCGAGAAGAACTGGCACCCGAACGTCACCCGGGTGAAGCACGTCACGCTCGCGGCCGGCGGTGACCTCCGCGTCGCGACCGAGCTCATCGACGGTGTGACACTCGCCGATCTCGCCTCTGCCGCGTCGTCCCGGAAGCCGGAGGATCGCGAGCGACTCCTGCCTCTGCCCGTCCTCCTCCGCATCCTGGTGGACGTCCTCGGCGGGCTTCACGGCCTCCACGGGCTTCGGGACGGAATGAAGGCGCCGCTCTCGGCGATTCACGGCGAGCTCTCGCCGGTGAACGTCGTCGTGGGGCGCGACGGCGTCGCTCGTCTGCTCTCCGTGCTCCGTCCGCGACCGGTTCGGCTCGCCGAGGGCTCGGAGGCCACCGGCTACGCCGCGCCGGAGACGACGGACCCCGCGGCGCTGCCCGACGCCCGTGCCGACGTCTACGCCGTGGGCGTCATGCTCTGGGAGGCCATCACGGGCGAGCGCCTCTTCCCCGACGGGGACCTCACGGCGATCGCCCAGCGGCAACGTAGCGAGGACCTCGCCGCTCTGGACATCTCGATGTCTTCGCCCTTCGCCCGCCTCGTCGACGTGGCGGTTCACGCGCTCGCGTTCGACCCCGCCCTCCGGTACCGGTCGGCTTCGGAGATGGCGGCGGAGATCCGGCGGATCGCGGGCACCCGGCTCGCACCGGGGAGCGTCGTCGCGCAGACCGTGGCGGAGCTCGCGGGCGAGAGGATCCGCGCACGGCGGGCGGAGCTCGACCCCGTCGCGTCCGGCACGCGGCGACGGGCGAGCTCGCGGGCGGTCCCGCTTCCGTCGGTGCCCGACGTCGACGACCGCACGGAGGCGAGCGCGTCGCCGCCCAGCGACGCGCTCACGAGCGAGGTCGGCGAGACGCCCGCCGACGCGAGCGACGACGACGAGGTCACCCAGGTCCACCCGAACGCGCCACGCCCCCTCGATCCGCCGAAGCGGTCACCGGAGGACAACGCCAGGTACGTCGTCGTGCCGCCTCGGCCCGTACGCGAGTCGGTCGACGAGGAGGCGCTCGGCATCGCGAGCGCGACCGAGCCGGAAGAGCTCGAGGCCAGCGACGTCCTCGAGTCCGCCGAGGATGACGAGGAGACCGCCGTGGGGAACCTCCCCGGGGTCGCCGAGCGCCCGACGCCGCCCACGAGCGTCGGGACGCCGCGCGGCGGCTTGAAGGTGACCGCGCCCGCAGCACCGACGTCTGCATCGACCGCGGCACGGGTCGCGCCGAAGCCGCCGCCGCCGACGGCGAAGAAGGCGCCCGTCGCCGACATCGACCGGAGCGACATCCCACGTCTGTGGGCCGAGAGCTCGCTCGATCACGAGGAGCGCTCTCCCTCGATCGTGCCCGCCCCCCCGCCCGGCGCGATCTCGACGAGCCGGAGCGTCGCGAGCGCGGCGCCGAGCAGCTCGGCGAGCACGGTGCCCAGGCTCTGGTCGGACTCGTCCGCGGAGATCGTGACCACGAACGTGCTCGAGGGGGACTTCGTCCGCGCCCTTCGCGCGTCCGCGCCTCCCTCCGCTTCCCGCGCCGCTCCGCCCGCGGCTTCGGCAAGGCCGCCGGCGCCCGTAGTCGACAGCGCCGATGCCGCGGTGCCCGCCGCCGTCCCGCCGCCACCGGCCGCGCTCTTCGACCTTCCGAAGATGGGTCGGGCCGTGTCGGGCGAGACCGAGCGTGACCAGCCCCCGCAGCCCGAGGCGGCGTCCGCCGCGACGGTCGCGGGAGCGGGAGGCGACGCGCCCTTCGTCCCCGCCACGCGCGCAGAGCGGGTCGCCTCCGTCGATGCCTTCGATGTCGGTGACGCCGGCGCGGCGAAGGTCCTCCCGTCGCTCGCGCCTCCCGTCCTCCTCGAAGGCGGCCTCCCTGGCGCCGACCTCGTCGAGGCGGAGGAGCGACGGCACCGCGCGAGGCGCGGCGTCGTCATGATCGTCGCGGCGTGCGTCGCGCTCCTCCTCGTCGCGTTCGTCGTGACGCGGCTCGGCGGCTCGTCGAGCGCGACGCCGACCGCCTCCGGCGAGTCCACGACGACCGCAGCTGCGACGCCGACGCCGACGCCGACGCCGCCCGCGTCTGCGACGGCGGAGGAGAGAGCCGCCGAGCCGCCGCCGGATCCCGCGAGCGATCGCCCTCTCCCCGCGGCGCCCGCAGCGGAGACCGAGACCGAGGAGAAGCCTCCGACGACGTCACAGGCGTCCACGTCTTCCCCGCGTCCCGCGGCACCGACGGCCCGGCCGACCCCCGCCCCCGTCGCCCCCGCCGGCGGCCGGCCCGCAGCTCGGCCGAAGCGGCCGAGCTACGAGCCACTCGGGATCTGACCGATGGCGCTCGTCCCTCGCAAGATCGTGCGGCTCGCGACGACCACCACGCTCGGG
Organism: Polyangiaceae bacterium; assembly: GCA_022842465.1. Taxonomy (GTDB): domain Bacteria; phylum Myxococcota_A; class Polyangia; order Polyangiales; family Polyangiaceae; genus Labilithrix. Next base: position 9,754 of record JALHPN010000235.1, on the reverse strand, counting down.
GCAGCCTTGGTCCTCGGCGCCGCGAACGCTTTCGCAGGCGGCGGCGTCCCTCCGACGCGCGCGACGCCTGCGCAACGCGAGCTCGCGCAGTCGCGCTTCCTCCGCGGCAAGACGCTGCAGAACGCGGGCAAGCACGAGGAGGCGCTGGTCGAGCTCGAGGCGTCGCTCGACGTCGTCGCGAGCCCGAACACGCGCCTCGTCATCGGTCGATCGCACCGCGAGCTCGGGCATCTCGTCGCCGCCTACGCGGAGCTCGGGCGCGCGGCCGTGGAGGCGAAGGAGCTCGCGCGCGAGGACCGCCGCTACGAGAAGACCGCCGAAGCTGCCCTCGCCGAGCGCGCCGAAATCGCTCCGAAGCTCGGCTTCGTCGAGATCACGATCACGAACGCGGGAGAGGCGACGACCCTCCACGTCGGTCCCGAAGAGGTCCGGCGCGGCGGATGGAACGAGCCGCTCCCCGTCGCCCCGGGCGCGACGACGATCCGCCTCGACACGCCAGGCCGCGAGCCCCTGGAGCGGACGGTGACCCTCGAAGCGGGGCAGAAGACGTCCATCGCCCTCGATGCCGCGAGCGCGCCGGAGGCGGCCAAGGCGACCGAGCCCCCCGCGTTGCAGGTCACGACGTCGGACCGGACGTCCCTCCGGCCGCTCGCCTACGTCGCAGGCGGCGTCGCGCTCGTCGGGCTCGGGACGTTCCTCGTCGCCGGGTCGATGGCGAACGGGACGTACGCCGATCTCGAGACCGCGTGCGGCGCTGGGCCATGCCCTGCCGAGAGGAAGGACGACGTCTCGTCGGGCAAGACGCAGCAGACCTTCGCGAACATCGGCCTCGCCGTCTTCGCCGTGTCGGCGGCTGCCGGCGTCACCCTCTTCGTCCTCTCGCGCGACGTGCGCCCCGGCGCGGGCCAGGCCGCGCGAGCACGCGTCGTCGCGCGACCGTCGTTCGTGAGCCTCGAGGGGACGTTCTGATGAGGCGGCTCCTCCCGAGAGTCCTCGCGACCGCGCTCTCTACGCTCGCGAGCGTCGCGTGCCTCCAGGACTTCGACGCCTTCGAGCCGGCCTCCGGAGACTCGGACGCGTCGTCGCCTGCGGGCAGCGACGGCGGGAGCCGCGACGGAGCGCCGTCGTCGGACGCGGGCGTCCGGAGCGACGCAGGTGACGGCTCCACCGTCGTCGACTGCACCACGAAGAAGGCCTGCTACGACACCGGCCGGGCGTGCAAGACGGCGTGCACGAGCACCCGCGACCAGTGCATCGCGGACTGCGGGGGAAACAACGGCTGCCGCAACCGCTGCCGCGCCGAGGAGGACTCGTGCAGCGAGGGGTGCGAGGATACGTGCGACACGTGCGCGGGCGCGGGCTGTACGCCCGGGTGCAACTGACCGTCAGCGACGCGCGCGCCGGCGGCGCGCGAGACCGACGAGCCCGGTCATCCCGAGGAGGAAGGCGGAGGCAGAAGGAGCGACGCCCCAGCCGACGCTGCAGTCGTCGCCCTTGCCCGCGCTGAGGTTCGGCGCGGCGCCGTTCCCGCTCCCGTCGTCGTCCCCGTCGCCCGGCGCGGTCCCGCCGTCGGGGAGCGTCGTCGTCCCGCCGCTCGACGTGGTGCTGCCCGAGGAGCTCGAGCTCGAGCTCGAGCCAGGCGTGCCGACGGTGCCGCCGTCGGCGCCCGCCACGAGCTGGATGTCCGCGCACGAGTAGTAGGTGGGCGCGCCGCCGTCGAGCGAGTCGGGGTCGGTCGCGTTGCAGACCCGGTTCATCCCGGCCGAGCTCAGCATGATCTGCCGGAGGGCGAGCGTGCAGCCGTTGCACGGCGTGTTCGGCATGGTGAACTGCATGCCGTAGTTCCGGTTCGGCGTGCCGCCGTCGTCCGCGATGCGGGCGAGACGGACCCAGTTCTGATCGTTCGCCTGGCTGAACATCACGTCGAAGCAACCCGCGTGATCGATGCCTTCGCGCCAGGTGACCATCACGGTCTGCCCGGGCGCGTACTGGGTCGCCGTCGCGGTTCGCGCGACGCCGCAGGGTCCGGTCTTGATCCCGTCGTCGTCCGTCCGTGGCTTCGGCGTCACGAGCTTCGCGTGCGCGAACGCCGAGATCGGCGCCATCACGGCCAGAGCGAGCACGAGCCCGGAAAGCCCCTTGATCCTCGTTCGCATGCTGAAAATCCTATCATCGCGCGCCCGGCTGGGCCCGGTCTTCCGTTCTAAGCCGAGGATTCCACCCTCCGCGATCGATGCTGGTAGGCTTCGCGCGTGTCCGCGGGTGTGTCTCCCCTCCCCAAGAAGCTCGGTCGCTTCGAGGTCGGCGCGAAGATCGGCGGCGGAGGCATGGCCAGCGTCTACGTCGGCCACTGCACGACGCCTTCGGGCTCCGAGGAGCGCGTCGCGCTGAAGGTCATCCGTGAGGAGCTCGCCGACGACGAGCAGTTCTCGACGATGTTCGTCGACGAAGCGAAGATCCTCTCGCGTCTCTCGCACCCGAACGTGATCCACACGCTCGAGTACGGCGTCACGGGCCCGCACCGCTTCATCGCGATGGAGCTCCTCTCCGGTCGGACGTATGCGGACGTCTGGGACCTCCTCGTCGAGCGCGGCGAGCCGATGCCGGTGGAGCTCGGCGCGTGGGTCTGCGCGCGCGTCGCCGAGGGGCTGCACTCGGCGCACGAGCTCGCGGACGAGACGGGCGCCCCCCTCTCCGTCATCCACCGGGACGTGAACCCGACGAACATCTTCCTGACCCACGCGGGGGGCGTGAAGCTGATCGACTTCGGCCTCGCCCGCGCACGGGTCCGGATGTCCAAGAGCGTCGACGGGGTGGTGAAGGGCAAGATCCCCTACCTTGCCCCGGAGCAGGCCCACGGGCGGGAGATCGACCGTCGCGTCGACGTCTACGCCCTCGGCGCGACGCTCTGGGAGACGGCGACGATGAAGCGCCTCTTCAAGCGCGACACCGACGTCGCGACGCTCAAGGCCATCCGCGAGGCGCACGTCCCCGACGTCCGCGAGATGGTCCCCGGCTTTCCGGACGAGCTCTGGCGGATCATCGCGAAGGCGCTCGCGCGCGAGCGGGACGACCGGTATCCGACGGCGGAGGCGGTGATGACGGACCTCGACGCCTTCCTCGGGAAGAGCGCCCAGATCTACGAAGCAGAGCTCGCCGCGATGCTCACCGACCTCTTTCCCGGCCAGGAGGCGAAGCAGGCGCAGTGGATGCGGAACGCCACGTCGGTGCGGATACCGATGCACACGCTCCCGCCGCCGGCGCCCGTGCCGACCGCCTCGTCGACCATGCTGGAGGAGGACTCGGTCGTCCCTTCGACGCGCCCGCTCCCGCACGACGAGCGGCCGTCGGGAGCGATGCCGGCGGCTCGCGCCGAACCCGCCCCCGCGCCGAAGAAGCGCGCTCCGAAGCCTCGAGCCGTGTCGAGCGCCGCGGAGCGGATCGCGTCGCAGGCCGTCGACGAAGGCGGCAAGAAGCGCTTGTGGCTGTCCTTCGGCCTGGTCGCCGCGATCGCCGGGGCCGCCGTCTGGTGGCTGACGAGCTCGTGAGCGTCTAGAAGCCGGGGTTCGTCGCGATCGGCTTCGGCTTGCCCGTCGGCGCACCGCTCGGCCTCGCGGGCGCCGTCGAGACCGGTCGCGTCGTCGGGCCGCTCGGCTTCACGACCGCGGTCGTCGTCGCGGGCTTCGCCGTCTTCGTCGTGGGGCTCGGCGCGGCCGGGACCTCCACGTCCGCGGAGTCGGGCGGCGACGGGATGACGTCCCGGGCGGCGACGGCGCTCGTTCGCGGCGTCGCGCTCGTGCTGGTCGTCGTGCTCGCCCCCGGAGGACCGTCCTCGGCCCGCACCGGCGGGCCTCCGCGGGTGAGGGCGAGCGTCGCCGTCACGGCGAGCACCGCGGCGATCCCGGCGACGCCCACGGTCCAGGCGAGCGTGCGGCCCGGCGGCGGCGGGGCGGCCTTCTTCACCTCGCGCTTCGCGGCGCCGCCGCCGCTCGTCGTCGTGGTTCGCGGAACGGCGTCGCTCCGCGGGCGGAGCTCCTGGAGCGACTGCTGGAGGTCCTCCTCCGTCGCGTCGATCGCGCTGCGGAGCGCGTCGGCGAGCTCACCGCACGAGGCGAAGCGCTCGTAGGGCCGCTTCGCGAGCGCCCGCGAGATGGCGATCCAGACGCGGGGCTCGATGCGCGGATCCGGATCGACCTCGTGCTCGAGCACGGCGGCGAGCGACGCGGCGGCCGAGTCGCGCTGGAAGACGCGAACGCCCGTGAGCATCTCGTAGAGGACGACGGCCATCGAGAACATGTCGCTCCGACCGTCGAGATCCTCCTGTCCGCGGATCTGCTCCGGGGACATGTAGTGCGGCGTCCCGAGGACGCTGCCGTCCATCGTGAGGGCCGAGCCCGCGGCGGGGAGCTTCGCGATCCCGAAGTCGAGGATCTTCGGGATGACGTGCCCGTCCGGCTCGACGGCGAAGAAGATGTTGGCGGGCTTCACGTCACGATGGACGATGCCCTTCTGGTGCACGTGGTTCAGCGCCGAGAGGATCGGCGCCACGACGGCGACGGCGTGGATCGTCGAGAGCGTCCCGCGCTCCCGGATGCACGTCTCGAGCGTACCGCCGCGGAGCAGCTCCATGACGAGCGCGAGCGTTCCGTCCTCGTCGACGAGGTCGAAGATGCGGACGACGTTGCGGTGCGAGATCGTCGCGGCGAGGCGGGCCTCGCGACGGAAGCGCTCGTCGTGGACCGCGGTGCGCTCCGACTTCTGGAGCGTCTTCACCGCGACCTCGGCCTGGGTCGCCTCGTTCCGCGCGACCCAGACGTCGCCCATGCCGCCGCGGCCGATGCGCTGGATCAGCCGGATCTTGCCGGAGAGCAGCGTGTCCGGCGGGATCTCGGAGGGCGAACCCATGCCGAGTCGAGTGTACCAGAGGACGTCGCGCGGAACGATCGGTGGGAAAACGCCTACCTACGGCGTCATCGCTGGCATCGAACGTTGTTTTTACCGAACTTCTGACAGGCAGGCGTCGGGTCGAGCGCGCAGGCGCCCTCGCAGGTCGCGCAGTCGCCGAGCTCGCAGCCGTAGCAAGGGATCTTCCCGCAGCAGATGCCGTCGGCCGGGAGCGGCCCCCCGGTCGCGCAGAGCCCCGGAGTGCCCGTGTCGACGGCGGCGTCGGGACCGCCGCTCGACGTCGTCCCGCTGGAGCTGGAGGAGGCGTCCACGCGCGTCGCCGCGTCATCCTCGACGAACGTGATCTCCGGCACGGAGGAGCACGCCGCGACGCTCCCGACGAAGGAGCCGCCGAGGCTCGTCACGACGAAGGCGATCCAAACGCGGCGCACGAGTCTCATCCTAGCCGATCGTCAGAACGTACCCCAGGCCACCGCCGACGCCCCGCCCGCCAGCGGGGACGCCGACACGCGGACGCGGAGGGGGGCCCTGCCCGTCCCGCTCGCGGGGCTCGAAGGAGCCGCGGCCGGCGCGGGATCCCCCTTCAGCAGCATGTAGGCGCCGAAGCCGGCCGCGCCGAGCCCGACGAGGCCGAGCCCCACGCCGAGCGGACCGAAGAGGCTCGCTCGATCGCGCGTGCTCTCGAGCTCCTCGCGCCGGGCGCTCGGGCAGCGCCCTCCGGGGCACGCTTCGTTCAGATCCGAGATGTCCCCCTCGCGGACGGCGAGGAGGACGCCGGACGTCACGAGGAGCGCGCCGCCGGCAACGAGGCCGACGAGGCCGAGCGTGCGGCTTCCGCCACCGCCTCCCTCGACGCCCGGACCGGGGCCCCCGTTCGGGGGCAGTGGTTGGGCCCCGCCAGACGCCGGCGTCGGCCCCACGGGCACCGTCAGCGAGACCCCGCCGCCTTCCGAGAGCTTCACGCGGCTCTCGAACGGCGTCATTCCGGTCCCTGTCGCGCTCACCACGTGCTCGCCGGGCTCGAGGGGCTGAGGCTGCGCGAGCGAATCGGCCGGGACGTCCTTGCCGTCGATCGTCACCTTCAGATCCGGCGGCGGCGCACCCTGCATCTGGAGCGTGAGCGTCGGGATCTTCTTGTCGAGCGCGTTCGCGCGCTCCTCGGCGCTCGTCGCGATCTCCTGCTCGTTCTGCGCGAGCGTGGGCCTCGACGCGGCGAGCGCGCGGAACGCGTCACGCGACTCGCGGAGGCGACCGAGGCTCTCGAGCACGGACGCGATCCGGTACCGGACCGACGCGCTCTCCCGCACGCGCGCGACGCGCTGGAACTTGTCGAGCGCCGCGTCGAGGCGCTTCTCCTGCTCGTCCTTGTACGCCTCCTGGAAGAGCTCGCGCGCGGCCTTGAGCTCGTCGGGCGACTGCGCCTCGGCGCGAGGAGCGTGGAACGCCACCGCCGCCGCGACGAGGGCGGCGCCGCCGAGGCGGCCCCACGAGCACGCGCGATCGCTCATGCCCGCTCACTCGTCATCCAGCGACACTCCGTAGAGACCGCGCTTCTTCAGGAGATCGCGCAGGTGGTGGCGCGCGACGTCCGCCTGCCGCGAGGCGGCCGACAGGTTCCCCTGGCAACGCTTCATGAGGAGCATGAGGTACGCGCGCTCGAAGCGCTCGATGGCGCGATCCTTCGCCTGGGAGAAGGTGCCGGAGAGATCGAGCGCGGTGCGCTCTTCCCCGGTGCCGCGGAAGCCCTCGCCTTCGCCGGCGACGTCGGCGCGGCGGATGACGCCGTCCTGCGCGAGAGCGCTCGCGCGGAGGAGGACGTTGTTCAGCTCGCGGACGTTGCCGGGCCACGGCATGGACGAGAGGTGGTCGAGCGCCTCGACGTCGATCATCGCGTCGGAGCCGGCGCGCGCGAGGAGCTTCGCGCAGATGATCGACAGGTCCTCGAGGCGCTGGCGGAGCGGCGGGACGAAGACGCGGACCTGCGCGAGCCGGAAGTAGAGATCCTCGCGGAACTTTCCCTTGTCGATGGCGTTGCGGAGATCGCGGTTCGTGGCGGAGAGCACGCGCACGTCGATCGGGAGCGGCGTGTGCCCGCCGACGCGGATCACTTCGCGACGCTCGAGCACGCGGAGGAACTTGGACTGGAGGACGGGCGGCAGCTCGCCGACCTCGTCGATGAAGACGGTCCCACCACGCGCCGCCTCGAAGAAGCCGATGCGTCGCTCGTGCGCGCCGGTGAACGCGCCCTTCTCGTGACCGAAGAGGAGTGACTCGGCGAGCGACTCGGGGAGCGCGGTCGCGTCGATCACGATGAAGGGACCGTGCGCGCGAGGCGACGCGACGTGGATCGCGCGCGCGACCTCCTCCTTGCCCGTACCCGTCTCACCCTGGACGAGGACGGCGAGCTCCTTCGTCGCGATGCGATCGAGCGTCGCGAAGAGCTCGCGCATGATCGCCGAACGTCCGACCAGCTGTCCGAACGACTCGCGCTGCGCGGGCGCAGGGGCGACGGCGTCCTTGTCCACCTCGAGGCGGACCAGGCTGTCGCCGATCGTGAGCTCGCCTCCCAGTGAGAGCTCGATGTCGGTCACGCGGTGGTGTCCGAGCCACGTGCCGTTCGTGCTGCCGACGTCGCGCACGCGCACGCGCTCGCCGACGCGGGTGAGCTCGAGATGCGTGCCGCTCACGCGCGTGTCCTCGACGACGAAGTCGTTCGTCGAGTGTCGACCCACCGTGGCGGTCGCTCGCGTGACCGCGAACGCGCGTCCAGCGGACGGTCCGGTGACCGCGACGAGCTTCGGCACAGCCTCACTTCGCGTGACGTGGACCGGGTTGATTTCGGTCGCGCCGGGATCGTCGCTGCTCATGTCGAGGTGAAACTCTATGCTAGTTTTTCAGGGTCGGGGCCATCTTTCCGAGGAGGAAACGTCATGCGACGAAGCGGAGGCGCGGCCATCGCCGCCATGGTCGGGCTCGCGCTCTGGATGGCGACCGCGTGCGGCTCGGAGACGAGCGACGCGGACGCCGACGGAGGGGATCCGAACGCGGACGGAGGCAGCAGCGGCGGCCCGTTCGGCGACGGCGCCACGGGCGCGTACGACGGCAACGTCTACGTCCCCGGCGACGGGGCACCCGGCACCTGCGTTCCTCTCGTCCTCGCGGACGGGACGACGCCGCAGTGCGCCGACTGCGTCGACAACGACGGCGACGGGCGCGTCGACTGGCAGGATCCGGAGTGCGCCGGTCCGCTCGACAACGACGAGAAGACGTTCGGCACCGGCATCCCCGGTGACAACAAGGACGCGTGCAAGCAAGACTGCTTCTTCGACGGCAACAGCGGCCAGGGCGACGACGGCTGCGAGTGGAACCTGAAGTGCGACCCGGCCAACACGTCGCCGGGCCAGTGCGCGTACGATCCGAACTTCAAGAACTGCCCCGGGCAGCAGTCGCAGAAGTGCATCGACTTCTGCCAGAAGCTCACGCCGAACGGCTGCGACTGCTTCGGGTGCTGCGCCGTCACCTTGCCGGGCGGCGGGACGAAGAACGTCACCCTCTCGTCGACGTGCTCGCTCGCCGACATCGATGATCCGGCGAAGTGTGCACCCTGCACGCTCTCGACGAGCTGCGTGAACGACTGCGGGACGTGCGAGCTCTGCATCGGCAAGACGACCCTCCCGCCCGAGTGCGCGCAGAACGCGCCGCCGGACTCGGGGACGGGCGGTCAGACCTGCTCGGAGGGGCTGCCCGTCTGCAACGACGCGCTCCCCTGCCCGGTCGGCCTCTACTGCGTGACGGGCTGCTGCGTGGCGACCGTCGTCCGCTGATCCGCCCGTCGGGACGAGGACTCCGCCCCGGCTGCGCCTTCCGCGCGGTCGGGGCGTCGTCGTTCGAAGACGAGCTGAGGGCCCGCGTGGGCAGGTCCGCGGGCTCGGCCCCTGGCCGGTCGACTTACCTGGCTTCCTCGCGCCCCAGGGTGAGCCGCTCCGGCCGCAACGGAGGTGGGCTCACCTCGATATTCCTCGCTGTCCGTGACGTCGGCGAATGGACGGGCTCTTGCATCGGAGGAGGGAGAGGCCATGCAAGTCACCTGTCCCGCGTGCTCGACGCGCTACACGACCGACGACGCGAAGGTGCGGGGGAAGACCGTCCGAATGCGTTGCCGCGCGTGCGACACGGTCTGGCTGGTGTCCGGTCCGAGCCAGGTGAGCACCAGCCACGTGCCGGCGACCGAGCCGCTGCCGCCCGCGTCTCGCATGCCCGCGGAGCTCCCGTTCGAGCCCTACCCGTCTTACGCCCAGCGGGAGGAGACCCCGCCCGAGAGACGGGCGGCGGTCGTGAAGCGCGGCGCCGAGCGAGAGAGGCGCGACCTCTTCGCGATGGCCGGCGCCGAGGACGGCTTCGTCAAGCAGACGCTTCGTCCCCCGCCTCCCGGCTACGGTGGCGGCATCGGCGCGCGGAGCGAGGACTCGGTGCTCTTCACCCTCGACTCCCTGCGCTCCGAAGGCGAGGCGCCGCGGAGCCAGAAGCCTGGCCCCGCCCGCGCCGTGGAGGCGAGAGGCCCGGAGGACGACGGCGTGATCGACCTCGCCGCGCTCTCGCAGCGCCCGCGCGCGACCGCCGCCGCGCCCCTCGGCGTGACGTCCTTCGCGAGCGAGCCGCCCGGCGGATTCGCGCGCGACATGTCCGGTCCGTTCGGCGCGACGACCCCGCCCCCTCCCAGGAAGAAGGGAACGCGTCTCGCCGCCATCGCGGGCTCCTTCGTCGCGGTCGCGGTCGCGGCGGCCTCGGCGATCGCGCTCTTCGGCGGCGACATCCCGCATCGCGCGGCGCGTCCGACCTCGAGCCTCGC
>JALHPN010000234.1 GCA_022842465.1 Polyangiaceae bacterium | reverse complement strand
CCGCCGGGCCCGCGTGACGCAGGGAGCGACGCCGCCGCACGCGCGTGGACGAGCAGCGGACGGCGGGCGCAGCGGCTCGCCGCGCGAAGGGGCCCCGTGACGGTCCACTCGTTCTTCGATCTGCCCGCGGACGACGCCCGCAGCCACGAGCTCTCCGGGATCGCCTGGGACGACGCGGCGCGCGTCCTCTACGCCGTGCAGGACGAGAAGGCGCAGATCGTGTCGATCGTCCCCGACGCCGAGCTGCGGTCCTGGACGATCACGAGCGCGCTCCCCGTCGACGTCGGCGACACGAACGACCTCGAAGGGCTCGTCGTCCTGCCCGACGGGTACATCGTCTGCACCGAGATCGGACCCCACATCTGGGAGATCGATCGCCTCGGGAAGGTCCGTGGAGAGATCGTGTTGCCTGGTTACTTCGGCACCGCGCGGAAGAACAAGAGCCTCGAGTCCCTCTCTCTCTCCCCGAGCGGTCGCTACCTCTTCACGACGTCCGAGGCCACGCTGGGGTGCGACGGCGTCCTCGCGACGAACGCCGGCATGCGCGTACGGCTGACGCGCATCGATCTCGAGACAAAGGACATCATCGAGCACGTCTACCTGACCGACGCGACGGCCCGCTCCGACACCGATCAAGGCGTCTCGGAGCTGCTCGCGCTCTCCGACGACGAGCTGCTCGTCCTCGAGCGGACCTTCACGAACGGCATCGGGAACTCGGCGCGTCTCTATCGGACGAAGCTCGTCGCGGGGGCTGCGTGCACGAACGCCGAGCACGTCGACGAGACGACGACCGCGCTGCCGAAGACGCTCTTTGCCGATCTCGGGCTCTTGTCGCTCCACGGGGTCCCGCCCGCGAAGCAGCCCCAGCCCTCCCCCCTCCTCGACAACTACGAGGGCCTCGCGGCGGGCCCCGACCTGCCCGACGGGCGCCCGACCCTCCTCCTCGTGAGCGACGACAACCGCCGCCCGACCCAGGTCGCGCGGATCCTCGTCCTCGCGATCGGCTGACCGCGCGGGCCACGGTCGTGGTGGAAGCCCAGCGGCGCGCGTGGTAGTCGTCTTCGCCTCGTGATGAGGCCCTTCGGCGTCTTCTCCAGGTACGCGTCGGCGCTCGTCGTCGCGTCGAGCTTCGCGTGTGCCGTCGCCGCGTGCGGCGCGCCGAAGGCCGAGGATCCGGGGTCCGTCCTCCGGTCGTACGCGCGCGCGCTCGACGAGGGCCGCGCCGACGACGCGTACCGGATGCTGAGCGAAGAGGCGCGGCGCGGGATCTCGATCGAAGCGTTCCGCCGGATGGTGAAGGACAGCCCGGAGGAGGTCCGCGAGATCGCGAAGGCCCTCGCCCGGCCGACGGCGACCCCCGTCGTGACCGCCGTGGTCACGAGCGGTAACGGGCAGGAGCTCTCGCTCGTCCTCGAGAACGGGCGATGGAAGGTCGACGCCACCGCCGTCGATCTCTACGCGCAGGACACCCCCCGCCACGCCATCCAGGGCTTCGTGCGCGCCGTCGAGCGGAAGCGCTACGACGTCGTCCTCAAGTTCGTGCCCGACAGCCACAAGGAAGGCCTCGACGCGGCGAAGCTGAAGACCGCGTGGGAGGGGCACGACAAGGAGGAGATCGAGCAGATCGTGGCGGCCCTCCGCCAGGCCCTCCCGACCGCCTCCATCGAGGAGACGGGGGACCGCGCCACCCTCGCCTACGGGGCGGGTACGATGCAGCTCGTCCGTGAGCGCGGCCTGTGGAAAATCGAAGACTTCGACTGACGAGTGATCCGTCTCGACGGCGCGCCCGTCCAACCTTCTGTCCTTGTTCCGTGGAGGCTCCGCCTCCCCCCCCGCCCGGGAGACCCTCCTTCATGCGTAAGCTCATCACGTCCGTGGCCCTCCTCTCCGCGACCTCGGCCCTCGCGTGCAGCTTCTCCGTCGGGACGAAGGGCGCGAACACGCCGCCGAACGGGGCGACGCCGGCCTCGACGCCCGCGCCTCAGGGGACGACCGCGACGCCCACGCCGGTCCCGGCGGGAGGCCCCCAGGTCACCGCCGCGGGCGGGCGCGTCACCGGCTTCGGCGGGAAGAAGCCGAGCACCTCGACCACCGGCACGATGGGCAATCCGCCCCCGACCGGGACGGGCACCGCGACGCCGGCCGGCACGGCCACGCCCGCGAGCGCGCCGGTCATGGCCGGCACGAACCCCTTCGGGACGGGCACGCCGGATCCGAACGGCGGCTGGCGCGGCTCCGTGTTCTGGATCCCCGCCGGCACGACCAAGATGCCTGCGCTCGCCTCGATGACGGCGAACGGCTACCTCTTCGCGAGCACGATCAACGTCGCTCACCAGGCGATGACGGGCGGCTTCCCGGGCATCGACGCGACGAAGAACGAGAACTTCGCCATCCGCTTCGAGGGCCCGCTCCTCGTCGAGAACGAGGCGGACTACGAGATCCGCGTCCTCTCGGACGACGGCGCGATCGTGAGCATGGACGGCATGGTCATCGTCGACAACGACGGCAACCACGACGCGAAGGACAAGACGGGCCCCGTGCACCTCGTGAAGGGCACGCACCTCGTCCAGGTCGACTACTTCCAGACCACCGGAAAGGTCGCCCTCCAGCTCTTCGTCAAGAAGATGGGCGGCGGCACGGAGCAGGTCTTCCCCTCGCGTCTCTGATCGGAGTCAGGCGAGGCGGCCGCCGAGCAGCTGCTCGCGCCAACCGTAGAGGGTCGCCTCGTCGACCTCCGCGTCCCGGGCGACCTTCGCGGGAGGGGCGCCGCGCAGGATCGCGAGCACCGAGCGGAGCCGGCGGCGAGCGTCGGGTGAGAGCGACGGGACGACCACGCGCGTGCGGGCGCGCGTGGCCTCGTCGGGCCAGGAGGACGCGAGCGGCTCCTCGAGCCACACGAGGAGCCGCACGAGCTCGCGCTCGCCCTCGAACGGCGTTCGCCCGTGCAGCATGCGGTGATTCGAGGCGACGAGGGCCTCGCCGGCGGCGAGCCTCCGGACGAGCGAGGGCGTGCGGCCGAGGACGGGCGCGAGCGCGACGGCGACGGCGTCCTCGGCGCGCGGCGCGAGCGTCCACGCCACGTGCCCCCCGCGCAGCGAAACCGTGGGCCCGGTGACGTCGCCGAACGCGAAGCGCTGCAGACGGTCCGCCTCGAAGAGGGCGCGGGCAACGGCCGGCGCATCGAGCTCGCAGCGCGCGAGCACGTCCGCGCCGTCGACGAGGACGCTCTCGCCACCCCTCGTAGCCGGCCGCACGCAGACGAGGATCTGGACCGCGGGAGGCACACCGAGCAAGAGCTGGCTGTCGGTGTGGAGCGGCGCTTCGGCGCGAGAGCCGGCGAACGCGCGCGCGCCCTCGAAGGGCCTGACCGGCTGGCGCTCGACGAGCAAGGGCTCGACGCCGAGCACGGACGCGGCGAACGCGTGCGGAGAAGCAGCCATCCGCTCGCGGAGGGTCTCCGGCGAGACGCCCGACGCGCTCGCGAGGTCGACGAACGCGTGCCCCGACGTCGCGAGGGCGGCGGCGATCGTCACGCCTCGCTCCGCGTCGCGAACGTCTCCTCGAGGACCGCTCGCCGGAGCGGCACGACGTCCAGCATCGGCGCCCCTCGCCTCACGACGAGGGGCTTCGTCGTCGTCACGTGGAAGACGGCCGGCGTGGCATGGAAGCGATCCGTCCAGACGACGCCGCGGAGGAGCTCGTGCCCCGGTCCCGAGATGCCCTCGACGAGGCTCGAGACCCCGTCCGGCGTGCGGACGAACGCCCACGGCTTCACGAAGAAGTGCGGCTCGCCGTGCGGGTGCGGCGTGACGTACTTGGTCAGGTAGAGGACGGCGCCCTCGTGGGCGCGGAGAAAGCCCTCTCCGTGTAGACGCGTGAGCTCTACACGGACCTCGCGGGCGCCGGCATCGAGCGCCGCCGCGTCGGGCGCGACGTCGACGGTGCCGCCGTCCCAGTGCACGCGCAGAGGGACGGCGTGGCGGAAGCGAACGCTCTCGACCCAACCTGCGCTGGCGGGCGCCGGCGACGTCGCATCGGGGCCGAGGACACGGTCGACCCGGGTGACCTCGGGTGCGGGGCCTGCGAGGTGCACGATCTCCGCGACGTCGCGCGGGGCCTCCTCGCGCGCACCGCGGTCGCGCGCGACCTGCCTTCGATACTTCCGCGTCACCTCGCCCTTCTTCGTCGCGAAGTAGCGCGCATCGTAGAACGCGGCATGGGCGGCCACGAGCGCGCGGGCGACCTCGTCGTCGGCCTGCTCGATCGCGATCCCGGGCTCGACCGGGAGCACCGTCGCGACCTCGCCCTCGAGGCGAGCGCCGTCCGCGATCTCCTCCACGTCGACGACGAGCGGCGTGTAGCCCGCTCCCGCCGCCTCGCCGTCGCCGATCCACGCCGTCCGGATCCGTACCCCGAACGGCGCTCGGTTCTTCGTCGCCGACACGCGCAGCCAGACGCCGACGCGAGGGCGCACGAGGAGGCCGGTCCACACGCGGAGGACGCCGCGCTCGGACCACCACCAGCCGCGCGCGAGGCGGTCTCTCCATGCATCATGCATGTATCCGCGGACCGCGAGGAGCGGAACGGCCGCCCGATGGGCAGAGTCCACCGGGGGCGCGGCCTCGATCCGAAGGCGCCCCAGCCGCGAGCGCACGACGAGGCGCTTCGCGAAGACGACCTGGAAGCCGGCCTCGTTCCCTTCCAGGAGCGGTACGCAGGCCTGCGCGACGCGCAGCGGGACCGCTCCGTCGAGCGTCGGAGAGCGACGCTCGAGGCGCGCGAGGGGCTCGAACGCCGAGAGCACGTCGAACGCCGCGGTCACGTCAGCCGCCGCAGCCGCCACCACCACCGCAGCCGCCGCCTCCGCCGCAGCCACCGCCGCCGCCGCAGCTCGAGGAGCTGCAGGACGACGAGCTCCCGGACGACGCGACGAGCCAGGACGAGCCGCCGTCCGCGGTCCCCGCCATGAAGAGCTGCGGGACGATGGGCGCGAGGAGCGGCGCCGCGAGGACGGGGACGATGCCGAGGGTGGCGACGACGAGCGCGATCTCCTCGGCGCTCGTCCGCCGCCCGCTGACGACGTCCGCGCGGAGGGACGTGGTGGCCGCGTCGAGCCACGCGAGGTAGCGGTCGCCGCGGCTGCTCCTCCCCTTGCCCGAGCGGACGATCATCACGAGCCCGACGATCATGACGACGATCATCTCGACGACGAGGAGCGAGTAGGGGCGGTTCAGCACCTCGGCGCGGAGACACCGGACGAGACCGAGGAGGAAGACCGCGACGAAGGAGGCCCCCATCGAGAGGAGCGCGACGAAGCGGACGCCCGCCGAGCGCTGGAGGCCCGCGCGCGAGAGCAGGTCCTGGAGCCTACCCTCGTACTCGGCCGCGACGGCGAGCGCCGACTTCATGACCTCGCCGTGCGAGGTCGCTCCGGCGCCGATCCGATCGAGGTAGCGAGCGAGGATCTCGTCCCGCGGGGGCATCCCGGCGACGGCGGTGAGCGTCCCGTCGGTCGTGCGGAGCCGCCCCGCCGCGATCGACGCTCCCACGAGCGCCTCCGCGACGCCCTTGGTGCCGGCGCGGAGGTAGGCGATCGCCCACGTGTCGCCGGCCTGCGGCATCCACCCGATCGCGAGGCGCTTGGTGGGCGGAGGCGCCGGCGCGACGCGGTACGCGTGCGGCGGGCCGGCGAACGCGGGCGCCTCGACGATCCCCTCGGCCTCGCCGCTCTCGGCGATGCGAGCGATGACGGCCGAGGCGATCCGGCCGCCCGCGAAGAGGAGCGCGGCGGCGAACAGGTAGAAGACGAGGAACGCCGGGCCGCTCTCCATGTCGAACGGCCAAGTCTCGAAGAGCTCCGTCACGACGTACCTCCGCGCGAGCCAGGCGCGAGACCGTCGGGCATCCGGTTGACGTCCTCGATCGCCTTGGCGAGGAGCGCGACGAGCGCCGCATGGGCGGCGTCCGGCGCCTCACGCGCCTTTGCGCTCGTCGCGATCGCGGCGACGTCGACCCCCCAGACCTTGCCGGACCTCGCGACCACGCTCGCGAGGTCCGCGCTCGCGACCTCTCCCTTCAGGGCGAGGAGCGCGTGGAGAGGGCCGCGGACCTGCTTCACCTTCCGGGCGACCGCGCCGCCGACCGCCTCGCCCGCGCCCGCCGCGTCTGTGACGGCGCGACGAAGGCGGATCTGCGCCTCCCGGAGCTCCTGCTCGATGCGGAGCCTTCGGTGCGTGTCGTGGATGACGACCTTCGCGAACGGGTCGCGGCCGGTGACGAGGATGTGGCAGTTCTTGATCTCGTCGTAGAGGAGCGGAAACGCGTCGCTCGCGCCGGAGATCTCCTCCTCGGTGAGGATCATCGCCTCGATCCGCGCGGCGTAGCGCGCGACCTGCATCGCGTTGCTCGCCTTCTGGAGCTTGGCGAGCGTGGGCTCGTGGATCACGACCACCGCGTCGACGTCGCTCTCGTTCGGCCGGTACTCGCCGCGCGCGACGCTCCCGTGGACGACGATGCCGACGAGATCGTCGCCGAGCGCCGCGCGGAGCGCATCGGTCCACTCCGAAAGCCGAGCGCGAACGGTTTCCGGCAACGTCTCGAGGCCCTTGGTCATCGTCTCGCTCCTGGTTCGTACACGCGGACGGCGGCACTCCGTCCGAAGCCCTTGATCGTCCAGACGGCGCGGCCGTCGTCCTTGACCGCGCGGCCGACGTACGGCGCCGCGCGAGGAAGAGGGCGCTCCTCGCCGCCGCCGAAGCGAGCGCGGAGCACGAGCTCGTCGCGCAGAGCCGCGGCGGCGAGCTCGGGGCGCCCTCCCCTCACCGCGCGCGCGATGCGCAGCGCGTCCGCGACCGCCGTCATCGCCCTGAGCCGCGGCGCATCGGCGAGGCGGCCGAGCTCGAGCGCCTCCTCCGGGCAGAGGCGCGAGGAGAGCTCCGGGAGGAGCGGCAGGGCGTCGTCGGCGCGCTTCCTCACGAGGACGCTCCGCGCGCGGAGGAGCGCGACGTCGGACGAGGGCTCGGAGCTCGTGAGGCGACGCGCGAGATCGGCCTGCGCGGCGGCGAGGTCGCCCGCCTCGGTGAGGGGCGCCGGCTCGGGCACGACCAGAGGAGCCCGCCCTCGGCGCCTCTCGCACGCCATCGCCCGGAGCCGCCGCACCTCGGCGAGGATCGCGTCCGTGTCCTCGAACCCTCCGTCGCGCTCGAGCAACACCGGCGTCCCTCCCCGCGCCTCGAGGACCTGCGCCACGAGCGCGAACACCTCGTCCGGCACGGGGTGAGCATGGGTGTCGAACACGAAGCCGTGCTCGAGGACGCTCCCCGCGACGTGCATCATCGCCACGTGCTCGAGCGGGAAGCGGCCGAGCAGCGCCGCAGGGTCGCGCCCCGCATTCCGTGCGTTCGCGTAGAGGTTCCCGACGTCGAGGAGGAGCGGACACCCCGTGAGGCGCACGATCTCGGCGTGGAAGTCGCCCTCGTCGAGCGTCTCCCGGGTGTCCGGCCAGACGAACGCCCGCGCGACGTTCTCGAGGAGGAGCGGGACGTCGGGGAGCTCGCGACGGAGGCGGTCGACGTTGCGCACGACCACCGCGACGGCCGCCCGGGTCATCGGGAGCTCGGTGAGGTGCCCGATCTCGCGCCCGCCCGCGCGCACGAAGGAGACGTGCTCGCTCACGAGCGGGGCTCGGAGCTCGCGCGCGAGCTTGCCGAGGGCGCGCGCTCGCTCGAGGTCGATCCCCTCCGCGCTGCCGAGCGAGACCTTCACGCCGTGGGGCACGACGGGCCACATCTCCGAGACGGCCTTCACCTCCCGGAGCGCGCGCGGCTCGCGGCACGCCTCCGCCACGACCTCGACGAAGTCGAGCGGCTCGCGCGACGCGAGGAGGGCGCCGGCGAGCTGCGGGCGCCACCCGATCCCCACTCCCGTGAGCTCTTTCGTCATGCGCTTCCGTCGATCATCCTGAGGCCCGGCGGAGGACGGGGAACCCCCCGCGCCGCGCACGTCACCGCGATGTTACACGGCCCGTGGCACAGTGATCTCCGGCGCGCGCACGTACGCCGGCTCGAGCGCATCGGGGTCGATCGGGCCGCGCCCCCGCGCCGCGAGGGCGACCCCGCGAGCATGGGGGAGCGCGAGCGCCGGGTCCTCGTCGATGCGGGACACGCGCACGGCGAACCGCTCGAGCTCGCCGCGAAGACGACCGGCGCCCTCCCCGATCACGACGAGCTCGTCGTTGCGCGTGGAGAACGGCGCGAGCCACGCGGGCACCTCCGCCGGCGGCAGGCACACCGGGCCGAGCACGTCGGCGCCGCGTGCCGCCTCGACGTAGACCTCGCCGCGGATCGCCTCGAGCGCCGCCAGGACGACGACTCGCCCTTCGGCGCGCGGCACGCGGGCAGTCAGCGCCTCGAGCGAGCGGATCGCGACGAGCTCGGCCCCGGTGGCGAGGACGATCCCCTTCACGGTCGCGACCGCGATCCGGACGCCGGTGAAGGACCCAGGTCCGATGCCGACGGCGAACCGCGCGACGTCCCGCGGGCGAAGGCCTGCCGCGCGGAACACGCGATCGATCATCGGCAGGAGCGACTCGCCGTGCGCGTTGGAGACGCGCTCGGCCGCCTCCGCGACGACGACGTCGCCGTCGAAGAGCGCGACGGAGCCGAGACTGGTAGACGTGTCGACGGCGCAGAGCTTCAAGGCCTGGTCCCGAGCGAGCCGCACGTGTAGCGTGCCCGCCGCTGCCATGGAAGCTCCTCGGGACGACGTTCGCCAGCGGATCGGGGGGGCAGAGCTGCCCCGGCGAAAGGGATGGGTCGTCGTGGGCGGGCTCTTCGGGTCGATCGCGCTGACGCTCTCCGGCTTCGTCCTCCTCCGCTCCGCCTTCGGCCCCGCGAAGACGTGCGACTACAAGGAGAGCAGAGGCCGGACCTGCGGCGAGAACACGATCTGCGCGATGCACGTCGCGAACCAGGCGCGATGCCTGCCCTTCGCGACCCAGTCGAACGCGATGGCGTCTCCCTTCCGGAGCGACGTCGCGTTCGCCTGCACCCAGGGGCCGCTCGCGCCGCGAGGGCGCTCGCACTCCTTCGCGACGGACGCCTACGCGGTGGACCTCATGCCCAGCGCCGAGGTCGCAGAGGCCGTCGTCCTCGCGCCGCTCGACGGCGAGGTCCACGTGTTCGACCGCTGCGAGGAGCGCGACGCCTCTCCGGGCGCGCGGAACGACTCGCCGTGTGGGGCCGGCTACGGCAACCACGTCCGCATCTGGGACGACATGGACCTCGTCCTCCTCGGACACCTCGCGCGTGTGACGGTGAAGGAGGGCGCGCGCGTGAAGCGCGGCGATCCGATCGGCGTCGCCGGCGTGTCCGGGCAGGCGGGCTCGCGCCACGTCCACGTCGTCGTCACGCGCCTCCGCCCCGGCGATCACATCGGCACGATCCTCGGCAGCGTCGGCACCAAGGGCGGCGTGGTGACCAAGGGGCTCTTCCGCCTCGAGAAGGTCGACGGCGTCGCGGGGGCGGTCAGCTTCGACGAGCTCGACTGCGCGGACAAGCCGACGACGTGGTGGACGGCAGCGCCTTCGCCCTGACGACGCTCTCGTCGTCGAACGGCTGACACGTCGGGCACGACCACGACGTCCGGCCGCGGAGCTCCTGGGCGTTCACGGCGCCGCCGCACGAGAGACACGAGCGCCGCCGGTAGACGTGGTGGCGCTCGTGACGCGGCACCTTCTCGCGGGGCGACGTCAGCGTGGGGCCGCGTGTCGTCACGATCTGCCGCTCGTCGACGCCGCGTCGCATGAGGGAGGCCAGCAGCTTCCAGATCTTCCTCACCGTCCCCGCAGGCACGGCCCGAGACGGCGTGTCGGGGTGGAGGCCGACGAGATGGAGCACCTCGGCGCGGTACACGTTGCCGACCCCGGAGAGGACGCTCTGGTCCATGAGCGCGGCGCCGATCGCCATGCCCGTCCGCGCGAGCTTCGCGACGACCTCCCTCGGGTCGCCGTCGTCGCGGAGCGGATCGGGCCCGAGCCGCGCGAGGATGTCGGCCTTCTCCTTCGCCGAGACGAGCTCGCACGTGATCGGACCGATGAGGTCGATCGTCCAGGCGGTGCCCTCGAGACGCATGCGCGTCGTCGGGCGCGGCGCCGGCGCGGGCGTCCTCCTCCGGTGGAAGCGGCCGTAGAGGCCGAGGTGCACGTGGACGGTTCGTCCGCCCGCGAAGACGTAGAAGAGGTGCTTTCCCTTGGCCTCGATCGCGCGGAGGACCTCGCCGTCGACCTCGGTCGCCCCCGTGAAGCGGCCCTGCGGTGACGACACGCGAAGCCGCTCGCCCGCGAGGTCGCGCGTGTGGTCGCGGGCGGCGCGGTGGATGGTGTGACCCTCGGGCATGGCAGAGCGCGAGGTTCTGGGGCCGGACGTCGCCCTCGGCAAGGACGGCGTGGTCCGGCCGGTCCACCCGGCGCGACTCACGCCTCAGAGCTGGGCGAAGCGGCCGCTGCGGAAGGCGGCTTCGAGGAGCTGATCGACGCGCTGGATCAGCTCCGGCGCGCGGGGGTCGGGGCTCGCGCCGAGGGCGGCCTTGATCTCGTTCAGCGCCTTCAGCTGGCTGAAGAGCTGGACGTCGGAGAGCCCGCCGCCCCCGGTGAGCACCTGACGGACGCGATCGATCTCGCCGGCGATCGCCTCGATCCCGATCCCCGCGGCGCCGACGCGGCGCGCGTTCGGGTGGTCGCGGTAGTGCGACTCGAGGACGGGCGTGACGATCGACTCGAGGATCGCCGCCTGGTCCTCGTTGTTCCAGATGTGCTTCAGGACGAAGAAGTCCCCCGCGTCCGGCTGCGTGCGGCCGTCGAGGAACGCGCTCGCGGCGAAGAGCTTGAGGAGCTTCACGACGCGGCGGTCCGAGAGGCTCACGCCCTCGGCGCGGATCTGGAAGACGAGGCCCTTGTACTGGCTGAAGAACTCTTCGGTGAAGCGCATCCGCTGCGCGAAGGCGCGGTGGAGCTCCTGGATCTCGCGCGCGGACGCGAGCGGCGCGATCGGCGCGTCGGTGAGCGCCATGATCTCGTGCTGGACGCCCTTCGTGAGGAGATCCTGGAAGTGGTAGGCGTCGAGGTTGTCGCTCCGGATCCGGAGGAGGAAGCGGTCGAAGATCGCCGTCAGCGTCTCGTCGCTCGGCACCTCGTTCGAGGCGCCGAAGCACGAGAGGAGCGGGCACTTCATGACGACGCCGCCCGACGTGTACCGCCGCTCGTTCAAGAGCGTGAGGAGCGAGTTCAGGATGGCCGAGTTCGACTTGAAGACCTCGTCGAGGAACACGACCTCCGCCGTCGGGAGCATCTGCTCCACGCGCCGCTGGTACTTGCCTTCGCGGAACGCAGCGATGTCGACGGGCCCGAAGATCTCGTTCGGCTCCGTGAAGCGCGTGAGGAGGTACTCGAAGTACTGCGCCTGGAGCAGCCGCGCGAACATGCGGATGAGCGCGCTCTTCGCGGTGCCGGGCGGCCCGATGAGGACGGCGTGCTCGCCCGCGACGACCGCGATGAGGAGCAGGCGGATCACCTCGTCCTTGCCGAGGAAGCGGGACTCGAGGGTCCGCGCGATCTGGCCGAGACGGGTCGGGAGCGGCGCGACGGCAGCGTTCTGGGCCATCAGGGTCCCCACCCTACCAAGGTCTGTGGACAGGCGCGGAGGGAATTCAAGGCGCGGCGGCCTCCTCGGCGTCGTTCAGCGAAGGCTGGGGCTGCCGCGACTCCTTCGCCCGATCGAGGGCAAACTTGAACACGACCGGCCCGACGAGCTCGTTGATCGCGATGCACGCGACCGCGACGTCGCGGAACGCCGGCCCGAAGGTAGGGAACGTCCGCGCGACCACCTGCGCGATGCCGAGCGCGACGCCCGCCTGCGAGAGGAGCGGCGCCCACCCCCACGCCCGGATGCTCGGCTCGTCCTTCGCGACGCGGCTCGAGAGCTTGCTCGCGCCGATCGTGAGCGCCGCGCGGGAGCCGGTGAGGAGGAGGGCGATGGGCCAGAACTCTCGGAGGAGCGGCACGTTGAGGTGCGCGCCCGCGCCGGCGAAGAAGAGGACGTAGACGACGCCGCCCGTCTCCTCGATCGCGTGGAGGAACTTTTCGCCCTGCGCGGAGAGGTTCTGGACCACGAACCCCGCGACGATGAAGGTGAGGAGCGGCTCGAAGCGCACGTAGCGGAGCACCTCCGTCGCGCCGTAGCCAAGGGCGATGAGGACGACGAGGAGCTGCCGACCGATGAGCTTCAGGTACCCCGCGACGAGGAGGCCGAGCGTCGTCCCCATCGCGACGCTGCCGAGGAGCTCGTGCCCCAGCTCGCCGAAGGCCTCGAGCGACAGCGTCGCGTTCGGGTCGACGAGAGGGCGCGCGATCGTGATCGCGGCGGCGAGCGCGACGACGACGACGACGTCGCTCGACATGATGAAGGCGAGCGTGAAGCGCGCTAGGGGTCCTTGCGCGCGCGTCTGCGAGATGACGCCCAGCGCGGCCGACGGGCTCCGCGTGATCGACGTGACCCCCCAGAGGAGCGAGATGCCGAGGACGGCGGTAGGCGGCAGCTCCTTCACGAAGCCGACCCGCGCGAGGAAGAAGACGGCGCCCGTCCCGAGCATCACGACGAGCGTCTGGAAGACCATCGCCCAGGCGAGGCTCCGCGCGCCTTGCTTCAGCGCGGCGAGGCGGAGCTCGGCGCCGCCGGCGAGGGCGATGAGGGCGATCGCGAGCGTGTTCACGAGCTCGAGGCGCTTCACCGACTCGTGGTCGATGAGGTGGAGCATGTGCGGCCCCGCGAGGATGCCCGCGAGGAGGTACCCCGTGAGGTGAGGGATCCCGAGCACCTCGACGAGCTCGCTCATGAGCGTGCCCGCGAGGAGGAGGAAGCCGACCGCGCCGAGGATCGCCGCGTCGCCGTGCACCCCCGGGGCATAGCGCGTCGCGATCCAGAGGATCCCGAAGACGACCGCGAGGCTGAAGGCGTCGATCACGCGGCCGGCGGGCGTCTTGCCGTGCTTCGCGGAGCTCACGCCGCCACCTCGGGGACCTCTCCGGCATGCGCCAGGAGGCGGCGCAGCGCGAGGGTGGAGACGAGCTCGCCGAGCACCGAGGACCCCGCCGCGAGGACGAGGAGCGTGTCGCCGATCGGCCCCGGGAAGCGCAGCGCGAAGACGAAGGCGACGCTCGTGGACACAGGCCCCGACGCGAGCAGCACCACCCCGAGCGCCGGGCCGGCCGGGCGCGCCGCACGCACGGCGACGTTGACGACGGCGCCGGACGCGAGCTTGCCGAGGATCCGCGCGAGGAGGACGATCGCGACGAACGCGAGGAGCGCGCGCGACTCGAGGACGGGTCGGACGTCGAGGCGCGCGCCCGCGAGGAGGAGCATCGGGTAGAGCACCGCGCGCTCCGTCGGACGCACCATGCGACGCAGGCTCCGGCGGTTCGGCGATACGCCGGCGAGCGCGATGCCCATCACGAACGTGACGAAGATGGTGCACATGCCGAAGCGCGCGGCGCTGCCGACACCGAGGAGGAGCGTCCCGAAGAGCGCCCCCCAGACCGCGTAGCCCTCCGCGCCGCGGAGGAGGAGCGCCGTCACGGTCCCGAGGAGCGCGGCGAGGCCGAGCGAGGCCGCGAACCAGCCGTAGACCGGGAGGCTTACGTCGAGGCCCGACGCCGGCTCGAAGGCGAAGAGCACGCCGGCCGTGACGAGCGGGACGAAGTCGTCGGCCGACGCGAGCTCGACGAGGAGGTTCGTGACGGGCCCCCGCGCCGTCCAGCGCGCGGCGACCCAGCGCACGGCGGCGGGCGTCGTCTCCGCGCAGACCGCGCCCGAGGCGACCGCGAAGAGGAGCGCGCCGCCGCGCTCGAGCCCAGGCACGGCGAGG
>JALHPN010000233.1 GCA_022842465.1 Polyangiaceae bacterium | reverse complement strand
GGCGCCGCCCTGGCTGCCTGCGCTGCCGCCGCCGACGTTGCCCTCGGGGCGCCCGAAGAGGATGAGCGAGAGGATCTCGTCGTACGAGTACGGCGGCTCGGATCGGAGCGTGAGCTTGCCCGTCGCGATCGGATCGGCGAACTCCGCCCAGACGCGCGCGCCGTCGGGCGCGTCCCAGTAAGCGGAGGCGAGGAGCGTCGGGTTGCTCGGGTCCTCGCCCTCGAGGAAGGTGAGCGTGCCGCGATCGATCGTGAAGCGGCGTCCTTGCACGTCGACGGTGCCCTCGGCGAGATCGATGCGGCCGGTGACGCCGATCGCGTCGGCGACCTCGACGAGGACGAGCCCGTTCGCGGCGATCTTCATCCCCCTGCCCTCGATCCACACGTCCTTGCCGACCGAGACGGTGAGTCGGACGACGAGGGGCCTGTCCTCGGCCTCGTTCGTCCCGGCCGTCGTCGCCCCCGCTCGCCTGCCCTGGCCGCGCTGGCGGAGCGGGGCGAGGTCGAAGCTCCCGTCGCGCGCCCGCTTGCCGACGGAGATGGTGGGCTCGTCCTCCGTCTTCTGGAGCTGCTGGGTGCTCCGATCCGGGAGCGAGACCCGCGCGGTCGGGATGTCGACTGCGCACAGCAGCGTGCTCCGATCCGGAGACATCTGCATCTGGAGGTTCGCCTGCCCCGTGGCCTCCGCGTAGGTCGCGCCCTCGGTGCTGAGCGGGATCCCGCGCTTCGAGGGGATGACGATCGCCGCGTTCGCGGCTTCGAAGTGGAGCCCCTTCATTCGGCCGACCACTGATGCGCGGAGGTCGCCCTCGCCGATCCGTCCGGTCGCCTCTCGCACGCGGAAGACCCCGCTCGGCTCGAAGTTGACCATCGCGTTCACGTTCGTGACCTCCTCGCCGAGGAGGTTCACGTAGAGGCGCCCGTCCGAGATCGCGGCGCCGCCGTCGAAGGTCTGGGTGCCCGCCGCGAGCGTCACGCTCCCGCGCCCGTCGATGCGTCCGTCGATCTCGGGGAAGAGGCGCCGGACGAGAGGGCGCACGATCGAGAGGCGCACGGCATTCAGCGCGTAGTCGAGGCGCGTCTCCGCCTCCTCGTCCCAGGACACTTCGCGGCCCTTCAGGCCGAGCGCCTTCGAGACGATCTGGACCTGCGCGCTGCCGCCCTCCTCCTGGATGAACCGGGCGACGCCGAAGAGGCCGCCGTCACGTCCGCCGAGCGCGACGTCGCCGGAGCCGACCGCCGCGTTCGAGAGCGTGAGGTCCTGGAAGCGGCTCGTCACGTTGAAGGTGGGATCGCCGTTCACGTCGCGAACGCTGAAGCGCCCCGACACACGCCCGCGCGCGTTGTAGGGGAGCGGCAAGGGCGCGAGATCGAGCCGCTCGACGACGATCTCGGCGGACGCGCGGAACCCCGGATCCGTCCCGCGGAGGAGGAGCTCCTTCGCGGAGGCGCGCGCGAGGAGGAGGCCTCGCGCGGATCCGAGCGCGCGCGGCGCCCCTCTCGCGCCGTCCCCACGGGCCTCGGCGCGCTCTCGCCGGCGCTCCGCGTTCGGCGGCTCGTTCTCGTCGGCGGTGACGACGGTGACCACGTCCTCGCCGTCCCAGCGGACATCGACCGACGCGTCGACCGGTCCGAAGAGCGGATCGTCTCGTCGCCGGTTCTTGTCGCGGAGCCCCGCGCCTCGCAGGATCGCGACGACGTTCGGTCGTCCGAGCGGACCCGTCGACGTGAGGGTGCCTTCGAGCCGGCCGTCGGGCCTCGCCGGAAAGAGCCACGCGGGGAGCGAGCGGAGCTCACGCTTCACGAGGTCCGCGCGGAGCTCGACGTCGAGCGTCTCGAGCGAGGCCAGGGTGGGGCGTTCGGCGCCGCGGACCCAGGCGCCGAGGGGGAGCAGGGCCTTCGCGTCGAGCGTCGCGAGCGCGGAGCGGCCGTCCCAGAGCACGACTGCGGCCTCCGCGTCGTTCGAGAGCCCGTCCCACGCCGCGTGCGCCGTCACGTCGACGCCGCGGTACGTCTCCGCCTTGCCCTCGACGTCGCGCGTGACGGAGAGCCCGTTGGTCCGCACGGTCGCGCGGACGACGGGCCACGCGGCGTCGCCTCGGCGCTCGGCGCGGGCGGAGAAGGTGAGGGTCCCGTCCACCCTCTGGACGTCGTCGCGTCCGAGCACGCTCGCGAGGAGTGCGCCGCCGTGGGCGAGGTCGATCGTCCCGTCCAACTCGATCTCGCCCGTGGCCCGCTCGAGGCTCGTTCGATCGAGCGCTCCGACCTCGACGTCGAACGAGCGCGCGCGGACCTCGCCGTACGGAGCGAGCGCGACCCGCGCGTCCCCGCGCGCCCGCCCCCGGACGAGCGTGGTGTGGAGCCGCGCATCGAAGCCCCTCCCGTCGCGTACCTGGAGGTCGACGTGACCGTCACTGCGGCCAGCCGCCGACTCCAGCTCGACGTCCACGTCGGCACGCGATCCGCGCGGGAGCTCGCGGAGGAAGGCGAGGCCCGTCGCGTCTGCCGCGCGTCCGAGATCGAGGTCCGTGCCGCGCGCGCGGATGCGGAGGACGCCGCCAGCATGGCTCACCGACGCCTCCAGCGGACCACCGACGCCGTCGACGCGCGCGCCCTCGACGGCGAGCTTGCCGCCGAACGCGATCGCGTCCGCGTGAGCGACGAAGGCGAGCGAGGGATCGCGATCGCTCGTCCTCGCCCGAACCTCGACGCCTCGGGCGGTGAAGTCGGCGAACGAGACGCGCGCGCGGCCGGTCACCTCCGGGTAGACGAGGGGCGCCTTCCCGCCGGTCGCGAAGCGCACGTCCGATGCGTCCACGGACGCGTCGGCGACCGGCGCGCCCAGGGGACCCGATACGTACGCGGTGACGCGCGCGGACCCCACGTGCGTCGTCCCGTCGGAGAGGCCGTCCCCCGTCGCGGTCACGGCGCCGGAGACCGTGCCCTTCGCGAGATCGACCTTCCCCGTCGCACGCGCGGTCGCGCTCCCGGAGACCTTGCCACGCAGGCGGGGGACGGCGCGGAGCTCCGTGGCGCGCGCCTGGAGGTCGAAGGTGATCGCCTTCGTGGGCACGTCGAGCACCATGTTCGCCGCCGCGCGGACGCCGGGCTCCTCCGCGCGCGCCGAGACGGCGAGCGTTCGGTTCTCGAAGCGGCCGTCGGCCGCGAGCGGAGGGACGCGCTCGCCGGCGATCGAACCCTCCTCGCTCGCGAGGCGGAACGTCCCGAACGCCGTCCCGTCCTGGATCGCCGCCGTGCCCGACAGGCGCGCAGACAGGCTCGACGCGGGGCCGCCGAAGGCGCGGAGGTCGATGTTCGAAGCGTTGACGACGCCGGTGAACCCGAGCGCTCCGCGGAGATCGGCATCGACGAGCGCGGTGACGAGACCTTCGCCGACGGACGCCTTCGCGTCGACGGTGAGCGAGGGGAACGCGCCCTTCACCGTCGCGCGGAGCGACACGGGCTGCTCGAGGAGGAGCCCAGGGAACGCGCGGGCGACGGCCTCGGGGGTGGCCCGCGGGACGTCGAGCGTCGCCTCGACCCGATCTCCGTCGAGGGACCCCTCGGCCGAGAGCGGGAGCCCGCCTGTCTCGCCGAGGAACGAGGCATGACCTGCGAGGCGCGAGCTCGCGACCGTCACGTCGAGCTTCGCGGTCGCGCGGCCGACGAGCGGAGAGCGCTGGTAGGGGAGCGACGGCGATCGCAAGGTGACGTCGCTCTCGTTCAGCGCGATCCGCACGAGCCCGTCCTCGTACGCCACGTCGATGAGGACGGCGCGCGCCTCGACGTCGAGGCCGGAGGGCGGGACGACGTCGCCGTGGACCCAGACGTGACCGACGGAGGCGCGGCGGATGTGGACCCGCGGGGTGGCGGCGGGCTCCGCCGAGGAGGGCAGCGCCGGCGCCTCGGGCGCCGGAGCCGCCGCTTCCGTGCGGGGGCGGAAGGCGTGGGCGAGACGGACGCCGCCGTCGACGTCGGCGTCGAGCACGACGACCGCGTCGCGGATGCGCGCCTCGTCGACGACGACGTCGGGAGCTCCGGTCGTCACGAGCGAGCGGAGGAGCGTCGCGAGCGCGAGTCGACCCTCCACGTCGTGGGCGGTGAGGATGAGCCGTCCGTCGCGATCGATCACGTCCACGCGGTCGAGCCGGACCCGAGCGTCCGCGCCGAGCTCGAGTCGCCGCACGCCGCCGAGGACGAAGGTGCCCTCGAAGAGGCGCGCGAGCGCTTGCTCGGCGACGAGCGCGACGGCGCGTCGCGCAGCGGGCATGTCCGAGTGGACGACGACCGCGCCCGCGGCGGAGGTCGCGAAGACCACGACGAGGGCGGCGCCCTTCGTCGCGCGCGAGGCCGCGGCGCGAAGGAGCGCGCGCATCAGAACGCCTCTCCGATGCCGAGGCCGATCGCGATCGGCGCGCCGAAGATGTCGCCGGGGGGAGGCTCGCTCTCGCGCGGCTTCGTGATGCGCGCGCCGACGTCCGCCCGGATCGGTCCCACCGGCGTGTCGTAGCGCGCGCCGCCACCGCAGGAAAGGTGCGGGACCGTGAAGCGAAAGTTCGTCGGAAGAGGCGACACGTCGCCGACGTCGCAGAAGAAGGCCGCGGAGAAGGCGCCCGCGACCGGCACGCGCACCTCGGCGTTCGCCTCCCAGAGCGTGCGGCCGCCGATGGGCAGGTCGCAGACGTCGTCCTGCTCCGCGCACGTCGCGGCCGCGATGGACTGCCCCGCAGGGCTCGTCTTCGACACCCGCGCCTTCGGCGCGATGCCTCGGATCGCGTACCCGCGATTCGAGCTCGGACCGCCGCCGAAGAAGCCTCGGAAGAAGAGGAGCTGGGCGTCGTCCGCGAGCCCGTCCGGAAGGGCCTGGTCCTCGTTCCGCGCGCGGTACTTCGCGGCGTCGCCGTAGTTGAGCGGGTAGAGGAGACCGACCGAGGCTCGGAACGCGAGCACGATCTTCTTGCGAAGGGGGACGTAGAAGCGTGCGTCGGGCTGGACGCGCAGATCGTCGGCGTCGCCCCCGAGCGGGCCTCCCGCCGCCTGCACCTGCCCGCCGAAGTAGGCGCCCTTTCGCGGCCGGATCGGGTCGTCGCGCAGATCGAGGAACGCGGTCACGTCGACGTGGGAGATGAGGAGACGCTTCAGCTCCGGCGTGCTGCCGAGGTAGTCGAACGGGTAGTTCGCCTGGATGCCGTACTGGGGGCTCACGAGGAGCTTGCCGAACGGGCGCTCGACGCCGACCTCGGCCCGGACCTCGTGGTAGCCGGGCACGTCCTTGCTACGCGCATTCCCGACGAGGATGACGGGGTAGAGGTTGTACTCGGCATGAAGGAGACCCGTCGTCCGCCGCTCGAGGAACGCCGGCTGACGGAGCGTCGCGAGGACCCGGTGCTGGTAGAGGAGGTCGGTCGGGGTCTCGAGGTTGTCGGCGCGGAGCGGATAGAGGACGACGCCGGGCTTGTACCGGACGTCGAGCTTCCGGAGCCCTCCGAGGAAATTTGCGCTCTGCCACCCGACGAGGAGGTGGACGTCGGAGGCCCGTCCATCGAACTGGACGCCGCCACCGGTGAGGATCGCGCGCAGCTTGGCAGGCACGCAGCGCACGGTGATCGGGACCGCGCCCGTCCCCTCCGACTTCGCGGTGTCGGCGTCGACGTCGACGGACGAGAAGACGCCGAGGTCGAGGAGCGCGGCGCGGCTCACGTCGAGCTCCTCGCTCGAGTAGGGCTCGCCCTCGCGGACGCCGAACACGCGCCGGACGGCGTCCTCGGGCAGCCCCTCCAGGCCGACGAAGGTGATCGCGCCGATCTTCACCGGAGCGCCCGGCTCGATCGCGATCACGATCGATGCCGTCCGGGTCGTCATGTCGACCTCGGCGCGCTTCGCGACCGTGGCGCGAGCGTACCCGCGGGAGGTCATCGCGCGGAGCACGGCGCTCGCGGTCGCCTCGTAGCCCTCCTCGGTGAAGGGCGTCTTCTCTCTCATCGTGTTCGCCGCGGCCGCACGGACGGCGGCCTTCGCGTCGGGGATCAGCGGCCCGTCCCCCTCGACGCGCACGGAGCCGACGACCACCGGCTCCCCCGGTGACACCTCGATCGTGACGTGCACCTCGTTGCCGTCGGGGACGACGCGCGCGGCGCGGACCTGCGCGTCGTAGAAGCCTCGGGTCCGGAGGTAGCGCTCGATGCGCTGGAGATCCCGCCGCAGGGCGAAGCGATCGAGCGTCTCGTACTCGAAGAAGACGCCCGAGAAGACGCCGAGGAAGCGCTGGGTCGCGCGCGTCGCGATCCGCTCCGCGAGGGCGTCGGCGTCGGCGGCCTTCACCCCCTCGATCGTGAGCGACGCGACGGCAGCCTTGTTCTCCGGGACGCGGTAACATCCCAGCGACGCGAGCGCGAGCACCGCGCAAGCGACCGCGACGACCACGTGAGGCCATTCGCCGGAAGCCCGCGCCATCGCGCGCACCTTAGCAAGCTCGACCTCGTGAGGTCGCGCTTGGTCGTGTCCGCCGTCCGGGGGCGTCTGGCCGCGCTCGGTGCCGCGCTCCTCGTCGCGTGCGGCGGTCCCTCGTTGCCCCGCCCCGACGAAGCGCCGATCCTCGCCGCCGACTACGTGGAGGTCCCGTTCGCGCCGCGCGCCGCGCCCGTGGAGGTCGTCCCGGACCGCCCCGCGAAGAATGCGGTGTGGACGGACGGGGCGTGGGCCTGGAACGGGGACCGCTTCCGCTGGGTGAACGGGGGATGGGTGGTCCCCCCCTCGGGCGCACGCCGTGCCCCGTGGGCCCTCGTCCGCCGGGAGGTGGACGGCCAGCTCTTCTTCGCGCCTGCGGTGTGGAGGGATGCGACGGGGAGGACGATGCCCGACCCGGTCCCTGTCGCTCGCGCACGCACACGCGTCCCGCGCGAGGGCGTCGCGGAGTCCGAGCGCTGACCGGTCGGCCTCGTCGTGGTGTACGCTTCACGAAGAGGTGTCCGCGGTGGCGGCCGACGCGAAGAAAGAACTTCTCGAGCTCGATGATCCGGCGCGCTCCTCCGAGTCGACGGCTCCCTCCGGCGCGCGGCCCTCGCGAGCCTCCTGTCCGACCGTGATCCCCGCGTTCGATCCGGTCGCCCTCGCGGAGGAGAGCGAGCTACGCGCGCAGTCGCCGACGATCACGAACGAGGTGGAGCTCGAGCGCGCTCGCCTCGCCTCGATGAGGAGCCAGATGCCGCCCGCGCGTCCGGCGGACGAGTCCCAGGTCGAGGTCGAGGCGGACGAGGGCGAGCTCGAGGAGCTCGACGAGGCCGATCAGATCGCCGTCCTCCTCGAACGACTCGATCCGATGAGCCGCGTTCCGGAGCTCGTGAAGCCCACCGCGGAGCTGGCCGATCGGCTCGGAGACTCGAAGAGCGCCTACGTCGCGGGCTTCATCGACGGGGTCCTCCCGCTCGAGACGATCGTCGAGGTCGCCGGCCTCCCGCAGCTCGACACGCTCCGCATCCTCGACCGCATGCTCACCCAGGGCATCGCCGTCTTCCGCGCCCGGCTCTCCTCGCCCTAGAGCGCAGGAGGCAACCAGCTCGGTCGGCTTTCGGGCGGGACGGGCCCGTCTGCTTCGTTGCGGCTCCTCAAGATGGCAGGGAGTACCTGTCGTCGCCGCGCCTCGCAGCCGGACCTGTCGCGCTCCGAAATCCTCGGTCGGTTAGGGTGTGTCGCTGAATCCAGGGAGCCCCCATGGCGTGCGGCCAGAGCGAAGGGAGCTGCGAGATGAGCAGTAGGCGAGGATCGAGGCCGTGCTCGCCTCGAAGCGAGGTGTGGGCGCCCGGAGCGAGATGATCGCAACGTCGACCGCGTCGTCGACGTGATGGAGGAGCTCATGAAGCTCACCCTCCTCCGCTACCGCGCGCCGTATCTCACCGACCGCTACAGCGAGCGGAAGGAGGACGCCGCCAAGAGCGACGGCGCCGCCCTCGCCGCCGCCGCGATGCGCTACGAGACGTGAGCCGTGCCACGTCGAGCGAGTGTTGGCGTCCCCAGCAAGATTCGAACTTGCGATCCCAGGGGCTGGAGACGCTTGCGCACGATCGCCAGCTTCGGGCGGCGTGACGGCCGATGCCCGTGCTCGTGAACGTCGATCACGAACGGCGAAGTCGGCATCTCGTTCCGGGAAGGTGAGGGAGCCGTGCACCCGGCGAGCGCCGTGAAATCTTGCCGGTGACGGTGCTCGGCTCCGACTGGGCTGGAATTTGCTGGTCCCAGGCCATGCGCCTCCCGCAGCTGCTCCACCTCCGCCCTCTCGTCGTCTTGTCCGTACTCGCCGGCCTGCCCTTGGCGGCGTGCGCCGCGCCCTCGTCGGAGGAGGCCGAACCCGAGGAGGTCCTCGCGTCCGAGGAGGAGCTCCGCGCGCTCGCGAGCTCCGAGATCGTCGGTACCCTCGGCTTTGGCGAGAGCAAGGAGATCCAGGTCGCGCCGCGCCCGCTCTACCGAGCCTTCAAGCTGGAGGTTCCCGCGGGCGAGCGCCTCGACATCGCCGTCCGGTCGGAGCGCGGCGACGGCGACCCGCAGGCCTGGCTCCTCGCGTCGGACTTCCGGACCCTCGCGCGGAGCGTGGACGTGAGCGCGACGGACCCGAGCGCTCGCCTCACCCGCACGATCACCAGGGCAGGCACGTACTACGTCGCCGTGCGCGACGAGAGCTCGCGCGAGGTGAGCTTCCGCGTCTCGCGAGGGCCGACAGCGGCTCCCGGCCCGGCCTGCACGACGGACCTCGAGTGCGGCGGAGGCGCGGCAATGTGTTTCCTCGATCGGTGCGTGACCGTGAGCGACTCGGGCTTCCGGACGAGTCACCGCGTCGGGGGCGTGCGCGCGGCGTACGACGCCGCCGGCGAGCTCCGCGTCGCGCACCAGCAGTGGAGCCCGACCCAGTCCTCGTGGGATCCGAGCCGGTTCTCGGTGTTCCTCGGGGCGCCGGGAGCGGCGCAGTCGGTCGCCTCGGGACGGACGGAGATGCCCTTTGGTCTCTCGAGCCTGCGACCGGGCGAGGACGCCGTCCTTTCCCTCGCGCCCCGCACCGACTTCGGTACGTCCGTGCAGGTCGCGGGGTCCTTCGTCGGAAGGTTGGGGGCGCGCGACGACGTCGCCTCCTTCGCTTTCGGGAAGAACGCGGCGGGCACCAT
Source organism: Polyangiaceae bacterium (assembly GCA_022842465.1). GTDB lineage: Bacteria > Myxococcota_A > Polyangia > Polyangiales > Polyangiaceae > Labilithrix. Next base: position 4,792 of record JALHPN010000233.1, on the reverse strand, counting down.
GTTCGCCGCCATCGCCGCGACGACGCCCTATCCCGCCAGCAGCGGCACGTGGGGAGCGCAGTCGTGCGCGCTGTACTTCGCGTCCCGTCCCGCGGGCGCCACGTGGGGGCCGCTCGTACGCCTCGACGGGTGCAGCACGCACGGGAGCAACGCCGTCGCGGTCCACGTCCGCAAGGACGGCGGCACGGAGGTGGTCGCGGCGCACGACGGGGGGATCCTCCTCTACCGGAGGCAGAACCCGATCGACCCGTGGGCGAAGTCCCCACTCGTCCCGCGCGCGAGCGGCGACACGCGGTCCGCGTTCGTGGCCGTGCGAGGCGAAGACGGCGCGACCCACATCGTCGCGCAGCCGTACGACTTCAGGTCGGACCCCAGCCGCGGCGACTTCACCGCGACGTACATCGAGCTTGGCGATGCCGGCGTCGTGCGGAGCATCCCGCTCGGCGTCCACACCACCCAGTACCAGGCGCCGTACCGGGACGTGGCCCTCGACGGAGACGGAAACGTGTGGATCCAGAAGCGCGTCGCGGGGAGCGACGTCACCTCGATCGTGCGGATCGACCGCGCCGGCAAGGTGGCGGAGCGGAGCCTGGGCCCCCTTTCGTCGGCCACCTCGCCCTCGGCGCTAGCCGTCTCGCCTCGCGGCGAGATCGCCCTCGTCCACGCGGGCAACAGCAGCAGCGTCTCCATCCGACGCTTCACGCCGTTCGTCCGCTGACCCGGGGCCGGGCGGCTCGGCCCGGATCCCTCAGAGCGTTCCCCTCGTGAAGGCATGGTCGACCAGCGACTCTTGCACCGCGATGTAGCTAGAGCTGGCCCTTCGCGACCCGCTCGACCAGCGCGCTCGAGACGTCGGCCAGCGAGCCCACGATCGCGTCCGCGATGACGAAGCGTGGATCGTGATCGGGGAACACCTCGGGGACGGCGATGCACGCCATCCGCGCCGACTTCGCGGCGAGGACGCCGGTGAACGAGTCCTCGAGCACGAGACACCGAGCGGGGTCCACGGCGAGCTCCTCCGCGGTGGCCAGGAAGATCCCCGGATGCGGCTTCCCGTACGGCTCCGTCTCCGCCGACCGCACCACGTCGAACGTCGAGGCGAGCCCGAGCCGCGCGAGGGCAGCGCGGATGAGGCGATGCGGCGACGACGAGGCCAGCGCGAGCTTCTTCGCGTGGCGCCGCGCGGCGCCGAGCGCGACCTCGATCCCGGGCTTCGCGACGCCGTCCGAGGCGACGAGCTCGGCGACGCGCGAGACGAGCCGCTCTTCGACGTCCGCCGGCGTGCTCGTCGTCCAGGGCCGTCGCTGGAACCAGTAGGCGACGACGTCGTCGATGCGGAGGCCCTTGGTCTTCGCGCAGTCTTCTTCCCCGAGCACGACAGAGACCTCACCGAAAATCTCGATCTCCGCCCGCACCCAGAGCGGCTCCGAGTCGATGAGGAGCCCGTCCATGTCGAAGACGACCGCGTCGATCACGGGCCGCCCTCTCCGCCCGCGTCGACCGGCCCTGCGCCCGGTCCGAGGAAGACGCGCGCGTACGCGAGCGTCTCCCCCGGCTCGGTCCGTACCACGCCCGTGAAGGTCACGCCGTCCTCGGTGACGGGGCGCGCGAGCTCCGTGCACGTCGGTGACGTCGCACGGACGACAACCGGAACGCCAGGGTCCACGTTCGTGAAGACGGCGGAGATGCTCTCGCCCTTCGCGACCGACGTGGCCGCCCCGGACGGGATCCCGCCGGCGAAGTAGCGGACCTGAGCCGCTCCAGAAGGCGTGATCGTGAGCGTCGCGCCTCCCTCGTCCGCGCAGCCACGCACGCCGTAGACCCGGACCGCGAGGACACCCTTCGCCGGATCGCGCTCGGGGAGGAACCCCTGGAGCAGGCTCGCCAGCTGGTTCGAGAGGAGGTTCGTGTCGCCCCGCACGACGTCGCCGCCGACGCTCCACTCCTCCTCGAGCAGCTTGAAGTGATCCGGCGCGGTCACGACCATCGCGTACGGCGTCCCGCGGGGGACCTGCACGGCGTAGGTGCCGTCGGCGGCCGTCGTCGCCGAACGTGACCCGATCGTCACCGTCGCGCCCTCGAGCGGCGCCTCCGATCGCGCGACGATCACGCGACCTCGCTGCGTCGCCTCGGAGGCCGCGTCGGGCGCGAGCCTCTGGACGCCTGGCTTCGGTCCCGGAGCCGCATCGTCATCGCCCGCGCAGGCGGCGAGGGAGAGCGCGGCAGTGGCCGCCAGCGACGCGATCAGGGCGAGAAGGGCCGTCCTCATGGCGGACGAACCTTAGCAGCTCGTCGCGTCTTCGTGCTTGCTGGCGGGGCTCGGCTCGTGCGAGCGAAGAGCATGCGTCGCGCGTCCGTCCTCGCCCTCCTCGTCTCGGGCTCGCTCTCGGCCGCGTGTCGTCCTTCACCGGCGGAGGCGACGAGCGCGCCCGCGGCGCCTCCGGCGCCACCCTCGACGGACGGCGGCGCGCCGAGGGGAGCGCGTGCGCCCGTCGTCGTCGGGATCGTCGTCGATCAGCTCTCCGCGTGGATCGCGTCCAGCCGCCTCGACGAGCTGCCGAAGGACGGCGGCTTCGCGCGCCTCCTCCGCGAAGGGACGTGGGCGCGATCGATGCGCTACGCCCACGCCGTCACGGACACCGCGCCGGGACACGCCGCGCTCCAGACCGGCGCGGTCCCCGCCGAGACCGGCATCTTCGCCAACGAGGTGCCGGACGAGAAGGGAGAGCGCATCTCGATCCTCCGCGATCCGGACACGAGGCTCGTCACCCCGGAGGGGGTCGTCGCGCGGGAAGGCTCGTCTGCGAAGCGCCTCCGCACGAAGACCGTCGCCGATCGGCTCCGCGAGAAGGACCCGCGCGCGCTCGTCGTGAGCCTCTCCCTGAAGGACCGCGGCGCGATCCTCCCGGCCGGCAAGAGGCCGTCCCACGTGCTCTGGTACGACGCGAGCTCCGGCTCCTTCGTCACGTCGACGGCCTTCGCCGACGCGTACCCGAGGTGGGCGGTGTCGCTCGGGAGCGCCGCGGCGAACGAAGAGCGGAGGCGCGCGCCCTGGGAGCTGCTCGATCCGTCCTGGGTGCGCGCCCACGCCGTCACGCCCGACGACGCCGCAGGGGAAGGTGACTTCGAGGGGCTCGGCAGGGTCTTTCCTCACCTCGCGAAGACGCCCGGCTCCTTCCGCGCCGTGCCCGCGAGCGATGTCGCGCTCGTCGACCTCGCGCTCGCCGCGCTCGACGCCGAGCACGATCCATCGCGCCCCACGCTGCTCCTCGTGAGCTTCTCCGCCCACGACATCATGAGCCACATCTTCGGGCCCGACTCCTGGGAGGCCTGGGACTACCTGCGCCGGCTCGACGTGTCGCTCGCGCGTCTCGTCGACGGGGTCGAGAAGAAGGCGGGGCCTGCGAGCTTCCTCCTCTCGGCCGATCACGGGGACGTCTCCATGCCCGAGTCCGAGGCGGCCCGGAAGCCGTACTGCGCGGGAACACCGGACGCTTTCGAGCGTCCCTGCCGAGAAGGGAGGAGGCTCTCGTCCGACACGCTCCGCGACGAGCTCCGACGCGCGACGTCGAAGGCCGTGCCGGGCGGGCCGTGGGTGGCCGGTGTCGCCGATCCCTACGTGCACCTCACCCCCGCCGCGCGGGCGCTGCCCGCCGCGAAGCGCGCGGCGATCGAGGAGGCTCTGCGCGCCCGGCTCGCGAAGGAGAAGGACGCGATCCAGGACGTCCTCGACGTCGCGCTCCTCGCGGTCGAGTGCCCGAAGCGGCTCGCGGGCGCCGCCGGCATCCCGAAGCGCGCCGCCGCACGCGAAGACGTCCTCACGCTCGTGTGCCGGTCCTGGGCTCCGGACGTCGGCGCGGGCGACTACTACGTCGTCCCGAGGCCCGGCTCGTTCTTCGATGCCGACTACACGCCGGGCTTCGGCGCGAGCCACGGTACGCCCTTCCTCTACGATCGGACCGTGCCCCTCCTGGTTCGCGCGCGCGGCGCCATCGACGAGGGCAAGCGCATCGAGGAGCCCGTCGACTTCTCCGCCTACGCGGCCGTCGAGGCCGCGCTGCTCGGGCTCGACAGAGAGCCCCCCCGCGACGTGCTCGAGAGGCTCCGCGCGCGCTGATCCCTCAGAGCTCGGCGTCGACCTTGCGCCCGGCGACCGTCGTCGTCGGGAGCAGGACGATGTCCTTGGCCTTCGGCGCGCCCGCGTCCTCACCCTCGAGGACCGAGAGCGCGAGATCCACGAGGAGCCCCCACGTCACGGACTCGTCGGCCGTGATGCCCCACGTGGTCGCGTCGCACTTGTCGACGATCTTGCGGATCCCGGCGGAGCCGAGGGTGTTGTCGGGGCCGGCCATGCCCTTCGAGAAGCGAGCGCCGCCGGTGCCGGCGGCAGACCAGGCGCGGATCGCGAGGTCCTTGCCGATCATCCCGACGCCGGCGCAGTCCTGGAGCTTCCGGCCGAGGACGAAGCCGAGCTCTGCCTGCGAGCCGTCGCGCTTCGCGGTGCGCACGCGGACGGCTTTCACCTTCGCGGCGCCGAGCGCGGCGAAGAGCGTCGTGACCTTCGACGTCTTCGTGTTCCGCGCGGCGTCGAGGACGAGCTCCTCGCCTGCGACGCGCTTGCCGTCGAGCGCGACGCCGAGGCGACCCTTCGCGTCCGGCGCCGTGAAGTCGACGCGGTCGCCGCCCACCGAGGCGCCCGTGTCGTCGATCGCCAGCTGCGGCTTCGTCGGCGCCGCGACAGGGACGGGCGCGGTCGGCGCAGGCGCCGCGGAGGCCGAGGTCGCGGCCTTGC
>JALHPN010000232.1 GCA_022842465.1 Polyangiaceae bacterium | reverse complement strand
CGCGCTGGGGGCGCCGACGTCGGCCGCGCGCGGCGCTGCGGGGCCGCTGGAACCGCACGCGACGATGACGAGAGAGAGCAGGACCAAGAGCGATCTCACAGCGCCGTTCCTCCGCTCCGAGCCTTCAGCTCGGAGAGCTGTCGGCAGGCCGATCCGTTCCCGAGCTTGCACGCCTTGTCGAGCAGCGCGGCGCCCTTCACCGTGTCCTTGTCGACGCCGGTTCCCATGATGCTCGCGACGCCCGCGTTGAGGCAGCCGAGCGCCGAGCCCCCCTCGCACGCACGCTGCGCCAGCGTCGCGCCCCCCGCCTCGTCCTTGGTCGTCCCCTGGCCCGTGAGGAGGAAGAGCGCGAGCTGCGCGCACGCGTCGTGGCTGCCGAGGTCACAGCCGCGCTTCGCGTACCGGTGGCCTGCGACCTGATCGAGCTTCACGTCCTCGTGGTCCTCCAGGAGGAGCGAGGTGGCCATCGCGCAGGGCTGGGCGACGCCCGCCTCGCACTCGGCGGAGAGGATCGCGAGGGGACGCGCCACATGCGACGCGTCACGCTGGACGTAGAGGGTCGCGAGCGCCTGACACGTCTCCTCGAGCTTCTTCGCGCATCCGTCCTCGAGGATCGCCTGCGCCCGGGCGGCGTCCTTCGGCACGCGCACGCCGAACTCCAGCATCACCGCCGCGCCGTTGCAGGCGATGCCGCTCCCGCCCGTGCAACCACGCTGCAGGAGAGCGAGCGCGGCGGGCGGGTCCGACTTCGTCCCGACGCCGCAGAAGGTCGCCTTCGCGAGATCGCGGCACGCATCCGGCTTGCCGCCGTCGCACGTCTTTCGCATCACCGGCGACGCCGCCGGGGGAGGCGTGCCGCACCACGTCTCGTGGAAGCGGCGTTGCATCGGCTCCTCGCCCACGACCGGCGCCACGTCCGCCTGGGCGGTCGCGCTGGCGTGGCTCGACGAGGACGGGGCGGCCGGCGGCGGCGCCTTCCCGCAGGCGACGAGGGCGAACGCGAGGCCGAGCGTGGCGAGGCGCGCGGGGGTCATCCGAGAGAGAATACGCCCGACCGCGCGAGTTCCCACCCTCGCCGGCTCTCTGCAGCGCCGCGTGCGCGAGTCGCGCACGCTCAGCGACCTCGGAAGACGGCGTCGCGCCGCTCGAGGAAGCTCCGCACGCCCTCCGCGGCGTCCTCGCTCGCCATCAGGTCGGGGAGCATCCCCACGAGGTGATCGGCGGCCGCCTCCGCGCCCGTCGCGCGCGCGACGCGGGCGTTCGCGAGCGTCGCTCGCACCCCGAGCGGCGCCTGGCGCGCGATGACCTCGGCGATCGCGCGCGCGCGTGACACGTGCTTGCCGTGCGGCACGACCTCCTGGACGAGACCGATGCGGAGCGCCTCGGCCGCCCCGAACTCTTCGGCGGTGAGGAGGAAGCGCATCGCATTTCCCCAGCCGAGCTTCTCGGGCCCGCGGATCGTCGCGCCGCCGAACGGGACGATGCCGCGCCCGATCTCGAGCTGCCGGAAGCGCACGCTGTCGGCCGCGACGACGATGTCACAGGCGAGCGCGAGCTCGATCGTCACGGTGAAGCTGATCCCGCAGGTCGCCATCACGACGGGCTTCGGGACCGCCTCGCCCCAGATGCCGAACGGGTCGTAACGCTTGCCGCCCGAGAGCGCGCGCGGGCCGTTCTGCGCGACGAAGGGGCCCACCTCCGCGAGGTCGAGGCCTGCCGAGAAGTGATCCCCGTGCGGGTAGAGGACGGCCACGCGCGCCTCCTCGTCGTCGGCGAGGCGCTCGTACGCGCTCGCCAGCGCCTCGAGCATCGCGAGGTCGAACGCGTTCCGCTTCTCTGCCCGGTTGATCCCCACGAGCAGCACGTGCCCCTCGCGCTCGACCGTCACCCGCTCCGTCGAACCCATGCCTACGAGGTTACGCTCGGTGCCCGGGCACCTTCCGCAGCATTCGATGCGCCGCGCGAAACCACGTGGGGAAACGTGTTCGCGAGCCCGCTTCGGTTCCTCGTGCAGGTGCGCGTGCACACCTTCACGTTCACCGTGACCCGTCAGTAGAACATCCGCTCGCGGAGCGCGTTCGGCGCCAAGGAGGTGCGCTCGCGATCCGGCTGGAGGAGGTAGTCCGTCGCGAGGACCGCCGACGTGGCTCCCAGGAAGAGGAGCGGCAGTCCGACGCCGTAGCGCACCCCATCGCTCGGCCCTTCTGCCATCGCGAACGCCCCGCCGGTGACGAGCGCTCCCGCGACGAGGTAGCCGAGGACGGCGACTCCCCGCGGGCGCTCCACGACCTTCGTGACGCGGACGACGTTCGTGACCGGGGTGCGGAGCCGTACCGTGTAGGAGACCTCACCTCGAGCGAACCTGTCACTCAGGCCGATGTCGACGTGGTCCTCGCGCGTGAGGGCACCGGCGAAGAAGAAGCCCGACCGCGTGGAGAGATCGTAGCCCGTGGAGAGGAACGCAGGCGCATGGAGATGCAGCGTGCCGTCCTCGTCGAAGAGCGGTGCGCGACGCTCGACGGCTCGCTCCTGTATCACGAGGTCGATTCCGTCGGCCGTCCGCTCGGCCGCGTACGTGTGCGGCACGCGCGAGAGCAGGACGAAGCGGTCGTTGCTCGTCGTCACCTCCCGGCAGTCGCTCGTCGCGACGACGCTGCCGGGCGCCGTCGGGCACGCCAGGGTTCCGCGTGCAGCCGGATTCGGCCGATTGTCGTCTCCGAGGAGATCCAGACGTACGGAGCGGGTGTCGCGGACCTGGATCTCGTAGCGTGCCGGGGAGCAGCCCACGAGGAGCACGACGAGGGAGGCGACCGGACCCGCACGACAGAGAGCCATGGCGTGCCGTCGAGCACGCGACGTGCCGGTGAACGGGCCCGCGTTCCGGAGGCGCCCGCCTCGCCCGTGAAGGCCTGTTCGCGCGACGGCCGCAACGCCGTGGTGTCCTGCAGCGCCCGGTTGCGCCGGGCGCCCGTGACCCGAGCTGCCCTCTCTCTCTCTCTCTCGCTCTCGCGAAAACCGAGCTTCCCTCAGGGCGCGGCGCAGGTCCGTTGCCCGAACGCGCCCGCGAGGCAGACGTAGCCGTCCTTCGCGCGACAGTCCTCGTTGCTGGTGCACGTGCGCACGCACATCTGCATGCTCACCTGTCCGCCCTGACCCGTGGACTGCGAAGACTGCAGGCACGTCGCGTTCGGCCCGCAGTCGAGCGAGAGCTCCGTCTCGGAGGGGGAAGGGTCGTCCCGGTCCGGCTGGCCGCACCTCTTCGTGCAGTAGCCGCCGGGAAACGTCTTGCCCGGAAAGCCGGCCTGCGGAACCGGCGCGATGACCGTGACGCAGTCGAGGCCGAGGGCCGCGCTGCAGTCCGCCTTCGCGGCGCACGCCGACCCCACGCTGCCGTCCCCCGCCGTCGTCCCCCCTCCACCGCTCGACGCGCTCGTCGAGCTCGCCCCCGGCGCACTCGCCCCCTCGCTCGTGGCCGGCTCCACGCTCTTCCGCTCGTCCCCGCCGCACGCGACGAGCCATCCCGCGACCACCATCCCCGCGACCCGCGCCCGAAACCCCATCCTCCCGCCACTACCACGCCCCTCGCCCCGCGCCGAAGCCCCCCGCCCGTCGCCCCCCAAGCAACCTGCCAACCCGCCAACCCCGGCGACCAACCCCGTGGAGGAGGAGGGGGTCAGCCGCGGTGGAGACCGAGCGAGGCCAAGGAGCCGAGTGAGACGTACTCCTGTACGTCGCAACGAGGCGACGCCGGCCTCGCGAAGGGATCCGCCGCGGATGACCCCCTCCTCAAGCGACGGGCTTTTGGAGGACGCGCTCGATGGTGCGGGTGGTCATCTCGCCCTTGATGACCTCCTCGTCGACGAGGAGGAGCTTGTGGAGCGCGATGTTCGTGCGGATGCCGCCGACGATGAACTCGTCGAGCGCGCGTCGCATCCGGACGATCGCCTCCGCGCGCGTCGGCGCATGGACGATGACCTTCGCGATGAGCGAGTCGTAGTGCTGCGGCACCGTCCAGCCGCCGTAGACGCCGGAGTCGACGCGCACGCCGCCGCCGCCGGGCGGAAAGTACTCGGTGATGAGGCCCGGCCACGGCGCGAACGTCCGCGGGTCCTCCGCGTTCACGCGGCACTCGATCGAGTGCCCGCGGAAGCTCCACGGTCGCGTGTCGGGGAGCTCGATCTTCTCGCCTGCCGCGACGCGGATCTGGAGCGAGACGAGATCGAGCCCCGTCACCATCTCGGTCACGGGGTGCTCGACCTGCACGCGCGTGTTCATCTCCAGGAAGTAGAGGCGCTTGTCCTCGTCCATGATGAACTCGAGCGTGCCGAGCGACGTGTAGCCCGTCTCCTTGACCGCCCGCCGGATCGTCTCGCCGATCTCCTGCCGTAGCTCGGGCGTCATCGCGGGCGAGGGCGCCTCCTCGATGACCTTCTGGTGCCGCCGCTGGAGCGAGCACTCGCGCTCTCCGAGCGTCCAGACGCCGCCGTGCTGGTCGGCGAGCACCTGGAACTCGATGTGCTTGGGCCGCTCGACGAACTTCTCCATGTAGACGTCGGGGTTCTTGAACCCCGCCTCCGCCTCACGGGTCGCCTGGGTGAAGTTCGCCGCGACCTCGGCCTCCGTCCGCACGATGCGCATGCCGCGGCCGCCGCCGCCGCCGGACGCCTTCAGGATGACGGGCAGGCCGATTCGCTTCGCCTCTTCGAGCGCGTGCTTCTCGTTGCGGAGCACCTCGCTCCCGGGGAGGAGCGGCAGGCCGAACCGCTTCGCGTTCGTGCGCGCCGTGACCTTGTCGCCCCACGCCTGCATCGCCTCGGGCGTCGGACCGATGAAGGTCACCCCGCACTTGCCGCAGAGGCGCGCGAACTCGGCGTTCTCGGAGAGGAACCCGTAGCCGGGATGGATCGCGTCGGCGCCCGTGATCTCGGCCGCCGCGATGATCGCGGGGATGTGGAGGTAGCTGCGCGACGCCGGCGAAGGCCCGATGCATACGGCCTCGTCCGCGAAGCGCACGTGGAGCGCGCGCGTGTCGGCCTCGGAGTGGACGGCGACGGTGCGGATGCCGAGCTCGCGGCAGGCGCGGATGACGCGGAGCGCGATCTCCCCGCGGTTCGCGATGAGGATCTTCCGGAAGGGCGGCTCGCCGGGCGGCCTCGGCTGCGGGAGGGAAGGGGCCCCGCTGTCGTCGGCGGCGAGCTTGGGCGTTCCCGCGCTCATCTCAGGCCTTCTTGACGCGGAACAGCTTCTGCCCGAACTCCACCGGCTTGCCGTTCTGCGCGTAGATCTCGACGACGGTGCCGCTCACCTCCGCCTCGATCTCGTTCATCAGCTTCATCGCCTCGATGATGCAGAGCGTCTGGCCCGGGCGTACGACCGAGCCGACGTCCGCGAACGCGGGCGCATCGGGGCTCGGCGAGCGATAGAACGTCCCGACGAACGGGCTCGTCACGTCGATCGAGTCCGGGTCGATGGCGGGCGCGGGGGCCGGCGCACCCGCTCCGGCGGGCGCGGCGGCGAAGGGCGTCGTCGCGGGCCCTTCCACGCGGACGTGGCGCGGTCCTTCGCGGACGATGCGCACCCGCACACCTTCGGCCTCGTGCTCGAACTCCGCGACGTTCTGCTCCGTGAGCACCTCGAGCAACACGCGCAGCTTGTCGATGTCGACGGTCATGTCGCTCGCACGTTAGTCCTTCCCTGCCTGCCGAGAAAAGGGCCATTTTGCGCGAATCGCCCTTCGCGCCGGTGCGCGGAGGAAGGTGCAGCGGTCCTGCCGCGTATTCCCGCTCTCGTTGGGGCTGCCGCACGATTGTTCGCGACGACGCGACGCTCGGCCTGTCCAGCCCAAGACCTCACGAAGACGTGAGGATCGTCCCGTCATGCCTGGAGGTTGGCCGTGCAATATCTTGGTTTTTTCCTCGTGTTCATCGCGTTCGTCGCGGGCCTCTTCGGGCTCGTCCAGCACCTGAAGGGGAAGAAGATCCTCTCCGCCCCCTTCAAGCGGACGGGGGAGATCGCCGCGAATCCCGGCGCGGCCGACGCGAAGGGAATCGTGAGCTGCGAAGGTGCGGTCCAGCCGCTCCAGCAGTTCGTCGCGCCGTGCTCCGGGCAGCCCTGCCTCTACTACGAGGTCGAGATCATCCGTGAGTGGGAGAAGACCGTCTCCACCGAGGACGGCGTCAAGACGGAGAAGGGGAAGGACACCCTCCAGACCGTCAAGAGCGGCCCCGTCTTCGCCGTCAACGATGGCTCGGGCCCCGTCCACGTCAACCCCGACGGCGGCATGGACGTCGAGCTCGACAAGAGCTTCGAGCAGGCCCAGAACGTCGCCTACGGCACCGTGATCTTCGGCAACTTCCGCACGGAGGTCTCGGCCGCCGGCGGCGACAAGCACTCGCGCGGCGTGAAGGCCATCGAGAAGATCGTCCCGCCGGGCGGCAACCTGTTCGTCATGGGTCAGCTCGAGAACGGGCAGATCGTCAAGCCGAAGGGGATGCTCGGGACCCTCCGAGCCTCCCGCAAGGGGCGCGATCACATGATCGGCGCGGCGAAGCGCAACAAGACGATCGGCCTCGCCGCCGCGGGCGTGATGATGCTCCCCGGCCTCGGCCTCTCGATCTTCGCCGATCCGCCGGCTCCGGTCGCTGCCGGCGACGACGCCTGCAACATCCTCGACGAGTCGAAGGCCGAGAAGCCCTGCTCCGGGAAGATCACCTCGGACGACGGCTCGAACGTGCCGTTCAAGGTCACCCAGGCGGGAACCTTCGTCATCCACGGGAACGCGCCCAAGGGGAAGAAGATCCCCCTCATCGCGGAGATCAGCGTGAAGGACGCGACGGGCGCGATGCTCGTGACCGGCGAGCACGAGGAGGCCGAGGTCGACCTCGCCCCTGGCGATTACACCATCAACATCAAGGACGGCATCAAAGGCGCGGCCGCCAAGTTCAAGGGCGGCTTCAGCTTCGAGCTGTCGGTGAAGCGCACGGCGCTGAAGGACGATCCGAGCGCGGTGGCGAGCGGCAGCCCCGCCGCCGTCGACACGGCCACGACGACGACCGGCGCGGCCGTGCCGGCGGCGGCCAAGCCCACGGTGAAGGCCGGGGCGGCGATCGTGAAGCCCGCGGTCGCGACGGGCGCTGCGGTGAAGCCGGCGGCGGCGGCCGCGAAGCCGGCTGCGCCGGCGGCTTCGGCCCCGAAGAAGTGAGCTGATCGTCCCCGCGAACGCCCGCTCCTCGACGCACCGTCGGGGGGCGGGCTTCGCCGTGCTCAGGCCTTTCGATCGAGGAAGCGGACGAGGCCCTCGAGCGCGAGGACGTAGCTGTCGCCGCCGAAGCCGGAGACCTTCCCGACGCACGCCGGGGCGATCATCGACGCGTGTCGGTAGGCCTCGCGCCCCTCCGGATTCGAGAGGTGGACCTCCACGCAAGGGAGGGCGACCGCCTTCAGCGCGTCGTAGAGGGCGAGCGAGGTGTGGGTGTAGGCGCCCGCGTTGAGGAGGAGGCCGACGAAGCCGTCCTTGCCCGCCGCCCCGATGCGATCGAGGAGGTCCCCTTCGTGGTTCGACTGGAACCCGTCGATCGCCACCCCGAGCTCGCGGCCACGGGCCTCGAGGCGTGCGTGGATGTCCGCGAGCGTCTCTCGCCCGTAGATCGAAGGCTCTCGGGTCCCCAGGAGCTGCAGGTTGGGCCCTTGGAGGACGAGCACCCGGCGCGAGCCGCCCTTCTTCCTCGCCGCCATGCGTTGGGCGCCCTCAGAGCTCCGCGAGCAACTTCGGGGCGGCCGTGCGCATGAGGTACCTCCCCTTGCCGAAATTCCCGTCCGGAGCCATCGCGAGAGCCAGGAAGTACGTGTCGCCGAGGGTGCGGATGATCGTCACGAGGCGGTCGGTCCCGACCGCGATCTCGTTCGCGTTGCCGGCCTCGAGCATCTCTGCCGCGCGCTTGATCGACCCGATCACGACGCCGAACTCGATGCCGATCGTGTTGATGTCGAAGGGCGCGTCGTCCTTGGCGTAGGTCTCGAGGGCGATGCCGCTCGAGTCCATGAGGAGGCCCGCCATGCCTCCGTCGGTGCCCTCGACGAGGTCGCGCAGCGCGTCCTTGAACATGGGTTCGAAGGTACGGGGAGGCGGGAGATGCCGTCAACCTCGCGATTGCGCGTCGAAACGCGCGTCATCCCGCGGATGTAAGGGGCCTTGACCCTCCTCCCCCTCCACGTTTAAGGTCGCGCGACGATGCGTGCACGAGCCGGGGACCCCCCCCGCACGATGGCCCAGAAGATCCTCGCTGGTCGGTGCTCCGACCCGCTCCTCTCGGGCGAGATGGTGGAGGTGAAGGTCGATCAAATCGTCCTCACCCGTGACCCTCTCCGCGCCGTCGCCGAGGCCAGGGAGGCCGGCTTGAAGAAGACCTCCGCGGAGGTCGCCATCGTCTACGACACGATGTGCGTGACCGCGGCTTCGGGCCGCGACGCCATCGCCAAGGCGGAGGAGCGGCGAGCCGGCCTCACCGACGTCCTCGCTCACGGCGTCGTCGTCGCGCGACCTGGCGTCGGCTTCGCCGCTCCGGTCCACCTCGAGCGCTTCGCGAGCCCCGCGCGCCTCTGCGTCACCGACGATCCGAGGCTCGCCTCCGTCGGCGGGATCGGGATGATGACGCTGGTCGTGGCGCCCGGCCTGCTCGCGCAGGCCCTCGCGCAGGGGAGCATCTGGCTCCGTCCCCCGCGCAGCGTGCAGGTCCTCCTCTCGGGTCGCACGCGACCGTTCGTCTGCGCCCGCGACGTCGCGCTCGAGCTCATCCGTCGCGGGCTCGGAGAGGCGGTGACCCGGATCGAGACGCAGTACCAGGCGCCCGTCGTCATCGAGTTCGCGGGACCGAGCGCCCGCCTCCTCTCCGTCGGCGAGCGCGCCGTGCTCTCCGGCCTCGCCCCGCAGCTCGGCGCCGCCGGCGCGCTCTTCACGAGCGACGAGCGCACGGAGGTCTTCCTCCGCGATCAGCGTCGCTCGAAGGCGCACCGCGCGCTCGTGCCGGACGCCGGCGCGCCGTGCGACGAGGTCCTCAACGTGGATCTCGGCGCGGTCGACCCGCTCTTCATGGACGAGGCCGGCAACGTGCGGTCGGTCCGTGACCTCTCGGGCAAGCCCGTGACGCAGGTCATCCTCGGCGGCGACAGCGGCGCCACGCTGCGCGACATGTTCGCCGCGGCGGCGCTCCTCAAGTCGAAGCGCGTCCCCGCGCGCGTCGAGTTCCTCGTCGCGGTGCCTTCGCGCCAGATGCTCGAGGTGCTCTCCGCGAGCGGCGCGCTCACGGATCTCCTCGCCACGGGCGCGCGACTCGTCGAGCCCGACGCGCGCGTGATGACGGGCGAGCTCTATCCGTCGACGGGCGGCGGCATCAGCGCGCGCACCCACGACCTCGAGCCGGGGGCGCTCTCGCCGAAGCCCGTCGCCGTCGCGTCGGCCGAGACGCTCGCGTATGCCGTCGCGAACGGCGAGATGGGCGATCCGCGCAGCTTCAAGCGCCCCGTGCGCGTGACGATCCCGCGCGTGCTCCCGACGGACGACGTCCTCGTGGTCCGGGATCGCAAGGGCACGAGCGACGGGAGCAAGAAGGCCGCAGCCACGGCGATCGCGCCCACGCCGTGGAAGGGGAGCTCGACCCTCGAGCTCGTCGACGGTCCTGCCAGGATCGGCGCGATCAACGGCGCCGGCGCGTCGGCGGTCCTGTGCGGGACGCTCGACGAGGTCCGCGAGGTCGTCACGCGTGCCCCGGACATCGCCCAGACCGTGCGCGCGGTCCTCGCGCCGTTCATCCCGAGCGCGTCGGTCGCGGTGCTGAGCGGCCTCGGCATCGCTGCGATCCGCATCGACGCCGGCGCGCAGAAGAGCTTGAAGGAGAGCTTGAAGGCGGGGAAGACGTTCGCGCTCCCTGCGCCCTCGCACTTCCCCGACAAGGAGCCGACGCAGGTCGCGCTCGGCGCGGGAAAGATCGCGCTCACCTGGCTGGCGCGGGGCGCCGAGCGGTCCTGGGCGAGCGCTGGAACGGCGCGTCCGCCGGCCGCGCCCGCCCGCAGCCGCGGGTGAGGCCCGGCGGGCGTCGGGTCGAGATCGCCTGGCAGACTTCCTGTATGCTCGGACGCGTGGAGGTCCGCGCGTGTCCAAGAGCCGCCTGACGCGTCAGGAGCTGAGCTGGCTGCTGACGCAGGAGGCCCAGAACGCCGCGGAGCGCCTCCGCCACGGCGTTCAGACGCTCCGCACCACGAGCGTCGCGCCGCCGCCGCCCGAGCAGGCGCCGCCGTCGGACCACGCTGTGAAGATCGACGTCCTGCCGCGTGCGCACGATCCCGCGCACCACGTCGACGCGTCGCTCGACGAGCTCGACGACGTGATGCGGATGCTCTCGAGCCTGAACCAGCGGGCCGCCGTGGGCCTCACGCCCCCCCGTCGGGGACGAATCGACGTCGCCGCGCTGCTCGTGGAGCTCGCGCCGCAGGCGCGCGTGCAGATCGAGCCGGGGAGCGGCACGGAGGTGGTCGGCGAGGAGGCCGACCTCCGGCGCATGCTGCAGGTGCTCGTCGGGCACGGGAGCGGCCTCGGCTCGAACGTCGTCGTGCGGCGCGACGGCGACGACGTCCGGGTGTCGGTGTCGCTCGGCCCGGACGCGTCTCCGACGGCGGAGACCGAGCGCGTCTGGCTCAGCCGTATGGCGCTCCGGTACGGCGGCCGCCACGAGCTCGAGGGGGGCAACGAGGTCCTCGTGTTCCCCGCCGAGGAGGCCGCCGAGGCGAGCGAGCGCGAGAAGCTCCGCAAGGAGCTCGACGAGGCGCGCAAGCAGGGTGAGGCGTACGCGCGCGAGCTCGCCGCCATCTTCGAGCGAGGCGACGACGTCGCGCACATCTCGACGATGCCACCTCCGGCCGGCCTGTCCGCGGAGGAGCAGTTCGCGGGGCTCGCGAAGCTCGCGCGAGGGCTCGCGACGGAGCTCCGCGACACGCTCGGTCCGCTCGCGAAGGAGCTCGGCGCCGTCCGTCGTCACGAGCTCACAGACGAGCAGGTCGACACCCTCCGCCGTCGCGTCGCGCATGCTCACGAGCTCGTGTCCGGCGTCGCGGTCTTCGGCGACGTGAGCACGCAGGGCCTCGCGACCGAGGTCGATCTCGCCGAGGCCGTGCGCTCGGTCGTGCGTGATCTCGGATCGCTCGCGGACCGCCACGAGGTCCGCGTCGCGGTGACCGTCGCGGACGGCGAGCGGGTGCACGTCCGTGCCGCGGGCAAGGCGATCGGCGCGGTCGTCCGGGGGATCCTCGAGCACGCGGTGCGTGCGACGCCGCCCGGCGGAGCCGTGTCGGCGACGGTGGACCGGAACGAAGCCGGGGGGGCGCGCGTCCAGGTCGACGACGACGGCCCGCCGCTCCCGTCCACGGGCCGGCGCACGTTCCTCGCCCTCGAGACCGACGCGGGCGCTTACGGACGACCGAGCGCGCTCCCGTTGTTCCTCGCCGCCGAGCTCACGGCTGCGCTCGGCTCGCGCCTCGATCTCGGCGATGCACCGGGCGGCGGCCTCCGCGTGACGGCGACGTTCCCGAAGCTCTGAGGCCCGAAATCCGACGCGTATCGCGTGCGCTGGGGGTAGCCTCGTCGACGTCGATGCGCGTCCTGATCGTCGAAGACTCCGACACGATCTGCAAGATGATCGAGGCGCTCGTGTCCGCCCGCGGATACGAGGTGAAGAGCGTGCCGACGGGCGCGCGTGGTCTCGAAGAGTGCTTCTCGTGGAAACCGCACCTCCTCCTCCTCGACATGAACCTGCCCGGCTCGTACGACGGCCTCGCGGTCTGCGCCAAGCTGCGTGCCGACGCCGCGACGCGCGAGCTGCCGATCGTGGTCATCACGGCGAGCAGCGACGACGAAGTGAAGCGCCGCGCGTTCGATGCCGGCGCCTCCGCGTTCTACGAGAAGCCGTTCAGCCCGCTCGCGCTCCTCAAGGAGATCGAGAGCTACAGCGAGCCGGACCCGGCGTAGGTCAGAGCAGGTCCAGGTGCTTCTTCGCCCGGGCTTCGGCCTCGGCCATCACGGCGGTCGCCTCGTCGTCGGGCACGCGGAGCTTCGCGGCGAGCTCGTGGAGGAGCTTCGACTCGGTCGGGTGCTGCTCGCCGTCGGCGAAGGTGAGGAGCACCGCGTTCTGGAGGAGCACGCGACGATCGGCGGCCGAAAGATCCTGGAGGTTGATGTCGTCGAGCGTCCTCTTCTCGGCCGCATACGCGCGAAGCTCCGCCTTCTGCGCGTCGGTCGCCGCGTACGCGTCGAGGAGCGCCTCGAGCATCTCCTTCTCCTTGGCGTCGAAGTCTCCGTCGGCCCAGGCCACGGGGACGAGGGCGCGGACGATGGCGAGCTCTTGGTCGTGCATGGGCGCAGGATCTCCGCTGCGCGCGCGCTCGTCAACGCTCAGGGCGCTTGCTTCGCGCTCAGCGTCACGACGCGGACGCCCTGGGCGTCGGGGGTCGCGGCCTGCACGTCCTTCTCGGCGACGTGCAGGCGCTTGCGCACGTTCGCCGGCTGCCCCGCGATGAGGATGTCGATGTCCCCGTCGCAGCGGAGCTGTTCGATCCGCGCCTCCGGGCCCAGCCCGGCGAGCAGCCAGATCTCCGCGCCGCGCACGTTCGACACGACGTGCACCGTACCCGGCGCGCCTTTTCCGCCGACCTCGCTCCCCGGCTCCGCCGCCGGCCAAGGGTCGGTCGTCCCCGGTCGCGCCTTCGAGGGATCGAGCTGGATCGGGACCTCGATCCGAGGCTTGCCGTTCGGTCCCTCGTCCCAGGTGGCGTCGGCGCGCACGACCGCGCGGCGAGGCTGCTGCCCCTCCGCGGTCGCCACGAACTCGAGGCGCGTCTTCATGGGCATCCGCTCGACGTCGACGGGCGCCTGGCCGACGCGAAGGAGGATCTCTGCGCCCGCCGGGACGTCGGACAGCGCGAGCGCCACCTTGCAGGCGGGTGCGGGCGTCGGCGCAGCGGACGCGGACGGGAGGGGAGTCGAGCCGGCTGGACGTCGGCCCTTGCCGCCGGTGAAGACGTACGGCGCCTTCCAGTAGATCGCGCCTGCCGTCGCGAGGAGCGCGAGCAGCATCATCGTGAGGAGCGCCAGCGTCGTCTTCGGCGCACGAGGCTCGCGGCCCGCTCGCGAACGTGTGCGCGGCTCCGCGGGCGGCGCCTGCACGTCGATACCTCGACCCGACGACGGATCGCGGGCGCGCTCATGACGATTCGACGGCGCGCTCGGGACCGGCGGCGGCGCGGGCGTCGTGTTCTTCGCCGGCTCGCGCGCGAAGTCGGGGACGTCGGGCGCGAGCGGCCGACCGAGGGCGGCGGTCGGGACGAGCGGCGAGGGCGGGGCCAGCGGGTTCGGGGGTGGCCCGTACGGCGCGTAGGGCGGCGGCTGCTGCGGGGGCGGCGCGGCGAGGTCAGGGGGCGTCGGCTGCATCCGCGGGGTCGGCAGAGGGCGCTCGGAGGGGCTCTCGCTCGCGTCCGCGAAGGCGAGGAGCGCCTCGACCGGATCGTCGACGCGCGCCGGTGACGGGGTGATGGCGGGCGACGGACCGGATGCATCCGCGGTCGACGCGAGGAGCTCGTCGACGCTCTCGTCGCTCGGGCGACCGTCGAGCGACTTCGGCAGGCCGCGGCCCACGTCCTTCGTGAGCTCCGCGAGCGTGGAGGCGTTCGGCGGACCCGGGGTCGGATCGAGGCCCGCGATCGCCTTGAGGTCACGCGACATCTCCTTCTCGGAGGCGGCCTGGACGTCGAAGCTCGCGAGGAGGCTCTCCACCTCGTCGTCGCCCAGCAGCTTGTCCGGGGTGTCCACCTTCGCCCGCGTGGTCGGCTTCGCCCTCGCGGTCGACCTCGCGATCGGGACGCCGGCGCTCGACGACTCGCGTCGCGGCGGGGGGGCGACGCCGGGCTTCGCGGCGGTGGGCGGTGGCGGGAGCGCGGCGCTCGGACGGAGGGCCGGCGCGGCAACGGCGGC
>JALHPN010000231.1 GCA_022842465.1 Polyangiaceae bacterium | reverse complement strand
CGGCGGCGGTCACGGCACGGCGGGCGCCGCGGGCACCGACGACACGTGCGCCGGCCTGGGTGGCGCGGCGTACGGCGACGACGATCTCGCGAAGCTCACGCTCGGCTCGGGTGGAGGCGCGGGCGGCACCGACAACACCCTCGGCGACAACCCGCGAGGCGGCTTCGGCGGCGCAGGCGGCGGCATCGTCTACGTGCGTGCGACGGGCGCCGTCACCGGCACCTTCGCGTCGAACGGCACCGACGGCGAAGGCGACGCACTCGACGTCGTCGTGTGCAACGGCGCCTCGACCGTCGACTGCTGGGACTTCTCCGGTCCTGGCGGCGGCGGAGCCGGTGGCGCGCTCCTCGTGAGCGGTGCGTCCTTCGCGAACAGCACCGCGTCCGTCGCCGGTGGCGGGGCGAGGCGTGGCGCGCCCGCGCCTGGGGGAGCGGGCAACAGCGGCGCGGGCGGCAACGGCCGCATGAAGACGCCCTGACCGGCTCTGGCGTCTGCGAGCGCCTCCGGGGGGGGGAGGCGCTCGCGCGCAAGGTGAGGAAGCTGACCGGCTACCACCACCTGCTCGCGCTCTCCGTCACGGACCCCGACCTCCTCGCCTCGCCCGTGAAGAAGGGCGGCAACGGCTGGGGGACGTCGCACGCAGGGCGCGATGCCCGCGTGGGCCGTCGTCGGGCCCCTCGCGGGTGGCAAGCTCACCGTCCGCGAAGGGCCGCCCGGAGCACGGCTCGCCGTCACCGAGGTAATCGAGCCCGAGGCCCCCGACGCTGGCCCCGCGACCCTCGAAGCCAAGACCGCCGAGCTGAAGAAGGCCGGCGCGGTCGCGCCGATCGAGCCGGATCCGGAGGCGAAGGCCCACTTCGACGGTCCGTTCTTCGAGCATCCGCTGAGCAACACCAAGCGTCGTAGGAAGAAGCTCGATGTGGTCGCGCCGCTCGAGGCCCGCTACGGCTGCAGTTTCCCCGACGACCTTCGCCGGCTTCTCGCGCTCGTCGAGACACACGCGGTCGCCGGCTTCGGCGAGTGGACCGACCTCGGCGGGGCACTGACGCCGTTCAAGGAGGGCAAGAACCTCCTCGCGCAAGCCATCGATCTCGACCGGCAGAACTACCTCGGCACCGCCCTTCGCGAGCTCCTCTCGAGCCTCGTCCCGATCGGCCACGCCGGAAACGGGGACGTCTACTTCGCGTTCGTCGACGCGCTTCGGTTCGAGGGCTGCGAGGTCTTCCTCTGGGATCACGAGGAGCAGTCGTTGAGCGTCTTCGCCGACTCCCTCCACGCTCGCTTACGTCAACCACCTCTACGAGATCGACGCGGGTAAGATCGAGGTCGAGGGCGACGTCCTCGACGCCACCCGCGCGGGCCTCCGTCGCCTCGAGAAGCGCATCTCGCCGAGCTGGCACTACCGCTCGCTCTGCGAGAACGCCGGGGTGACCCCGTCCTACGAGAGCGTGACGGGCGCCGAGGCCCTCTACTCCCGCGCGACGTGGGTACACGCCCTCGTTCGGAGCAAGGGGCCCGATGCGGCAGCGAAGGCCAAGGCGCTCGTCGGCCCCCACCTCGAGCGCTTCCATCAGGCGACGCCGTTCTCGACGTAGCTGCCTCGCCCTCGCCTCCGGCGCTCGCCGGTGCACGCGTACTGGCTCTTCTACACGTACTTCTTCGACGATCGGGAGGGCTTCGCGCAGGCGCTCGAGACGCTCGCGTCCTCCGCGTCGGCGTTCTCACGCGACGTCGCCGCGCTCTTCGCGCCACTCCTCGCGCCCCAGGATTCGACGGCGAAGACGAAGACCCCCCTCCGGGGCGATCTCCGACGCGGTCGCGCTGAAGAGGAGCTTCCTGGCTGCGGAGACCGGCGGGGCACGTCAGGCGCGCCTCGAGGTGGAGAAGGAGCAAGCCGAGTCCGCCCGCGCGGGGCCACTCGCCGAGGCGGACGCCATCGCCAGGGGCGCGTCCGCCGAAGACCTCATCGCCGCGATCGCCGCCAACCAGGAGAAGCCCGTTCTCGTCGAGCGCATCTTCGAGCACCTCGCCGCGCAGGACCCCGGGGTCGCCCGCGCGCGAAAGCGCCGATGTCCTCGCCGACCGCTCGAGATACGGCGAGCACCGCGTCACGATGACGTGGCTGCACGCGCACGCTTCGAGCGCGATCCTGCCGCTCGCCAAGGCGCGGGGCCTCACGAACGTGGTCGCCGCGCTGAGTCCGCCTGACCCGGCGCCCGCACCGGCCCTGCCGGAGGTGACGCGCAGTGCGCTCCTCCCGCTCCGCACGGCGGCGAGCCGACAACTCCAGGTCGCGCTCGCTTCAGCGGGGACGGAGGAGCACCTGGCGCTCTTCGACGAGCTCCTCGCGGCGCGACGCGGGAGCTCCGTCTTCATCGTCTTCGAGCGACTGATGCGCGAGGCCCTCGCGTGCCGACTCGGCAAGGACGTCGACCTCGACGTCGCGCGCCGCGCACTTGGGGTGACGTACTCCGACCGCGAGCGCACGGAGCTTCTCCACCGGACCGCCCTCCGCGTGCTCGCCGCCCGCGCGCCGAAGGATGCCCCGACGCGGCGCCCGCGCTTCCTACTCGCCTTCCGCTTCGACATGGAGCGCGCCCGAAGCCGACGCGATGGACCGGTGGGTCGCCGACGCGTCGCGTCGGCGCGACTATCCCGCCGCGTCGCTCGGAACCGGCTCACGGGCCGGAGTGTCGGCCGCGTCGTGGTGATCGACGCGCTCCGCGTCCGCGAGCACGTCCAGCGCGTACGACACGACCGCGAGCGCGCCGCGGCTCGGCGGCGCGAGCGCCAGGAGCGCGAACGCGGCGAACGGCGCAAAGAGCGCGCGGGCGACGGGTCTCTCGTGGTTTCTCTCGAAGGCAAGCTGGATCTCGTAGACCGCCCCGATCACGAAGGGAACGAGCGCGGCGCGCACCGCGATCACGATGGTGAGAGCGCTCGTCGTCGCCTCGTGCGCGGCCGGGACGAGCGCGAGAACCGCCGACGCGAGTGCCGCCGAGAGCAGCGCGTTGATGGGCACGCCCGCCATGTTGTTCTCGTAGTGCCACCGCGGCCGGCGCGCGAGGTCGTCCACGCCCCAGACCGAGACACCCCAGAGCGCCATGCAAAGCGCCGATCCGAGCTCGCTGACCCGGCGGAGGCTCGCCGAACGCCGAATCACGAGCGCGGCGTAGACGAAGCACGCGAGGAGGAACACGAGCGCACTGGTCGCCTGGAAGACCCACGACCCCGGCGCGATGGAGGCGGGTAGCAGAAGCCACGTCAGCACGACCAGCGCGACCTCACCGAGGACGGAGGGCGCGAGGGCGCCGAGACCCCGCGCGCGCGGCGCCGGCAACTCGATGACGCGCGACGCGATGACGCCTGACTCCTCTTGCTCGTCCTCGACGCGGCCGCCAGCTTTCGCGTAGAGGTCGTGGAGAGGCCAGTCGAGGAGCCGAAGGGCGACGCCCCGGATGAAGGGCTGCTCGAGCCGACGCATTTTCGGGACGGGACCGATCCCGAAGCGAAGCGGCCCGGCGACAGAGGCCCGCACCGCAATCCACCGCTCCGCCGCGCGGAGCGCGATCCCGTCCGGAATCGCGAAGCCGCCGAGTAGTCTCCTGCCGTGATGCCCCGTGCGCGGCTCCGGCGCGCCCCGGCTCGCGAGGTACTTCGACTTGCCGACCATGAGGTGCCCCATAGCCGCGCCTGGGGCCGAGCGCACGTCAGTTCCCGCGCATCGACGTCGAGCCCGCGCCGTCTCCTGCGGGGATGAGTCCGCAAGGGCGACACCGGGCGGCCCGCGGCGCCGGGGAGCCCTCACGAGCGCCCTGACACAGCCTCTCGCCAGGCCGCGCTCTCGCGGGGCACGCTCGTGACCGTGCGCGACGACGACAGCGATGAGCCAGCGCGTCCACCGGCGGCACGGGCGAAGACGGACGCCGTCGTCTTCGAGCGTTTCAATGTCCACGCCAGTTTCCGCATGAGAGGGGAAGGGTCTCGAGGAGTGTCGCCTGCGCGTGTGGCACCGGGCCAAGGGACGCGCGTTCGGCGTAGTGCGGGGTGGCCCGAGGACGAAGCCCGCCTCGTCCAGCGCTCTTGGACGTCGAGGGCCGCCCAGCACGAGCTCGGGCACGTCGAAGCCTCGGGCGGGTGGCGGGCGCGGAGCTCTTGCTCCCCGTTTTCACGCGCCCACGGCGATGACGGCCCCCCCCGCCGCGCGGTAAGATCGTTCAATGTGGCGTGGAGCGTCCTTGCTCGTGGTCCTGACTCTCCTGACGGGACGGGTGGTGATCGCGTGCGCCGCCTTCGAGGGCGCGGGCGACGCCCCTTCGGACGGAGGAGCGAGCGACGCCCCTTCGGACGGAGGAGCGAGCGATCCCCCCACCGCCCCGGAGGACGCCGCAGCGTACGCCGAGGACTTCGAGGCCGACGCGAGCGCGCACTTCTTCTTCGAGAGCAACGGCGCGAGCTTCGATTGGCTCCCCCACGAAGATGGCTCGGGCAAGTTCCTCCGGATCACGGGGAGCGGCCGCGTGAAGAAGATCCTGCCGGTGACGGGACCGGCAACGTACAAGGCGACGTTCCGCTTCCGCGCACGGACCGTTCTGCAGGGCACGAACGCGTACGGGAGCATCGCGCACATCGAAGTGCCCACGAGACGCGATGGTGGCGCCACGACCGACTCGCTCATGGTGCTCTTCCAGTCCGGGCAGTCGAACGGCACCGTGGAGCTCCTCCTCGGGAGCTACCCGGAGGAGCTTGCCGTTCAAACCACAGGAGTCGTCTCGACACCGGGTACCAACACCGACTGGAAGGAGCTCTCCCTCTCGTACGAGACGGCGACCGGCAAGGGCACGCTCGCCTCCAGCGTAGACCCAGGGAAGTCGCTCTCCACGGCGACGCCACCCCAGAGCGTGGCGATCTGGGTGGGATCTCGCCAGGGTGACATGGAGGTCGACGTGGACGACCTGCTCGTCACCGCGGAATGACGGACCGCGGCGCCCCCCCGCGGAGCTCCACGGACCGAACGCGAGCACGATCGGAGAGGAGGACGAGCCGACCCCCGGTCCGCCGTCGTTCACAGCGCCCAGCCGACGGCGAGGAGAACGCGCGGCGTGACGGTGCTGTCGTTGTCGCCCCATTGGACCTCGAAGCCAAGCCCAGGCGCCGCGTAGAGGCCGTAGCCGGGGGAGAGGTGGAAACCTATGTCGAGCGCGATGCCCGATGTGGGCTCCGCCCGCCACGTGCCGCCGCCGCCCACCTCGACGAAGTCGTGCGCGTAGGCCGCACCGACCCACCACCACGCGGCAGCACGTCGGTGCGACCCGAGCGGAACGTACACGCGAGGGCCGACTTCGATCGAGAGTCCCCGGACGCCGCGGGTATCGTACCAGCCGTCATTGTACTCTGACGTCTTCGGCTTCGAGATCCAGCTCGCGGCGGCGACGAGCGCGAACGGACCGGTGATCCCGACCTGAACCTGACCGCCGAAGCGATGAACGAGCGCCGCGAGGGGGTTCACCTCGAGTGCGCCAACCTCGAAAGGACGAAGGGGGAGTGGCTCGGGGGCCGGCTCGGCGCGGACGGCGGGCGCGGTGGCCGCCAACGCACCAGCCGTGGCAAGGGCGGAGAGAGCGCGGAGGCGGCGGAGACTCGGGCGGTCGAACATTCCCTTCCTCTATGCAGGGAAGGTTGCGCCCCCAAATGACGCGCGCTGACACGCGCCCTCGCATGCGCGCCGCGTCCATTCCGCGTCCGCCGTCGCTCACAGCCGCCGGCGAGAAGAAGGCGCCGTGGGCAGCACCCACGTCTGCGCGCGCCTCGCAGACCGGACGCTCCGGTGCTGGGGCTGGGACATCGGTCAGCTCGGGTCGAGATCGCGGCGCTCCCCGCCATCCAGCTCTGATCAGAGCGCCGAGCCCCCGCCGGGTAGGCGCCGCCGCAGGAAGTGCGTTCGCTCGTTCATCGGCTTGGCGAGCAGCCGCCGGATGAGCGCGAAAAGCTCGAGGTTACTCTCCGCTCGGAGCGCCTCGAGCTGCTCACTCCGTCGCGACCTCTTCGCCTCAGCGCTTCTTCGCATCGATCACCGCCTCGAGGATGGGGAGGACAGCGCGGTCCTTGGGTCGGTTAGCGGCCTTCTTGCTCTTCACGATGTCCTCGTTCGAGGCGACGCGGAGCGCGTGACCACCGAACTCGACGATGGAAGCGCGCTTCCTCACCCCGTCGAACGAGCGCAGCCCGTGGATGGTGCCGAGGACGTCTGCCTGGAGCATGAGAGCGTCGTCGGTGACGCGAAAGAGCGAGCTTGCCGGGTAGTATGGCCGGAGGACCATGCCCCGAGCCGCTTCGCGAGCGCGACGAGCTTCTTGCGGTTCGCGGGGGTGTCGCGGAAGAAGAAGTCGAAGTCGAGCGTGGTCACGGGCGCCCCCTGCAACGCCGCGGCAGCGTTGCCGATGAGCACCGCCTCGAGACCGACCCCCTCGATCGCAGCGCACAGGCGGACGAGCAACGGCTCGGCGTTCACGGGGCCATCGTACACCGCGGCGACGGCCGAGGCTCGCCTGGTGTCGTAGCCCGGGGGCGCGCGCGCGAACGCCGACGTTCGTGGAGGTCGACCGTCGCGCGCTGGACGCCGCTCGCGATGCGCACCCGACCGGTCGCCGCTCGCAGGCGGCCGCTCGCCGAGGTGGCCCACGCGGAGGACGCGTCGCGGGATTAGCTCTTCCGTGTGGCGACCCGCTCACGTCCTCGTCGCGTCCTCCGTGCGTTCCTCTTCCTGCTCGGCGTCGAGACACTGGCGCTCCTCGCGTTCGCCACCGCCGCTCTCCCTTACCCGGTGCCGGTCGAGGGGATCGCGCACGCGTCCGTGCCTCGCGACTGGCACGCGCCGCGCGAGGGCGGCCGCATGCGCCATCAGGGCGTCGATCTCGTGGCGGCGCGTGGCACGCCTGTGCGCTCGATTGGCTGGGGCGTCGTGGTCGGGATGGAGGAGCAGAAGCGCGGAGGGAAGGTCGTCTTCGTCCTCGGGCGCGGAGGAATGCTCGTGTTCTACGCGCACCTAGACTCATGGGCGCCGGGGCTCCACGTGGGCCAGCGGGTCTCGGAGGGAGACCGGCTCGGGGTCGTCGGAGATACCGGCAACGCGCGCGGGACCGTCCCGCACCTCCACTTCGAGACGCGACCGGCCGCGACGCTGTTCGCGCCGGTGGACCCGCGCCTCGTCGTCGGCCCGCATCCGCCGGAGGTGCGCGCGCGCGTCGCGGCGCTCGTGGCGAGCCTTCCGGAGAGGCGATGAAGGCGAACCGCATGCTCCTCCGGCTCACCTCGCGCGTCGGGCTCGTGCCTTCGACGGCCTCGCCGTTCCCGGTGCCACTCGCTGCACTCGGATCCACCATCGCTTCGCTCCGCGAGGCGGTTTCACTCAGCGTCCGTGCGACATCCTCTCGGCGTCGGCCTCGCCGTCGAGCGGCACGGGCTCCTCGTCCTGAACGGAGGCGTCGGCTCCCGGCGCGATGCGGTAGTTGCTGGCGACGCCCTGCTCGGCGACGGCGTCCTCGATGGCGCGGAAGGTCCGATGAACGAGCAGATCGCGCTCGCGAGCCTGCTTGCGCTGCATCGACTGTATCCACGGGATGAGCGGCAGGATCCCGAGCCCCGCCGTGAGCATCGCGACGATGATGACGAGCGCCGTCATCCCTGCCTGCGTGTACGTCTCGACGCGCACCGAGACGCGCGTGTCCGCGCTCTGCCGGCCGAGACGCACCGTCACCTCGCGCCTCGCGCTTCCTTCCGCCGTGTGCGCGACGAAGTAGCCGTCACCGAGCGTCTCGACATCGACGCCCGTCGCCTCGCGGACGAGTCGCGGCACCATCGCGAGCGCGCGCTCGTACGTGATGCCGAGAACGCGCTCCTCTTCGCGGATGTTCGACTGGGCGGGAGTCTGCTGGGACATTCGCGTCGATGTTACGCGAATGTCGCCGAGCGGGGACGAAGGGACGAGCATGCGGCGCGCGGTCATCCGTCCACGAGGTGCGGACCTTCGGCGCGACGACGGTGGGCCCGCCGCGGACGCGCTGAGCTCAGTCACAGGCGAAGCGCGACATGACGGCTGCGCGCCGCGCGAGCTCGTCGTCGCGACCGTCCGGGTCGAAGAGGAAGCGGGAGAGCTTGGCCCTCCCGCGCCGCTGCGGCGAGATGTGGAAGCTGCCGTCCGTCGTCGGGTGCTCGCTTCCATGACAGCCGTCGCACGTGCCTTGGGCAAAGGCGCGGCGAAGCGGCTCGTGCACGCCGGGGAGCGTCCACGTTCGTCCGAGCTCGATGCGATCCGTCAGGATCGAGTCGGGGAGCTCGTAGCGATCGGAGAGGATGGCCTCTTCGTTCGAGCGGACGAAGGCGTGGAGCGTCGCGCTGCCGTTCATCGCATGAGCCGGCGTTCGGCGCAGCCCGGCGCGAACCAGATGACCGTCGCTCACGTCGCGGCGGAACTCGTACATCACGGGGCGCTCGCCGAGCGCATCCTGGACGCGAATCTGACCGAAGCTCTCGGCGCGAACGAACCCCTCCGTGACGTCCATGAGCGAGCGAATCCAGGAGGTATCTACCTCGCCGTCAGCGCCGAGCGCATGCCATCGCCTAGCCCACGCGCGACGATCGCCCTCGACGCGGAACTCGAAGATCGCGGTGATCGGCAGCGAAGCGGAGCGCGGATCATCGCCCGGCCCGGCGGTCGCGCCGAACACCAGACGTGCCTCGGCGCTCTCATCACCGGACTCGGCGAGATCCAGTCGGTTCGCCACGGCGATGAGACGAAACGGCGCCTCTGCCAGGTCCAGCTTGCGGGCCGCGCACGTTCCACACGCCGCATCGCACGCGTTGTCAGCTCGGGCACGAAGCCAGTCACAACGAAGCGATGCGGGGGCCCAGCCATCGAGCCACGCCAGCGTCGCGCCGGCAGCATCTTCACTTGCCGGGACGACCTGCTCCATCGCATGCCGGAAGCTGAGCGCACCGGCAGTCGCGTTTCTCGCAGCGTCGTCGCTCATGACGCGTTCATCGACGATGAGGAGCTCCTTCATCGGATCGACGTCGCCTGCGCGAAACGCCGGAGCGCAGTCTTCGGCGCCTTCGCGCTGCTCCCCCGTGATCGGACCACATGCCGCGAGGGCGATCGCGATCGCGACGGCGACCTTCGAACCAAGCGCGCTCACAGCGTCCTCGCGACGCCGAGCAGGAAGGCTACCGGAGGTCCACCGATCCACTCCGACGGTACGGTCACGCCCTTCATGACGAGCATGGCGTCGGCGAACAGCAGCGTCTTGTCGAAGACCGCGATGGCGCCGCCGGCGCCGACGGTGTTCCAAACACCCCAGGGAAGCTCGTGCGAGACGAAGCGCTTGTTGCCGTACGTGACGACCATCTCACCGTTCTGGGTCTTCGAGGGAACGCCAACCGCGGCGACGAGTCCGGCCCCCGCGTGCACGTAGCCGCGCTCTCCGATCCGACGCTCGATGCGCAGCGAAGGCTGCGCGAGGAACCAGGGGGGGCCATCGCCGACGAGGCCTTCACCCGTCGGGTAGAAGAGGATGGTGCTGACGAAGGACATGCGCGTCCGCTCGTTCAGCGGAATCCCCACACGCGGTCGCACTCCGAGTCCGAGGACGTAAGGCGTCGCGCCGACGATGCCGCCGATCGCGAAGTTGTCGGTCGGCGCATAGGCGACCTCACCCATCGCGACGAACGGGACGCCGGCTCCGACAGCCATCGATCCGTGCTTCTTGCCGGGCAAGAGCGGGTCGGCCTTCCACCGTTCGGAGGCGGGAGCCTCGGTGACGGTCTCCGACGAGGCGTGGGCAACGCTCGGACGAAGCAGCGACGAGAGTGCGAGCAGGGCGCGAGAGACGATCGATCGGAGGCGCATGGCCCGCCTCCGAGCATCGCCCGTACCAAGCGAGCCAGCTGCGGAACCGCGAGCATTCCGAACGATCGCTCACTACGGACTGTGCAGTCGGTTGCACATTCGTGAACGGACCTGCCTGCTCAATCCTCGAGGCCGTATTCTCGAAGCTTGTTGTACAGCGTGCGTCGACTGACTTCGAGGAGACGTGCCGCGCGCGTTCGATTGTTCCCGGCCTGCTTCAGCGCCCGGACGACTGCTTCCTTCTCGATCTCACGCCGCTGTGCTTCGAGGGATCGGTCCGCGGTCATGCCCGGCGACATCGCGGGCGGTCGGCCGCTCGTCATGCCCCGGGTGAGCTCACGTTCGACGTCCGTGCGCCGGACGACGTTGCCTTCGGCGAGGACGACGAGCCGCTCGACGAAGTTCTGGAGCTGGCGGACGTTGCCCGGCCAGGTCTGCGCAGCCATGAGATCGACGGCAAAGTCCTCGATCGTGATCGCGCCGTCCGCAGCGAACGCGGCTACGAAGTGCCGCGTGAGGCGCGCGATGTCTTCGCCACGCTCACGGAGCGGTGGAACGAAGAGTGGAACGACGGCGAGTCGATAGAACAGGTCTTCACGGAAGGTGCCCTGGGTGACCATCGCCTCGAGATCGCGATGCGTCGCCGCGATGAAGCGGACATCGACGCGCACGGTCTGGGTACCGCCGATGCGTTCGAACTCGCGCTCCTGGAGGACGCGGAGCAACTTCACCTGGACGGCCGGCGAGATGTCACCAATTTCGTCGAGGAAGAGGGTGCCCTTGTGCGCGAGCTCGACGCGGCCAGGCTTGCGCTGACTTGCGCCGGTGAAGGCACCCTTCTCGTAGCCGAAGAGCTCGCTCTCGAGGAGCGTCTCGGGGAGCGCGGCGCAGTGCATGCGGACGAACGGCTCGCTCTTGCGTGGGCTTCCATCGTGAAGCGCGCGGGCCACGAGCTCTTTGCCGGTCCCGGTCTCGCCGCGCACGAGCACAGTCGCCGTCGTGGGGGCGACCTTGCGAATCGTCGCGAACACCTCGGTGAGCGCTCCTGACTGACCGATCATGCCGTGCGCCGCGGCACCGAGGTCCGGCGGGGGAACGGCGACGCGCTCCTGACGTGAGCCGGCGAGGGCCTTCTCGACGACGAAGACCAGCTCGTCCTTGTCGAAGGGCTTCTGGACGAAGTCCGTCGCTCCACGCTTCATCGCGTCGACCGCGAGTGCCACCGAGCCGTGGGCCGTCACGAGAACGACCGGTACCTCCGGCTGGCGTGAGCGGAGGTGGTCGAGCAGGACGAGTCCGTCCATGCCGGGCAGCCGA
Source organism: Polyangiaceae bacterium (assembly GCA_022842465.1). Lineage (GTDB taxonomy): Bacteria > Myxococcota_A > Polyangia > Polyangiales > Polyangiaceae > Labilithrix. Next base: position 2,853 of record JALHPN010000231.1, on the reverse strand, counting down.
ATGTCCGAGATGACGATGTCGAACGGACGCTTGTCGAGCTCGGCGACACCGTCTTCGCCCGAGGGCACCCAAACGACGTCGAGACCTCGCTGGCGAAGGAGCAGCGAGACGACCTTGGCGATCGCCTCGTCGTCCTCGACGATCAGCACGCTGTCGGCGGATGCTTCGTCAGACGCGCGCTGCACGAGCCGAAGGTAACATAGGCCATGAGTAGTAGCTCGTGACGGGTCGGCGAACTGACCATTCTGGCGTGAGGGTAGCATCGAGGTGAGGCGAGGACGGTGAGCGTAGGAATCCACGAGACACGCGACTGGCTCTCGCTCTTCGCTGCGACCTGCAATCTGTCGCTCGCCGTGATCGCGCTCGTCGGCGGGCGTCGGAGCGCGCTCGGCAATCGCCTCGCCGCGCTGTGTTTCGTCCTCTTCGGCTGGAACTTCTCCACGCTGGCGCATCATCTCCACCGCGCGGCCGGAGGCAGTCGGGTGTTCGGCCTCCTCGACCCCTTCTTCACCGTGCTCTCGCCGCCCCTCGTCCTGGAGGTCGTCCTTGCGTTCGTCGGCGCTTCGCGGAAGCACGCGCCGATCCGCATCGTCGTATGGGCGATATTCGGTGGCCTCGCGTTCGTCGCGCTCGGCGGGTTCGTCTCCGATGAGCTCGTCGCTTGGACCGACAGCACGACGTGGTCGCTGGTCTTCCTCGGCGCGTACGCACCGTCGTTCGTCTTCGAGGTCGTCGTACTCGTTCGCTACCTCCGGAGCACGACGAGCCTCGGCGAGAAGTCACGCACGCGGACGGTCCTCGCCGCACTCGCGATCGGCAGCACGTTCTCGATCAGCGATCTCGCCCATGGCGCAGGTGCGCCGCTGCCCTTCCTCGGGGCGGCGGGCACCGTCGTCTCGGCAGCGCTCCTGGCGACGCTCATCCTGCGGTCGCGCCTCCTCGATCGCGACATTCCACTGCAAACGACGCTCTACATCGGTGGAATGGTCGCCGCCGTCGTGGCTGCCTACCTCGTGGTCGTGTCGGCTTTCGCGGGGAGCCCGGTCGTACAGTTCATCGGAGCCTGCGGGATCAGCCTCGTGGTCGCCGCGGTCGCTCGGGAACTTGCCATGACGGCGGCGGAGTCGCGTGCGCGAAACCAGCGCCTCTACGTCCTGGGCCGCTTTTCAGCGCAGATGGCGCATGACATCAAGAGTCCGCTCACGGCGTTGATCGGCGCTGCCGGCGCGCTCGAAGACGCCGACGACGCGACGAAGAAGGAGCTCTACGAGCTCGTGTCGACCCAAGCGAAGCGAGTTGGCGCTGTCGTCGACCGCTACGATCGCATCGCGCGCATCGAGCCGAGGACCTCGCTGGTCCCAGTCGACGACGTCGTGCTCAAGGTTGCCCGCTTGCATCGGCTCGGGAATGCGCAGGTCGTCCGCGGAAGCGCCGACGCGCGGTGTGAGGCCGACTTCGATCTCCTCGAGAGCGCGCTCGAGAACGTCGTGCGCAATGCCGTCGAAGCAGCGGGGGATGCCTTCCTGGTTCGCATCGAGACCTCGGTCGAGGCAGGAACGCAGATCATTCGCGTCGTCGATCGCGGTCCTGGAATGAACGCGCGCGTCCTCGAACGAGCACTCGAAGACTTCTTCACGACGAAGCCCGAGGGAACCGGGCTCGGGCTGGCATTCGCCCGCCGGGTGCTCGACGCGCACGGCGGGACGATCACGCTGACGAGCCGTGTCGGCCCCGACCCCGACCAAGGCACCACCGTCGAGCTCAGACTCCCTGCGGTTCGCGCGCGCGCGGACGCCTGAGCGACGTGGTCGCCACCACGAACATCCACGCGACAGTGAGGAGGCTCGCGATGCGCTCGAGCGCCGATACGACGACGCGAGGCGGACCATCGACCAGGAGCTCGTGGACGTAGAAGGAGAAGTCCGCGGTGGACACGGCGACGACCAGGACTCCGAGGGCGACGAGAAGCATGGGACGAGCCTCGTCGCGGACGAGGGCGTAGGTCGCGAGGATTCCGGCGACGAGCGCCGGAACACCCGTGAGCACCGTCGCGAACCCGTGCTGCGCGGAGAAGCGATCCGTGGGCAGAAGCGCGATCGCGATCCCGCCGGGAACGACGAGAGCTCCGAGCCCACGCACCAGCGCGGATAGGTAGCGACGCGACGCAAGGCGGTCAGCGAGGAGCCAGAAGAGCGCTCCTAGTCCGAGGCTCGCAGAGACCATGGCGACACGCGCGAGCGACGCTCCGTGGTTCGTTGCGCCGTCCAGCGCACTCGAACGGGCGACGTCGCAGATCGTATTGCGCCAGAAGTCGTGACCCGCTCGAAGACGGTCGAAGTGCGTCCCGCCCGGATAAGCGTGCGCCGCCGCGACGAAGAGAACGAAGGCGGTGGCTGCACTTCCCAAGAGGAAGAGCGCGACGATCTCGTGAAGACGAGGTCGTGCGGTCGCGTCCGCTCGATGCATGTCCGATCGCTAGCACGCCATATGCCGCGCCTCGCCGTCGGTTTCCCGATGCGTGAGCACCAAACCGGGGAACGAGGGTGCATGGCTGTGCATGAATCTGCACGGCCGCAGAGAGCTTCTCGGCGGATCTGCACGCGAACGAACAGGCTCGACCGGCGAAGGCCTCCCCATGCCGGGTGGCGTAGACTCGGTGGTCGCCATGGCAAGGTCTTCCGTCGCCGCGTCGCTCTTCTCCGCGGTCTTCCTCGTTGGCGCGTGCGCACCACGAGGTGCGCCGCACCAGGCCGACACGGGAAGCGGCTTCGCGGCCGAGCGCCGCGAAGACCCGTCCTCGGCAAGGCTCGACGTCGGGGCGCGCGCGCCCGCGGTGACCGCCCCCGCGGTGAC
>JALHPN010000230.1 GCA_022842465.1 Polyangiaceae bacterium | reverse complement strand
GGGCCTCGCGCGGCGCGGCGGCGGCGGCGCTCTCGCGGGCGAGGACGGAGGCGAGGGCGGAGGCGAGGACGAGCGCGCGCGCGGGGGGCATGTGAGAGGCGGAACGGCGCTCGGACGGTGAGCTTGAGGCGCGTGCGTCGCGGCGATCGAGGGGGAGCTCATGCAGAGGTGGGGGTGGCGAAGGGGTCGTGAGGTATCCTGCTCCGATGCGTCGTCCCGCGTCCGGCAAGCCCGTGGTCGTCTGCGGCGCAGGCGGGCATGGCAAGGTCGTGGCAGACATCCTGGTCGCGAGCGGCGTCGCGGTGCGCGGCTTCGCCGACGACGGTCGGGGCGCGGGCGAGCGTGTCCTCGGCCTGCCGATCCTCGGGTCGATCGGGGGGCTCGTCCCCGCGGACGCGGCGATCGCCCTCGGGATCGGCGACAATGCGGCGCGCGCCCGCATCTACGGCACCCTCGTGGAGCGCGGCTTCGAGGTGGTGAGCGCCGTACACCCGAGCGCGGTCGTCTCGCGCTTCGCCGAGGTCGAGGAGGGCGCCGTGATCATGGCCCTCGCGGCCGTGAACCCGGACGCGCGGATCGGGCGCGGCGCGATCGTGAACACCGGCGCGGTGATCGAGCACGACTGCGTGGTCGCGCCCTTCGCGCACGTGTCCCCGAACGCGACGATGGCGGGCGGGTGTCATCTCGGAGAGCTTGCCCACCTCGGCGCCGGGGCGAGCATGATTCCGCTCACCCGCGTCGGGGCCCGATCGGTGGTCGGCGCGGGTGCCGTCGTCGTGCGGGACATCGCCCAAGACCTCGTCGCGACAGGGGTTCCGGCCCGAGCCCGGCGATCGAGGGCCTCGAACGACTGAACGTTCTGCCCGGCTTGCGCCACGAACCATAACGGGCAAGGATTGCCGCGATTTGGACCTCCGCCGTTTCCCGGCGGCTTCGAGGGATCGTTCTTGGCGAAGATCTGGCTGTCCGCACCGCACCTCGGCACGCTCGAGGAGAGCTACGTCCGCGAGGCGATCGCGACGAACTGGGTCTCGACCGTCGGGCCGAACCTCGAGGCGTTCGAGCGGTCGTTCTCGGAGATCGTGGGCGGGCTCCCGTGCGTCGCGCTCGCGAGCGGGACGGCCGCTCTCCACCTCGGCCTGAAGCTCCTCGGCGTCACCCGCGGTGACGAGGTGCTCTGCGCGTCGCTCACCTTCGCGGCCTCGGCCAACCCGATCGTGTACGAGGGCGCCGCGCCCGTGTTCGTCGACAGCGAGCGCACGTCGTGGAACATGGATCCGGACCTCGTCGCCGAAGCGCTCGAAGCGCGGGCGAAGAAGGGCAAGCTGCCGCGCGCCGTCGTGGTCGTGCACCTCTACGGGCAGAGCGCAGACCTCGATCGCCTCGAGCGCGTCTGCGCACGGTACGACGTGCCGATCCTGGAGGACGCGGCCGAGGCGCTCGGCACGCACTACGAGGGAACGCAGGTCGGCACGCGCGCGCCCGTCAGCATCTTCTCCTTCAACGGGAACAAGATCCTGACGACGTCCGGCGGCGGCATGCTCGTCGCGAAGGATCGCGCGATGGTCGACAAGGCGCGGTTCTGGTCGACGCAGGCGCGCGAGCCGGCCGTGCACTACGAGCACAAGGAGATCGGCTACAACTACCGGCTGAGCAACGTGCTCGCCGGCATCGGCCGCGGCCAGCTCGCCGTCCTCGAGGATCGCGTCGCCGCGCGCCGCGCGATCGCGTTCCGCTACCGCGACGCCTTCGCAGACGTCGCGGGCCTCGAGCTCATGCCGCAGGCGCCGTGGGGGCGTCACACGAACTGGCTGAGCGTGTTCCTCGTCGACGAGAGCGCCTTCGGCGCGTCGCGTGACGAGATCCTCGCAGGGCTCGCGAAAGAGGACATCGAGGCGCGCCCCGTGTGGAAGCCGATGCACATGCAGCCGGTGTTCGCCTCCGCGGCGTGCGTGGGCGGCGCGGTCGCGGCCGACCTCTTCGCCCGGGGGATCTGCTTCCCGAGCTCGAGCAACCTGGCGGCGGAGGATCAGGACCGGGTGATCGACGTCGTGAGGCGGGTGGCGAAGGGGAAGCGTCGCGCCGCGGCGGCCGCGACCGCCGCGCTCCCCGTGGGAGACGCGCCGTGAGGGCGAGCATGGACGTCCTCCGCGAGCTCGTCGTGCAGTACCGGCGCGCGCTGGTGGTGCTCGTGCACCTCGTCATGTGGACGGCGGCGCTGCTGCTGGCGCTGGCGCTCCGCTTCGAGTTCGAGTTCCCGGCAGGCTACTTGAAGCTCCTCCCCAAGCTCCTCGCGCTGTCGCTCGGCGTGCGCGCGCTGGTCCACTGGCGTCTGGGGCTGTTCCACGGCCTCTGGCGGTACTCGGGGTCCCGCGATCTGCGCTCTCTTCTCTGGGCGGCGACGCTCTCGTCGATCTGCTACGCGGCCGCGTGGGGCTTCGTCGGCGTACGCATGTTCCCACGCTCGGTCTTCATCCTGGACTGGGCCTTCAGCATCCTCATCGTCGGTGGGCTCCGCTTCGGGATCCGCACGATTCGCGAGGTGACGATCCAGAACGCCATGCCGAAGAGCGACGCGCCCCGCAGGCGGGTGCTCGTCGTCGGCGCGGGCGACGCCGGCGAGATGTTGATGCGAGAGATCGTACGCATCTACCGGAATCGCTACGAGCCGGTCGGCTTCCTGGACGACAACACCCGCAAGCACGGCGAGCGCATCCACGGGGTGCCGGTGCTCGGGCCGATCGACACGATCACGACCGTCGTCGAACGCGAAAAGGTGGACGAGATCATCCTCGCGATCCCGTCCATCAGCGGGCGCCAGATGCGCACCATCGTCGAGCAGTGTCGTCCCACGGGCGTCCAGATGCGCACGGTCCCCGGCGTCGACGGGCTCATCGACGGCACCGTCACCGTGAGCCAGCTCTCGGAGGTCAACATCGAAGACCTGCTCCGACGCGAGCCTGTGAAGCTCGATCTCGAGGCGCTCGGACAAGCGTTTGCCGGGCGGGTCGTGCTCGTCACCGGCGCCGGCGGCAGCATCGGCTCGGAGCTATGCCGGCAGGTATGCCGTTTCGCGCCGAAGAGATTGATCCTCGTCGAGCAGGCGGAGAACAGCCTCTTCCACATCGAGCGCGCGCTTCGCACCGAGCACCCGGACATCACGGTCGTCCCGTACATCGGGGACATCTGCGACTCGAAGCGGCTCGAGGCGATCTTCGCCGCGGAGCGCCCGCAGGCCGTCTTCCACGCGGCAGCCCACAAGCACGTCCCCCTCATGGAGGCGAACCCGGGGGAAGCGATCAAGAACAACGTCTTCGGGACGCGCAAGGTGGCCGACCTCGCTCACCAGTTCGGCGTCGAGCGGTTCGTGATGGTCTCCACGGACAAAGCCGTGAACCCGACGAGCCTGATGGGCGTGTCGAAGCGGGTTGCCGAGATCTACATCCAGTCGCTCTCGCAGCGGTCGAAGACGCACTTCATCACGGTCCGCTTCGGCAACGTGCTCGGGAGCGCCGGGAGCGTCGTCCCCATCTTCCGCGAGCAGATCGCGAAGGGTGGACCTGTCACCGTCACGCACCCGGAGATGCGCCGCTACTTCATGACGATCCCCGAAGCGTGTCAGCTGGTGCTCCAGGCTGGCTCGATGGGTCAGGGCGGCGAGATCTTCGTGCTCGACATGGGCGAGCCGGTGAAGATCGTGGATCTCGCGCGCGATCTCATCCGTCTGTCCGGGCTCGATCCGGACAGCGACATCGAGATCAAGTTCACCGGCATGCGTCCTGGCGAGAAGCTCTTCGAGGAGCTGGCCGTCGACGAGGAGAGCGTCGAGAAGACGAAGCACCCGAAGATCTTCGTCGGTCGCTTCCGCCCCTACCCGCTCGAGGAGATCACGCGGGGGCTCTCCGCGTTGCACGCATGCTCGGACGGCGCGGACATCGACGCCGTGAAGCGAACCTTCAAGGACGTGGTGCCGGAGTACCAGGGCGTGCCGGACGAGCCCCCGCCGGCGACGCGTCCCTCGCATGCGCATCCCCTGGTCGGCGACGCGCCCGCCGGCGAAGGCGACCGGATCAGCCGGACGCCCGCGCTCGCGTGACGACGCGGTCGAGCCGCTCGCGGTAGTAGCTCTCCCAGCGTCCCCAGACGGCGCTCCGCGAGAAGCTCGCCTCGGCGCGATCGTGGCCGGCCTTGCCGTGACGGCGCCGGAGCTCGTCGTCGGCGAGGTAGCGCTCGATCGCCGCGGCGAGCGCCGCCGTGTCGCGCAGCGGGACGATCGTGCCCGTCTCCCCGTCGACGACGGCGTCCACGACGCCGGTCGCGCGGAAGCCGACGACGGGAAGCTCGGCGCACGCCGCCTCGAGCGGCACGTTCGGGAAGCCCTCGCGGTACGACGGGAACGCGAGGACGCGCATCGACGCGTAGAGCGGGGCGAGGTCGTCGCTGCGGCCGTAGGCGATCGCCCAGGGCGTCGCGCGGATGCGGACCGCGAGCGGCTCGTCGTGGTCGCCGCCGAGCCCCGCCCCGACGAGGAGGAGCTTGGCGCGCGGGCGCCGCGCGCGCACGATCGCCATCGCGTCGAGGAGGTCTCCGATGCCCTTGTCCGCATCGAGGCGGCCGACGAACCCCACGACCTCGTCCTCGTCCTCGACGCCGTGACGCCCGAGGAGCGCGCGGCCCTCGGCGATCCGCGCATCGCTCCGCGCGAACCGCAGAACGTCGACGCCGTTGGACGATCCCTCGCCGAGGACGCGCGCCTTCTTCGCCGGGACGTGTCCGCCGCGGACGGCGGCGTCTCGGAGGCTCGCGCTGACGCAGACGACCTCCTGGGCACAGGCGCTCGCGACGCGCTCGGTGGCCGAGAGGACGCGACGCAGGTTCCCCTCCGCGGTCTCGAGCCGGAGCCCGCGGAGGAGGTAGACGCGGACCGGGACGCGAAGCGCGCGCGCGGCCATCGATCCGAGGAGGCCTGCCTTGGGCGTGCTCGCGTTGACGATGGTGGGGCGAAGCCCCGCGAGCGTGCGGGTCACCTCCACGAGCGCGCGCGCGTCCTCCCTCGGGCGAATCGGCCGCGCCATCGCGACGGCCACCGTGCGCACGCCTTCCCGCGCGGCGACGCGCTCGAGCTCCGGCCCCGGCGACGTCACGACGGTGACGTCGAAGCCCCGCTCGCGCAGGTAGCCGAGCTGGCCGCGAAGGAGCACGTCGGCGCTGACGGGGTGGGTCACGAGGTAGACGAGCCGCGGGGCCGATTCCACGCGGCGGAGACTACTGCTAGAACCCCCTCGCGAGCATGTGCGGAATCGTCGGGATCGTGAACGTCGACGCGGACGGTGGCCGCGCGGAGCGCCTCGTCTCGGCGATGGCCGCCCGGATCCGTCACCGCGGCCCCGACGGCGGCGGCGTCACGACCCACGCGGACGCGACGCTCGGGATGGCGCGCCTCGCGATCGTGGACATCGCGCACGGGCACCAGCCGATGCTGTCCGACGACGGGCAGATCGCGCTCGTCTTCAACGGGGAGATCTACAACGCCCCGCGCTTGCGGCAGGAGCTCGAGGGCAAGGGCGTCCGCTTCGCGACGCGGAGCGACACGGAGGTCATCCTTCGCCGCTACGAGGCCGATCCGGAGACGGTCGAGGACGCGCTCGTCGGCATGTGGGCCTTCGCGATCCACGACCGTCGACGCGGTCGCGTCCTCCTCAGCCGCGACCGGTTCGGGATCAAGCCCTTCTTCCTCGCGCAGCACGGGCGCGCGCTCGCCTTCGCGTCGGAGCTCTCCGCCTTCGACCGGAGCCACCCTGCGCTCGCGCCGGCCTTCGCCCTGGACCGCGACGCGGCGCACGCGATGCTCTCGTTCGGGTACGTGCCCGAGGACGCTACGATCTTCCGCGGCGTGCGGCGGCTCCGCCCCGCGCATCGGATCGAGATCGACACGACGACGGGCGCGCTGCGGGAGCGGGCCTACTGGTCGCTCACGCCCTCCCGGGAGGCGGCGAGCGTGCGCTCGCTGGGCGACGCGTGCGATCTCGTCGACGACGTCCTCCGGCGCGCGGTCCACGAGCACCTCGAGAGCGACGTGCCGGTCGCGACGTTCCTCTCGGGCGGCATCGACTCGTCGCTCGTCAGCGCGTATGCGGCGGAGCGCACCTCGCTGAAGGCCTTCACGATCGGCTTTCGCGAGCCGCGCTTCGACGAGTCGCCGCACGCGAAGCGCACGGCCGATCGCATCGGCGTCCCGCTCCAGGTGGACGTGCTCGACGAGGAGACGGCGCGACGCACGCTCGCGGACGTGCTCGTCGCGTACGACGAGCCGTTCGGCGACAGCTCGAGCCTCGCGACGTACCTCCTCTCCCGTCACGTCGCGCGCGAATACAAGGTGGCGCTCGGCGGCGACGGCGGCGACGAGGTCTTCGCGGGCTACACCAAGTACCGCATCGTGCGGATGCGGCGATGGCTCGGGAGGGTCCCGTTCGGTCTCCGCGCGGCACACGCCGGCCTCTCCCGCCTGCCGGGCCGCACCGATCGCTCGAGCAGGCTCGCCAACGCGCTCCGCGTGGGGAGCAAGGTGGCCCGCGGGCTCGTCCCGGACGACGCCGCAGCGTACGTCGCGCTCACCGAGCTCGGCACGCTCGCGCAGACCGCACCCCTCGTCCTCGGTGCCGGCGACGGCGCCTCGCGCTTCGAGCGGTCGGCCGCCTCTCGGTACGCGGCCGCGTACGGCTCGGCGCTGCAGCGCGCCGCGGCGGCCGACATGGGCAGCCCGCTCCCGAACGACATGCTCACGAAGGTCGATCGCGCGAGCATGGCGCACAGCCTCGAAGCGCGGGTCCCCTTCCTCGACCACCGCGTCGTGGAGCTCGGCGTCGGCCTTCCCGAGGCGTACACCCTGGGCGACCGGGGCAAACGTGTGCTCCGGGCGCTCCACCAGCGCCGCTTCGGCAAGGAGCTCGCGCAGCGTGGGAAGTGGGGCTTCGGCGTCCCCGTCGAGCGGTGGCTCTCCACCTCGCTTGCGCCCGCGTGTGACGCGCTCTTCGCGACGTCGCGGCTGGATCGGTACGGCCTCCTCGATCCGCGCGCGCTCTCGAACGGCGCGCACCGGGCGTGGGTCGCGAAGGACCCCATCCTCCTCTGGCACGCATTCGCCCTGGCGGCATGGTGCGAGGTCGTCCTCGGCGACGGCCCCGACGCGCTGCGGGCGATCCTTACCACCACGGGCGGTGGGCACGGCTGAACGTAAGCGCGGCCGTGTGCAACGATGGGAAGACCATGCGCCTCATCCTCGGATGGCTCCTCGCTGGATTGACCCTCGCCGCGGCCTGCTCGCCGAGCTCCGACTCCGCTCCGGACGATCCGGGCACGGACGGCGGCGGGACGACGTCGTCGAGCGGTTCGAGCGGGACGGACGCGTCCGCGCCGACCGACGCCTCGACTCCGTCCGTCGTCGGCGACGCGAGCACGACGGCGGACGCCGCACGCCTCGACGCAGGAGCCGATGCGGCGAGGGACGCGGGAACGGGCGCCGGCTCCGATGGCGGCTCTCCGCTCGTCTGCACGGCGGGATGTGCCGCGGGCACGAAGCGCTGCGACGACGTCTGCGTCTCGGTCGACGATCCCTCGTACGGCTGCACGCAGACCGGGTGCGCGAGGCCTTCGGTGGTCTCGTCGACGGTGGCGAGCTTCGCATGCGTGGCGGGGGCGTTGAAGGTCGCCACGTGCCGCACCGATCGGCTCGACTGCGACGGCGATCCGACGAATGGCTGCGAGTCGGACATCGGCAGGCCGTCGAGCTGCGGCGCGTGCGGCACCGTCTGCGGCGCTGGCCAGGTCTGCGACGACGGCGTCTGCAAGGCGTCGTGCGCGTTCCCCGAGCCGAGCTGCACGGGCGCGTGCCGCGACCTCACCTCCAGCCTCTTCGCGTGCGGATCGTGCGGTGGCGGGTGCACGAAGGAAACCTGCACGAACGGGGTCTGCAGCGGGGCGACCTCGTGCCCGGCAGGCACACACGCATGCTCCTCCGGATCCTGCCGTTTCGACGACGATCCCGACTTCTGCGGCGCGAGCTGCGCACGATGCCCGGGCGCCCTCGGCTCCGTGCGCGCGTGCATCGCCGGGGCATGCGGCTTCTCGGGATGCGCTGCGGGGTACACGAGCTGCGGCGGGGCGTGCGTCGCGACGAACAGCGATACGGCCCACTGCGGGGCGTGCGACACCCCGTGCGCCGGAGGAGAGGTGTGCGCCGCGGGGGCGTGCACTGCGCCGACGAACCTGCGCATGGTCACGGGCCTCTCGACGCCGGAGGACATCATCGCCGCGAACGGACGGCTCTTCGTCACCGACGTCGGTTCGAACGAGGTCCTCGCGATCGACACGGCGACGGCGGCCGTCACGACGCTCGGCACGGCGCAGGCGAAGCCGTGGCGTATCGCCGTCGACGACACGTACGCGTACTGGTCGAGCCACCTCGGTGGGGCGATCTTGCGCGCGCCGATCGGCGGCGGCGCGGCGCCCGTCGTTCTCGCGAATACGGTGCAACCCACCTCCGTCGCGCTCGACGGCGACACGCTCTACTTCGCGTCGGGCACGTCGACGTACCGCATCCCGAAGACGGGTGGGGCGCCGCAGCTCGTCGCGGCCGTCGCCCCCGACATCGACGAGGGGTACGTCGTCCAAGGCGGCATGCTCTTCATGTTGAGCAAGTCGGTGGACACGTCGCGCGTGTGGCGTCTCGATCCCACGACCAAGGCCACCTCGCAGATCTTCGCAGAGAGTCGCCGCACGCACTTCGGGCTCGTCGGAACGAGCGAGGGCGTCGTGTGGCAGCGCTCCACGAGCCTCGGTCAGGTCGTCCAGGTGCTCGCCTACGGCTTCGACGGCGCCGCGAGCTGGAGCACGACCAGCCAGGGGCCGCTCGCCACCGTCCAGGCGTCCGACGGCTGCCATCTCTTCTCCGCGAGCGGCACGGGCATCTACACGCACGAGCCGCGTCACGCCTCGCCCGTTCTCGTGACCTCGGCAGGCGTCCAGCCGCGGCGCCTCGCCGTGGACGGCACGTACGTCTACTGGACCGACCAGAGCGGGTTCATCGGACGCGTTCCGCGCTGACGGCCCGCGCAGGAACGCCGGCGTTGATGGCGCCCCCTAGGGGTGCAAGACTCCGCGTCCTTCGGGTCGAACGCATGGGCTCCACCACACCTTCCATCCTCTCGCGTTTCACCGGGCGTGCGCGTGCGTCGGCTCCGCCGAAGCGCCACGCCGATCCGCCGCGGCCGCAGCTCGAGGGCACGTTCGTGCCGCGCACCTGGCTGCCAGACGGAAAATCGTGCGCCATCGTGTTCACGATCGACGACGTCCACCCGGGCACGTCGAAGGACGCGTACGAGGCGGGCGGCGACCTCGAGAAGGGCGCGCTCCGGCATCTCGCGTGGCTCCTCGAGCGCCATCCCGAGCTCCACGCCACGCTCTTCGTGACGCCGGACTGGCGCCAGATCTCGCCCTTCCCGACGCGGAGGCTCCTCGCGAAGCTCCCGGTCGTGGGACAACGCCTCCCGCTGACGCCCATGCTCGCCGAGGGGACGATGGCGCTCGACCGCCATCCTGCGTTCGTCCAGTACCTGCGCTCGCTGCCCCGGACGGACTTCGCGCCGCACGGGCTCCACCACGTGTCCGTCGGTCCGCGCATCGGGACCGAGTTCCAGGAGCAGTCACGCGAGGAGTGCAAGCGCATCGTCGAAAAAGCGATGGCCATCTTCGCGCGCGCGGGGCTTCCCTGCCGCGCGGGCCACCAGGCGCCGCTTTGGCACCTCACGCCGTCGTTCGTCGAGGCGTGCAAGGACCTCGGGCTCACGTGGCTCGGCGGAGGTCGCGACCTCTTCACGCCACCCTCGGACACGGCCGAGGCGGCGATGAACGGGCCGCGCGGGGTCAGCATGATGCACCCTACGCTCGTCGCGGGCGGCCGCGTCGTCGTCCTCACGACGAACTTCCAGGCGACGAGCGACGTCGATCGCGCCTTCGCCATCCTCGATCAGGGCGGCGTGCTCGCGATCAAGGGGCACATCATCAAGCGTGTCGGTCCCTACGTCGCGCTCGACGGGCTGGACGAGGTCTACCGCGCCTACCTCGATGCGCTTCTCCGGCTCGTGAAGGAGCGCTACGGAAACCGCGTCCTCTTCACCACCATGCACGGCGTCGCCGAGCACGTCCTCGGCGCCTCCGCGCGGCAGAAGGAGTCCGCATGAAGCTCGTCCTCGAGCCGGCCGATCACGACCGCTATCTCACGTGCCTGAACGAGTGCTTCCCGGGCTGGGGCACGCGCGCGATGTACGATTGGTGCTTCGCCCGAACGGCGACAGGCCCAGCGCCGGAGCGCCTCGTGATCACGGACGACGCGGGCCAGTGGGTCGCCGGCACCGCCATCTCGTACCGGACGATGCGATCCGGCGGGCAGCGCTGGCTCGCCGGCGTGATGACCGGCTCGTGGACGCTCCCCGCCGCGCGCGGCCAGGGAATCTTCCCGCGGTTCATCGAGGAGACGCGGGCGCGCGTCGCGCACCACGGGGGCGTCGCGGTGCTGGGGTTCGCCGGGGATCTCGAGCGCGCGAGCACGCGGAAGCTGAAGTCGGCCGGGTCTCGGTGCGTCCCCTCCTGGCACGCGCTGGGGGAGGCCGCGGCCGCGAGCGAGGCGGCGCGACGGGCCGGCGACGCGCTCGTCGCGCACGAGGCGACCGAGGCCGACGCGGAGCGAGCGTACGCGCGCTTCCGGGAGCGTGATGGAACACGCGCCGGCTTCGTCTACGACGATCTCGCCTCCTTCGTAGGGCAGATGTTCCGGCGCTCCCTCCCCGTCCTCTGCGTGGACGGCGGATCTGTCGCGCCGTCCGCCGTCGCCGTCGTCGAGCGCGCGAAGGACACGGATCGCGTGCTCCTCCTCGACGCTCCGGACGAGGCCGCGCGCGTCGCCTTCCTCCGCGCGCTCCACGGGCGCGCGGCTGGAGAGGGACGGAAGGTCTTCGCGTTCGGCGTCGGCGAGAAGGAGAAGGGCGCCTTCGAGGCCGCCGGGCTCCCGTGCAAGGGGGGCTTTTTGACGATCCTCGAGGCCTCGGATTCCGCCGACGACCGCGCGACGTGTGACACCCTCGCGACGCTCGACTGGGACTACCAGTCGGGCGATCGCATGTAGATCGCAAGGAACTCGGAGCACGCGATGAAGCAAGAGGGCCTTTCGCTCCTCCTCAAGAAGGCGTTCGACCGCACCGCTGCCGCCGTCGGCCTCGTCGCGACGGCGCCCCTCCTCGGCGCCGCCGCCGTCGCCGTGCGCGCGACGATGGGGGCGCCGGTCTTCTTCACGCAGCGGCGCGCGGGCCTCCACGGAAAGCCGTTCGACATCCTGAAGCTCCGCACGATGAACGATGCGCGCGACGCGAACGGTGAGCTCCTCCCGGATGCCGAGCGGATGACGAAGGTCGGCCAGATCCTCCGGAGCACGAGCCTCGACGAGCTCCCGCAACTCGTGTGCGTCCTCCGCGGCGAGCTCTCGCTGGTCGGGCCGCGTCCCCTCCCCACGACGTACCTCGAGCGCTACACGCCGGAGGAGATGCGCCGTCACGACGTCCTCCCGGGCATCACCGGCATGCCGGCCGTGAGCGGACGGAACCTCCTCTCCTGGGACGACCGCTTCCGCCTCGATCTCTGGTACGTCGACCACTGGAGCCTCTGGCTCGACGCGAAGATCCTCCTCAAGACCGCCTGGAAGGTCGTCGCGCGCGAGGGCGTCGCGACGGCGGATCACGTGACGTCCCCCGAGCTCCGGCCGGAGGCGAAGAAGAAGACCGTCGTGACCGTCACCGCGCGCGGTGGGACGGCGTGAGCGCCGGCGCACCGTCTCTCACGCCGCGCGCCCCACCACGAGCCCGAGCTGTACTTCCGGCTCCTGGCGGCGTTCTCTAGGAGAAACGGACGCGTCTCGCATTCGTCGCCGGCAACGTTCGGGGGGGCAGCCATGAGGAGCGGAAGGAACGTCGTCGCCGTGAGCTTCGCGCTCGTGATCGTCGCAGCATGCTCCGCGGCGACGCAGGACGACGCCGACGCGGGCTCCGAGACCGCGATCCCGCGGACGCCTGACGCGAACAGCGCCGCGAACGCGAGCGCCAACGAGGACGCGACCGCGAGGGCCCACGAGGACGCCAGCGCAGACGCCGACGCGGACGCGGACGCGAGCCCCAACGAGGACGCGAGCGCAGACGCGAGCCCGAGCTCCGACGCGGGCCCCGATGGCGGCAGCGGGCCGGTACGGGTCGTCTGTCCTTCCGCGTGTGGCCCGAACGAAGTGCTGTGCGACCGCCGCTGCGTGTCGAAGGACGACCCTCGCTACGGCTGCGGCTCGTGCACGCCGTGCTCTCTGCTCCACGCCACGGCGACGTGCAACGGCGGAGCGTGCGCGGTGGCGTCGTGCGACGCGGGCTTCGCCGACTGCGACGGAGACGGGACGAGCTGCGAGGCCTCCCTCGCGAAGCCTGGGACGTGCGGCAGCTGCATGAAGGCGTGCGCGAACGGCGAGCGGTGCTCCGCGGGCCAATGCGTGGCGGCGTGCACGTTTCCGGAGACGGACTGCAACGGGGCCTGCGAGACGCTCGCGACGTCGGTGACGTCCTGCGGCTCGTGCGCTCGCGGGTGCGGCGTCGAGAACGGCACCGCGAGCTGCAGCGGTGGCGTCTGCAAGGTGGCGTCGTGCGAGCCGGGGTACGCCGCCTGCGGCGACACCTGCTACGCGACGAGCACGGACCCCGACCGCTGCGGGCCGACGTGTCGCGCGTGCCCGGTCTCCGACACCGTCGGCGAGCTCCCGGTCTGCAATGGAGGGGTGTGCGGGGTCGTTTGCAAGGTCGGCCTCGTGCGTTGTGGATCGGCGTGCGTGTCGACGACGAGCAGCGCCACCAACTGCGGAGCATGCGGCGTGACGTGCGGAGCGGTAGAGACGTGCATCGCGGGGGCGTGCGTCGAAACGTCCTCGGTTCAGCTCGTCACGGGACTCTCCGCTCCGGAGGACATCGCCGTCGACGGGCAGAACCTCTACGTCACGGATCCCGGGTCCGACACGGTCTGGCAGATCGACAAGGTGACGCTCGCGAAGACCGCGCTCGGGACGAACCAGGCGAAGCCCTGGCATGTCGTCGTCGACGATGGGTACGTGTACTGGACGAGCACGCTCGGCGGAGCGGTGCTCCGCTCGCCCATCGGCGGGGGCGGCGCGACCGTCCTCTACGCCACCACGTCCCCCACCGCGCTGGCCGTCGATGAGACGAACGTGTACTGGACGCGTTCGAGCTCGGGCGCGATCAATGTCGCTCCGAAAGGTGGCGGCGGCGCGACGAACACGGTCTCCATCACGCCCACGTTCACCGTCGCCGAGCTCATGGTCTACGAAGACAAGGTGTGGGCCTGGGGCTGGAGTCCCTCTAATTACGGAAAGGGCTGGATCTCCCGGTCGACGCTCGCCACCCAGCGCACGTTCAGCGACACCCATCCGAACAGCGGGGTCGCGTTCGCGAACGGCAGGAGCTGGTGGGGACGGACCATCTTGGCCAATTCGTGGCTCGAGGGTCCGGTGCCCGTCACGCTCGGCCTCGGCGACGCCGTGCACCGGATCACGAGCGACGACTGCGAGCAGTACTGGACGACCCGCATGAACAACATCATGCGCCACCGAAGCCAATCGCCTTCGGCCGAGCCGCTCACGACCGCCGCGACGCGCTCGAAGGAGATCGCGATCGACGCTCAGTACGTCTACTGGACGGACACGACCTGGGTCGGCCGCGTCCCGCGCTGATCGGATCCGGCGGGGTGACGCCGTCGTGCCCGACCGATGCGGAAGGCGGGGCAATGCCAGCTCTCACGTTGCGCGCGCGGGTCGCCCGGACCTCGAGTTCTTCACGCGATGCCTCGCGAAGAACATCGAACATCGCGCGCTGCCTCGTCGGCCGCGTTGCGGCTCCGCGCCGTTGCTCGATAAGCGTATCCGTTCGACGAACCGCGTCGTCGAACGGCTCACTCCGCTCGACGAACCGCGTCCCGCGAAGCGCGTGATCAGCCGCGAGCGTCGAGGGTGAGGGCGCGGAAGCGGTTCGCGTCG